>JBGPIL010000113.1:0-7192 GCA_041484905.1 Nitrospiria bacterium
ATCTGCTTGGAGAGCGCCAGGCTGATAAACGCGCCGCCGAAGCCCAGGACGACCGACCAGAGCAGCAGCGTTTGATCGACCGAACCGCGGACGTCGATCCCGAAGGCGGGCAGAACCACGTTGACCAGAATCGAGAACGTGATCGATAAGGTAATAAAAATCAGAACATTGGCAATGAGCAGCATGACAATTCCCTTAAGCCATTTCATCGTGCGAGTCCTTTCGTGTCCTTTAAGTATTCTTTTTGGTGGTCGTGTTCAGTATTTTAAGTTTTTAACGTGCAGTCAAATTATAAACCAGCCCCGCCGTCTATTCAACTGGTGGGGGGGCTATCGGCTCAACCAAGGGGAGTTCATCGGCACAGGCCGTCTGCGCTTGCGGTGCTCGACGGGTTATTTATCTGTGGGGGACCGTGCGGTGCAGTAGCTCCTCCGATGCCCCCACGCCCCGGCCGCTCTCGGCTGCCGCATCATTGAAGCCATATATGGCGGCAGCCTCCAGAGGGCACTCCTCACCGCCCCGGCTGAGCCTCATGAAAGGGAAAGAAGCAGACACCTCTGCTCACGCCGTTCCAGCCAGCTCCTGGCCTTTTCATTTTGAGTATTCGTGTTCATCGTATTCTCTTGTCCAGCGAAACGTCATCTATTGCAATCTACGAGGAAACGACAAAAGGAGGTTTGACAGTAATACGGAACCGTATAAAATTAGTTTGCTTATGGCCGTCTCAATGTTTTATCAGAAAAACCACTTTTGGTGGCTGCTTACTGCAGTACTGGGGGCAGTAGGAATGATTTCAAGTTTACCGTGGCGATTAACAGTGGACTTTACGCTGTTAGTTATACCCATAGTCATTTATCTAATTGTGCTGACAGCAATAATCGGATATCTCAAGCCCGATCGTCCTTGGCGATGGGTGTCGCAAGCGTTATATTCTTTCCACTGTTTCTCTACGGTGTTTTTGCGGCATCTTTTGACCGCCCAATGCATCCAGAAGATATAATATTTTTTGTTTGGTTTACCATTGTTGTACTTATTCCAGCTTCTGCTGTTCAATTGGTGCTATCTCTCATCGGGGCCTATTTAGGCGCATATATCAGGCGGGGGAAGGTAGTATTTGAAAAGGTTCAATATCTGTCATTTGAGATCTGTCGTTTCCCTTATTTCACCTTCATCCCCTCCGGCACCTCTTCGATCAGCGTGAGGAGGCCGGCGACGGCGTGCTGGCCGGCACGAATGGCTGGTTAAGTGATTGCCATATGATACCAAATTTGGTACAATTTAATGAACCTTAAAGGAGGTCATGTGGCTCTCAGTTTGACCGAAGACATCAAGACGGTGTCAGACCTGAAAAAGCATATGCGTGAGGTCCTGGATCAATTGCATCGCACGGGCCGGCCGGTTATTGTGACGGTCAACGGCAAACCGGATGCGGTGTTGCTGGAAGCGGCTGTTTTCGAAAAAAAATTAAAGGCCCTAAACCTCTCGCTGTTTTTAGCGGAAGCCGAAGAAGACGTTCACGCCGGCCGGACTCGATCCGCACGCGCATTTCTCAAATCTTTCAAGCATGCCCAAAAAATATCGCGTTAAGATTACGCGGCATGCTGAAAAAGACATCCAGGCGATTTATACTTACATTCGAGGCGATCGCCCCCACGCCGCCAAAGATTTTATCGCTGAATTAGAACGCCAGATCTCGTTGCTCGAACAATTCCCCTTGCGGTGTCCCGTCATTACAGAAGCGTCCGACCTGGGCGCTGTCTACAGGCATCTGCTGTATGGGGAGTATCGAACGATTTTTCGCGTCGTCGGAAAGGCCGTCTACATCCTCAGAGTGATCCACGGCGCGCGGCTGCTTGACGTGGATATCCTCGGCCCCCTATAGATGATTATTTGACCTTCATCCCCTCGGGGACCTCCTCCATCGGACTGATCAGGCTGGCGACGCTGCCGTCGCCGGCGGCCAGAACCATGCCCTGCGATTCGACGCCCATGAGCTTGGCCGGGCGTAGATTCGCGATGATGACCACCTGTTTGCCGATCAACTGATCCGGCTCATATTTGGTCCCGATGCCGGCGACGATTTGTCGTTCCTCCGTGCCCAGACTGACGCGCAATTTGAGCAGTTTCTGCGAGTTGGGGATGCGTTCGGCGGCTAGAATGCGCGCCGTGCGAAGATCCATCCGGGAAAAATCGCCGATCGTGATCTGACCGGGCGCCTGCCCACTCCCGCCTGTAGAAGTGGCGGATGACTGGCGGCCCTGACCGGCGGCCTGGGGCTGCTCTTTCTGTTGTTTCTGCTGTTTCTGAGGTTTTTGTTCCTGTGGGCTTTGTTGGCCCTGCGGAGCGGGTTTGTCGGTCGGCGCGGCCGGTTTTCCTCGTCCGGTGGCCTGCCGTTGTCTGGCCGCTTCCTCGGCCGCTTTTTCCTCCTCCGTCGGCTCCAGGCGGGGGAACAGTGGCTCGGTCTTCTTGACAGTGGTGCCGGGTCTGAGTGCGCCGATCCGTGCGCTTTTGGCGAGCGTCCATGTGTCGAATGACGGTTTGATCCCCAACTGGATCAGAATCCGTTCGGAGGTCTGGGGCATGAAGGGATAGAGATAGAGGCTGACCAGATGCAGCGATTCGGCCAGATTGTACAGGACGGTGGAGAGGCGTTGTTTTTTCTTGATCTGCTTGTCGAGGTTCCACGGCGCCGTGATTTCGATATACCGGTTGGCCGTCTCGACCACTTCCCAGATTGCCTGGAGCGCGCGGTGAAACGCCAGCTCGCCCATCGCGGCGCCGATTTTTCCGCCCAGTCCGGCCACGGCTTTGTTCAATTGATCATCCTCTTTCATCTTGGCCGAAGAGGTTCTGGGTGGAATCCGGCCGCCCGCGTACCGGTCGATCATCGAGAAGGTGCGGAAGCAGAGGTTGCCCAGGTCGTTGGCCAGATCGCTGTTGTAGCGTTGCCGCACGGCCCGTTCGGAAAAGTCGCCGTCCTGGCCGAACGGCACCTCGCGCAGCAGAAAGTAGCGGAACCCGTCGACGCCGTAGCCATCGACCATGGCGAACGGATCGACGACGTTGCCCTTGCTCTTTGACATTTTTTCGCCGTTCACCGTCCACCAGCCGTGGGAGAAGATCTGCCTCGGCAGCGGCAGCTCCGCGGCCATGAGGAAGGCCGGCCAGTAGACGGCGTGAAAACGCAGGATGTCCTTGCCGATCAGGTGCAGGTCGGCCGGCCAGAAACGCCGGATCCGCTGGACGTTGTTCGGGTAGCCGACGACGGTCAGATAATTGACCAGCGCGTCGAACCAGACGTAGGCGATGTGCTTGGGGTCGTTCGGCAGGGGGATGCCCCAGCTGAAACCGGTCCGGCTGATCGACAGGTCCTTCAACCCGCCGGAGACGAAGCTGACGATTTCGTTGCGCCGGCTGTCCGGCTGGATCATCTTGGGATGCTGGTTGATCCAGCGCAGAAGCTGGTCCTGATATTTCGACATGGCGAAAAAGTAGCTTTCCTCTTTGATCTTCTCGACCGGCCGGCCGCAGGTCGGGCAGGTCTGGTTGACCAGTTGCAGTTCGGTCAGGAATGTTTCGCATGGCACGCAGTACCAATCTTCATATTCGCCCTTGTAAATATCGCCCTTGGCCTCCAGTTTTTTGAAGAGGGCGGCGACCGCGGCCGCGTGACGCGGCTCGGTGGTGCGGATAAAGTCGGTGTGGGAGATGTTCAGCCGCTGCCAGAGCGTTTGAAACCGCTGCACCATCCGGTCGGCGAGCGCCTGGGGGCTTTCGCCCGCCGCGGCCGCGGCCTTCTCCACCTTTTGACCGTGTTCGTCGGTACCGGTCAGAAAGAGGGTTTCATAGCCGCAGAGCCGTTTGTACCGGGCCATGGCGTCGGCGGCGACGGTGGTGTAGGCGTGGCCGATGTGCGGCACGTCGTTGACGTAATAGATTGGGGTAGTCACATAGTAACGGGGACGTCGCATACGAAGCATGGGCTCCTTTGTCCGGACAGCGGCGATCGGTCATGAGGCGGTCGGCTCCTGGAGTCGGGATCGACGGGGAGCGGCAAGACAGGCCTCCCTCAGGGCGATCAGCCACTGTTCCAATAGTAAGTGTCGGTTGATGTTGCGGAACGAAGCCCGCCATGACCAGTGCAGTTGCGCGGCCAATTCGCTGCAGGCCGCGATCGGCAACTGTCGGGCGGCGCGTTGCGCCGAGGGAAACCGGGGCGACGCCCCGGCTGTTTCTGAGTGACCGGTGTGTTCTTGGTGCCCGGTTGGTTCTTGATCCCAGGTTGGTTCTTGATCAATGGTCAGGCGGACGGCATCCTGCAGCCACAGCAGCAGCCAGCGCAGCGTGCGCTCGAACTGCTCCGGCGTCTGGGCCGCCGTTTCCGCCCCTTCGGTAAGACGAAACAACGCCTGGCCGGCTCCGGTCCGCTCCAGGCCGCTGTCTGAGATCCCCAAGCTGTCAGAAATCCAATGATCAATCTGGTCTCGTTCCTCCCGGAGTGCCGAGGGATCGACGGCCAGCGCTTTGCCGATGCAGCCGCCGGCGACGGCGCCGACGAGCGCGGCGTCATCCGCGGACCAGTGTTGCTCGGCGATCAGCCACGGTGTGAGCTGTTCCGGGTCAAGCGGGGCAAATCGGATAAGGTGGCACCGCGAGCGCAAGGTCGGCAACAGGTCGTCCGGCGAGGCGCTGATGAGGATGAGCAGGCTGGAGGGCGGCGGTTCTTCCAGGGTTTTCAGCAGGCAATTCGCCGCTTCCTGGTTGAGCCGGTCGGCCCGGTCGATCAGCACGATCTTGCGCGAGCCCGACCAGGCGGTGAACCCGAGTGCGGTCTGGACGGCCCGGATCTGTTCGATTTTGATGAAGAGCCCGTCCGGTTCGATGACGACCAGATCGGGGTGGCTGCCCGCCAGGGCCATGACGCAGGCACGGCAGGTGCCGCAGCCGCCGAACCCTGTGTTCGGCGGGGCCTCACAATTGATGGCCATGCTCCACCGTTGGGCGACCAGTCGTTTGCCGATGCCGTCCGGCCCTGTGAAGAGGTAGGCGTGGGCGAGTCGTTGGGCGCGCACGGCGGCCTGGAGCAACCGTTGCGCTTGCTCGTGGCCGACGATTGGATAGGCAGCGGGATGTGCGGCGTGGGTGGTCATGAGGAACGTCCTGCTTTGACCGGCCGGCGTGCGTTGGACAAGCGGCGCAGGCGAGGGAGCACGATTCGCGCAATCTGCTCGGCGACTTTGTCTTCAGATGGTTTGGCATCGATGATCACGATTCGGCGGGGGGTACGACGCGCCAACTCGCGATAGCCGCGCCGGACGCGCGCGTGAAAGGCGAGGGCTTCGCGGTCCAGTCGGTTGGCTTCTCCCCGACCGCCGACGCGTGCCAACCCAAGGCGGGGATCAAGATCAAGCAACAATGTCAGGTCGGGTTGCAGATGGTCCGCGGCGTAGTCGACCATGCGGCTGAAGACCGGCGACAGCAAACGGCGCCCATAGCCCTGGTAGGCGACGGTGGCATCGCTGAAACGGTCACAGAGAATGATCGCGCCCTTGGCCAGCAGCGGCCGGATGACGGTTTCCAGATGTTGGCTGCGGCCGGCCAGATAGAGAAACAACTCAGCTTTAGGGTGGAGGTCGGTGTGACGAAGGTCGAGTAGGAGATCCCGGAGCTTGTTCCCCATATCGGTTCCGCCGGGTTCTCTGGTAATTTCCACATGAAATTTCTCTCTGGCGGTGACCACTGGTAACAGCTGTTTACGTAATCGATCCGCTAAGCGGGCGACTTGGGTGCTCTTGCCGCTTCCCTCGATGCCTTCGAAGGTGATGAACAGGCCGCGCATTAGCCGTACGTCATCAAGACGGCTTGGCCTGCGTGGATGCCACAGCCGCTGCGAAGGGCAGGGCGATGCGGTGATCCCCGGCCTGCTCCGCAACGGACAGGCTGGTGGCCAGGAGGATTTGTTGGGTGGCGCCGAGCGACCGCAGCCATTGCAACAACATCGATTGGGCTGCGGTGTCGAGCGACAGAAAGGGATCGTCCAAGAGGAGCGGAAACCGGCCCAGCGTGACGATCGATTTTTCGGCGGGTTTCTCGGCGCGGGCTGCCAGCCAGGGGGCCAGAAAGCAGGCCACCGCCAGCAGCTCGCGCTGACCGCGGCTGAGCAGATCGGGATCGACCTCGTGCTGGTCCTTTGTCTGGATCTGCAGCCGGTCGTTGTTCCATGCCACCTTGCCGTAGTCCCCCCCGCTCAATTTACCGAAGAGTGAGGAGATGGCAGTCTGCAACGCGGGGTCGTCGTGAGGCCACTCAGTGCGCAGGGCGTCGAGCCACGAGAGGGCCGGCGCCGGGGCGGTGGCCACAGGCGAGGGCGCGGCCGGCGAGTCAAACTCCGCCTCGCCCACGGGTCCGGGCCGGCCCGATTCCAGCCGGGCGATCTCCGCCTGCAGGCTGGCCACATCGCCCATGCCGGTTTTGGCGGCGATCGAGGCGGACTCGCGCATCCGTTCTTCCAACGCGCGGGCCTCCGCCGTGAGGGTTTGAACCTGTTGTTGGAGCTGTTCGATGTTCTGCCCGGCCAGCAATTGGGTGTGTTCTTCTGTGAGCTGTTCGATATTTTCCCTCAGTCGCTGGGCGTTTCGAGCCCGTTCCCTGAACTGCTCGACCGTGTTGCATTTGGTCAGCGCCAGGAGCTCCAGGGCTGGCTTTTGTTCCCGGCCAAATTGCTTCTCGGCGTTGTCGTGCTCCTTTTTCAACGATTTGATTTTGGCTTCCAGCCCTGTGCGGGCGCTTTGGTTGCGCATGTCGACCACAATGGACCAGATCAGCACACCAATGCCGGGGAAGAGCAGGCCCAGAAAAATGAGGCCGTGGTGCGGCAAGGTAACCATGGCGCCGGCGATGGCGACCAGCAATGCGAGGCCAATCAGCCCGGCGCCGATTTGAAACAACCGCTGCTGAAAAATCGGCAGGTTGGGCAGTGAGGTCAGGTCGGCCTCCAGGTCCTGCAATTGTGTCTGTGCCCCGTCGAGTTGCCCGTGCAGGGCCCGTTCCCGCTCGGCCAGCCCTTCAACCAGCGCCACATAGCCGGCCGGGAGTTGATCGAAGCCGGTAAAGCCGTTCAACTCGGTCTGCAGCGCGGCCCGTTCCTCGTCGAGAAGGCCCGCCCGGGTCAATTTCTGTTTGAGCGTGGAGA
>JBGPIL010000114.1:0-7158 GCA_041484905.1 Nitrospiria bacterium
ATGGGGGTTGTCAGGGGGAGATAGCGTCTCCCCCTGACTCTAATAATACGAGCAGATTGGCAGGACTGAGGCGCCTGCCAGATGGAGAGTCCATCCTCTCCGTCCCTCCGCATCCCGCCTCGGCGGGCGACCGCCGGGGTGGGATGGCCTCACGATAAAGAACAGGGGCCAGTAGACAGTAGCCAGGGTCCAGTGTAAGACCGAAAGAAGAGGAATAAAGACCTAGCGTGCGTACGGCGATGGGGGTTGTCAGGGGGAGCGTGAGCACCGCTCCCCATGACTTGAGCGAGTGTAGTGTACGAGCGGAAAGAATAAGAGTGAGAGTAGAGAGTGGAAAGTAAGAAGTAACAAAGAGGCAACCAACACACAAGGAGGGGAAGAATGAAACGGAAATTAATGGCTCTTGTGATGGGATGGGGGATGGTGGTTGGGGTGGGGACATCGATTCAACCGGCCGTGGCCGCCGATCCGGCGCCCACGTTGGATGAGCGGGTCAAGGCGCTCGAAGAGAAGGCGACCAACGGCATTCAGATCAGCGGGTTTGTGGATGCCTACTACAGCCTCAACTTCGGACACCCAACGCCAGTTCCTGGCATCTTTGGGAATCAAGGCATGAGGGCGTTCGATGTGCAGGCAGACAAAATTTCGCTCAACGCGGCGGAATTGGTATTCCAAAAAGCCCCAGGTACCGTGCCGGTTGGGTTTCGGGTCGACTTGGATTTCGGTCCCGGGACCGATATCGTGCATGCAGTCGAACCAGGCGGTACGGAAGTCTATAAAAACGTCCAGCAGGCCTATGTGACCTATGTGGCGCCGCTGGGCAAAGGGCTCACGATCGACATGGGCAAGTTCGTGACCCACATGGGTTATGAGGTGATCGAATCGAAAGATAACTGGAACTACTCCCGCGGCCTGCTCTTCACCTGGGCGATTCCCTTCTATCACGCGGGGCTCCGGGTGACCTATCCGGTAGCCGACGGTGTGACCGTGACGTTGCTCGGTGTCAACGGCTGGAACAACGTCGCTTCAGCCAACGCGGGAAAAGATGTTGGCGCCGAGATTATCATCACCGCAATTCCCAAGGTCACGATCGTCCAGAATGCCATTTGGGGCAGTTTTGCGGCGGACGGCCTCCGTCGCGATGTGTATGACACGATTGTCACCATTACCCCAACGGACAAGCTGAGCTTGGCGGCCAACTTTGATTTTGGTCGTGACGACTGTCTCAGTTTTACAACGCCGGGCGGCGGTTGTGGAACACCTGGCAATGCCAGCTGGTATGGTCTGGCCGCATATGGCCGATACGCCTTCACGGATGCAACCGCACTAGCGCTGCGCGGGGAGTGGTACAAGGATCCTGATGGTACGACGACCGGCCTGGTCCAAACATTGGGTGAAGCGACGATCACGGGCGAATGGAAAATCGGCGGCGCGTTGTTGACCCGGTTGGAGTACCGGCACGATTGGTCGAATCAGACGCCGTTCATTAATGGTACGACTCCCGCCCACGCGCAGAATACGATCACACTGGGAGCGGTCTATAGCTTCTAGTCAGGAAGGTTGTTGCGGCCGCGTGCGGCTCCCGCGCCGATTAGGCGCGGGAGCTGAGCGCGGAGAGTGTTCTTAACCAGGAGGATTCGATGCGACACACGAAGAAGAAACAGCAATGGATGGTAGGACTGATGGCCGGGCTGCTGCTGATGGGCCTGGGCTCTGTGGTGGGGATTGCGCTGGCTGACGAAGCGGCACCACCTGCGGCTCCGGCTGTAGCGGCGCCCGCCGCTGCACCGGAAGCGGCCGCGGCTGCCCCGGCACCGCCGCCGAAGAACGACAGCGGCGACACAGCGTGGGTGCTGACGTCGACCGCGTTGGTGCTGTTGATGACGGCGCCCGGACTGGCCCTCTTCTACGGCGGCCTGACCAGAAAAAAGAACGTCCTCTCCACCATCATGCACAGCTTCTTCCTTCTGTGCCTGATCAGTGTCCAGTGGGTCCTGTGGGGTTACAGTCTTGCGTTCGGCCCCGATAAGGGGGGCATCATCGGCAGTTTGGCCTGGGCCGGACTCTCCGGCGTGGGCTTGGATCCCAACCCCGATTACGCCGCCACGATCCCGCACCAGGCGTTCATGATCTTTCAGATGATGTTCGCCGTCATCACGCCGGCGTTGATCTCGGGTTCGTTCGCGGAGCGGATGAAGTTCACCGGGTTTGCGGTCTTCATTCTCTTGTGGGCGACGTTCATCTATGATCCGTTGGCTCACTGGGTCTGGGGCGTCGGCGGGTGGCTGCGTACAAAGGGCGCGCTTGATTTCGCCGGTGGAACCGTGGTTCATATCAGTTCGGGGGTCGCCGGGTTGATCACCGCGTTGGTGCTGGGCAAGCGAATGGGCGTCGGGACGGAACACATGGCGCCACATAATCTGCCGATGACCGTGCTGGGCGCGTCGTTGCTCTGGTTCGGGTGGTTCGGCTTCAACGCCGGCAGCGCCCTGGCATCGGGGTCGCTGGCGACCGGCGCGTTTGTGACGACCAATACCGCGACCGCCACGGCCGCGTTGAGCTGGATGGTGGCCGAATGGATTCATCGGGGCAAACCGACCACACTGGGCATTGCAAGCGGCGCGGTGGCCGGGCTGGTGGCGATTACGCCCGCCTGCGGGTTCGTGAGCCCAATGTCATCGATCCTGATCGGGCTGGGCGCCGGTGTGATCTGCTACATGGGCGTGCTGATCAAGGGCAAGTTCGGGTATGATGACGCGTTGGACGCGTTTGCCGTGCACGGTTTGGGCGGGACCTGGGGCGCATTGGCCACCGGATTGTTCGCCTCCAAAGCGATCAATGCCGCGGGCGCCGATGGACTGTTCTTCGGCAATCCCGGCCAGTTCGTGATCCAGATCGAGGCGGTGTTGACGACGTGGATCTTTGCCGCCGTGGGGACCTTCATTCTCTTGAAGATCGTGGACATGGTGGTTGGGTTGCGCGTGACGCCAGAGGAAGAACAACGAGGGCTCGACAACAGCCTCCACAACGAGAGCGGCTACGCCTGATCCCGTGCACGATTGATGACAACCGTTGTGCATAACCGGACCGAATAAGGGAGACAACATCGATGAAAAAAATAGAAGCGATTATCAAGCCGTTCAAGCTGGATGAGGTCAGGGAAGCGCTGCTGGAGCTGGGCGTGCAGGGGATGACGGTGACCGAAGTGAAAGGGTTCGGCCGCCAGAAGGGGCAGACGGAAGTCTATCGAGGCGCCGAATATGTCGTCTCCTTCCTGCCGAAGATTAAACTGGAGGTGGTGGTCGGCGCTCAACTGGCGCCCCGTGTGCTGGAGACGATCGTGCGCACGGCCAAGACCGGGAGCATCGGCGACGGAAAGATTTTTGTCTCCGAACTCCAGGATGTGATCAGAATCAGAACAGGTGAAAAGGGAGAGAGCGCGATATAAGTAACGTCAAGGGGAAGGCATACGCCTTCCCCTTGACCGTTACGTGCGTAACTCCGATGGGGATTATCAAGGGGAGCAGCGGAATGCTCCCCTTGATTTTAATGCCGGCGAGAGCGCGATATAGGGGGTATTAAAGTCAGGGGGAGAGCTGGAATCTCCCCCTGATTTAGATAACGGTTTATCAAGGGGAGCAGCGGAATGCTCCCCTTGATTTTTATGATATAGTGCGTTCTGTGAACCGGCCCGTCTCGACAACAGACCTCCTGCCCGAGTTGCACGCCTATCGCGGCGAGCAGTTTCGTCAGATCCAATCCCGTCATCAGGAAGGCGCCCCCAGCCCCCAGATCGTCGCGGCCCTGGTTGTTCTCGTCGACCAGATCATCGCCAGGGCGGCGGAGGTTACACTGGAAGCGGCGCCCATTTCGACCGCTGCGAGCGCCGGTTCAGGGCCGCCGTGGGCCCTTGTGGCGCTGGGAGGGTACGGCCGCCGGGAATTGAATCCCTATTCCGATATCGACCTCATGTTGCTGGTCCGGCCGGAGGCGCGGGAACGGGTGGCGGAACACTCCAAGGGGCTGTTTCAACTCCTGTGGGACTTGAAGTACCAGCTCGGTCATTCACTCCGGACGATCGATGATTGCGTCGCGCTGGCCAAGCAGGATCTGTCGGCGCGCACCGCGTTGATGGAATCGCGCTATCTGCTTGGCAATCAGGATCTGTTTGACGCCTGCCGGCAGCGGTTAGCCTCGGGCATTCGACCGAGGGCGTTTGTTGAGGCCAAGCGGCAGGAACGGCAGCACGAGGCGGAGCGGTACGGTTCCACCTCGTTTCTTCTGGAACCAAACGTGAAACGGTCGCCCGGCGGGCTGCGTGATCTGCACGCGATCAAATGGATCGCGCTGGCGCTGACCCGCAGCGCGGACTGGCGCGGGCTGACGACCGGCGCCTATCTGACCACCACGGAATGCGATCTGCTTCAGCGCCACCAGGCCATTCTCTGGCAGATCCGCAATGACATGCACTTTCACGCGGGCCGGGCCAGCGACGTCCTGAATTTTGAAGAACAGCAACGGATGGCCGAGGCTTTCGGCTATCGGGCGGAGTCCCATCTGCTGCCCGTCGAGCAGTTCATGCAATGTTACTACCGGGTGACCGCGGACATTCAGGAGTTG
This sequence comes from Nitrospiria bacterium, assembly GCA_041484905.1. GTDB lineage: Bacteria > Nitrospirota > Nitrospiria > JACQCE01 > JACQCE01 > JACQCE01. Next base: position 4,621 of record JBGPIL010000114.1, read on the forward strand.
TGCGACCGGCTGTTTGACCGGGCCACCCCTGAACGGCCGCATGTGCGGCTGGCCGCCCGTTTGTTGGCCCGCAAGGTCAACCGGTTTGTCTTGACCGATCGGACGATTGCGCTCCAGCCTGGCGCCTACGAAGAGGTGGCCACCTCGCCGGCGCTGGTCATGGAGCTGTTTGATCTCGCGCACCGGCACGGCCTGCGCCTGACCGATGAGGCCCGACAGGCCGCGGCGGTGGCCGTCGAGCAGTTCCCGCCGTCGGCCTGGCAGACGCCGGAGATCGGCAATCGATTTTTGTCCGTGCTGGCCTCGCCGGGCCGTCTGGCCGATACGCTCAGGAACATGCATCGAAGCCGGTTGTTGGGCCGGTTGTTGCCGGCGTTCGATCATGCCACCGGGCTGATGCAATTCAACCGCTACCATTCCTATACGGTGGACGAACATTGCATTCGCGCCGTCGGCGAAGCCGAGCGGTTGGCCGGGCAGGACGACCGGTTGGGCGCGGCGTATCGTGACTTAAAACGCAAAGCGCTGTTGCATCTGGCCCTGCTGCTGCATGACGTCGGCAAGGGCTATGAGGGCGATCACAGCGAACGGGGCGTGGAGCTGGCCGAAGGAGCCGCGGGCTGGCTTGGGCTCACGGCGGACGATCGCCAGTTCCTGACCTTTCTGGTCCGACAGCATCTGCTCATGTCCAATATCGCGTTTCGCCGGGATTTGAACGATGAATCGACCGTCTTGCGCTTCGCCCGGCAAATGGCTCAACCCGAGGCGCTGACGATGCTCTATCTGCTGACCGCGGCCGATATCCGGGCCGTCGGACCGGAAATGTGGACGAGCTGGAAAGGAGAACTGCTGCGGGAGCTGTTCGACCGGGCCATGGAGGTCGTCGCGGGCAGCCGGCCGGGCAGCGGTGAGCAGGAACGGATTCAACGCGTCAAAGAGGCCGCGTCGGCTGCGATGCGTCATGCATACGATCCGGCCTGGCTGGACCGGCAGTTCGAGGCCATGCCGGCTCGCTACTGGCAGACGACCCCGCCGGAATTGGTCGTCGAGCAGCTGGCCGGATTCAAACAGTTGGAGTCGGAAGACGTCGTCGTCACGGCCGGCGTTCAGCCCGATCGGGGCACGTCCATCTACACGGTGTTTACGCGCGATACGATAACCCCGGGGATCTTCTCGAAAATTGCCGGCGTGCTGGCCGCCAAAGGCATGCAGATTCTTGGCGCGCAAGTGTATACGAGATTGGACGGCACGATCGTCGACCGGTTTGAAGTGCTCGACCCGGATTACAAAGGCTCGCCGCCGCCGCGGCGGATTGCAGCGATCACCACGGTGATCCAGGACGTGCTCACGGAACGCCTGACCATTCAGGAGTTGTTCGTCAAAAGCCGCCGGATCGAACCGCCGGCCGCGCGGCTGGTCCAATTGCCGGCGCAGGTCGAGATTGACAATGACAGCTCCGATGACTTCACCATCGTGGATGTCTTTGCCGATGACCGGCAGGGGCTGCTCTACGTAATCACGAATGCGCTCTTTGAAGCCGGCCTGAGCGTCTCATCGGCCAAGATTTCAACGCGATTGGACCAGATCGCCGACGTCTTCTATGTCACCACACGCGACGGGGCCAAGCTCACCGATCCGGATCGGATCGGCGAGGTCAAACGCCGGCTCCAGACCGCCGTCACCGCGCACCTCAGTCAGTCGATCTAAATCAAGGGGAGCGGTCATTGATAATGGGGGCCCGTGCGGCCGCCACACACGACTGGTCCTCCGATGCCCCGCTCTCCCCCTTCTTGCCTTGCGTGCCTCCGGACTGCCAAAAAGTCTACCAAAAATACTCATAGGAATTAGATCCTGTGGACCGCTTCATTGCCAATGCAGCCCAACGACCAAGCTCTGCCGCGGCCGCGCGGTAGCGCCGACATCGGCAGGAGCGCATGGCTAGGGGCTGCTGATTTCGACAGTTCCATTTTGTATTCCTATTGCCAGCTTCTTATCAAGAAGTTGTTTCTGTTTTTGATTGTTCAAATCAATCCTGCCAACCACAACTCGATACAGTGGCGTTTCGAAAGCGGGGAACAATCTTACTTGTACAATGACATCGACATACCCGTTCCTGACTATATATGTCATGCCCAAGTGATGGAACCCTGCAGGGTCTGGAGCTGGGATATCCCAGTCACCCCCGATCAAGTACGAAATATTATTATTCCGATTCAGTATCACTTCGACCAATTGTTGGAATGGGGTGAAGCCATCCAGAGTTACTTCTGCCACAGCGAATGAATATGCGATTTTTGCCAACATTCTCGCAAATTCTACTGGCACCATCTTGACCTCTACTTTTCGGTCCCAGTTGTATTTTTGAATTAGCTCATCGAGCTCCTTATTACTAAAGATTGATATCGGCACCCAATTAAACTCCCTAGTTCAATAACGAAGTGCAACACTTGATCGATTCCAGAGTCTCCGCGTTAGGATACGCGGATGCAACAAAATGCCTACAAGCACCTGTCCATACATGAACGTGATCTCCTCTCC
>JBGPIL010000115.1:0-7067 GCA_041484905.1 Nitrospiria bacterium
CGTCCTGGCGACGAATCCGCATCGCTGATGAGCGGGAAATCGCGTCGATTTTCCAATCGGGTCGACGGCTCAAAAGCCAGGATTTTACCGTGGTCTATCGCCGCACGCACGCGCCCTCAACCCGCTATGGCGTCTTGGTCAGCCGGAGGCTGGGGCATGCCGTCATCCGCAACCGGATCAAACGGCGCTGCCGCGAGATCGTCCGCCAACCCGACATGCAGTATGGGGCCTATGATATTTTGATCCTTCCCCAACGGACCACGGTGGATCTCCAGCCCACCGCCCTCAGGGAACGACTGCACACCATGCTCGACCGATTGTCCTAAACACATGCAGACGTTGCTGTTGTCACTGATACGCAGTTATCATCGATGGTGCTCGCCGGTGCTGCCCCCGTCGTGTCGATTTTTTCCCTCCTGCTCCGCCTACTCGCTTGAAGCGGTGGGCCGTTACGGCGTGGCGCGGGGCGTCTGGTTGACCGTGAAACGCCTCGCCTGCTGTCATCCCTATCACGCCGGCGGGTATGACCCCGTACCCTGATCAATTACGCCATGGGTGAGATGGAAAAACGTTTGGTGATTTTTTTGGTGTTGTCGGTGGCCATCGTCTCGTTATTTACGTTTTTCGGCCCTGTCCCCGCGCCACCGCCGTCCACGCCAGCCCACTCGAACAGCTCTGCACCCACGGCCCCCGGCTCATCCCCGTCGTCGTCCGCCAATGCGCCGGCAGCACCCGAAACCGCTGCGGCGCCTCAACCCGCCGCGACTGTCACCATCGACACACCATTGTACCGGGCCGGTCTGACGGCGGCGGGCGGCGTCTTCACGCGGTGGGAATTGAAACAGTACACCGAAACGGTCAAGGGCTCCGATCTCGTCGTGCTCTATCCGCCGCTGGATCGGCCGCCGGTCAATGCCCCGCTATCGATCGAGATTCCTGGCGTCGATCCCGCCCTTCTCAATGGAACGCGGTACCGCCTTGAAGGCGGTGACGTACAGCTCACCAAGGAGCATCCATCCGCCCGGGTACGAATGACCGCGACCTTCCCCCTGCAGGATGGAAGCGGCCGCACGGTCACCGTCGAGAAGGAGTTGCTCTTCCACAGCGATACCTATCGGGTCGATCTCGCCTTTAAGGTTGACGGGATTATCACCCCCTACCAGGTCTCGCTGGGCGACAGTTTCGGCCTGCATCAGCCACCGACACAGCAGCGAGGCTTCATCGGCCATCGCGGCGCCGTCAGCATGATCGGCGGTGAACTGGTCTTGGACAAACCGGACAAACTGCCCGCGCCGACGGTGACACATACGGGGGATGTCCGGTGGACGGCCCTGGAAGGAAAATATTTCGTCGCGGCGTTGATTCCCACCATGCCGCTGGGCGAAGTGGCCGTGTCGAAACACGATACGGACGGAATCGGCGCCGCCGTGGCGCTGCAGCCTGGCCAACGACAGGAGCTGACGCTCTATGCCGGCCCGAAAGAGTACAAAACTCTGACCACGCTGCAGGCCGGCCTGGAACAGACGATCGATTTTGGATGGTTCATGTTCTGGAGTTTGTCTCTCGTCCGTTTCATCGCCAAGCCGCTCTTTCTCCTGCTGCAATTCCTGCACGGCTACACGCACAACTACGGCGTGGCCATTATCCTGGTCACCGCGTTGATCAAGCTGCTCTTCGTGCCGCTGACCCACAAGAGCTATACCTCGATGAAAGCGATGCAGGCGCTTCAACCGAAGATGGCCGAGCTGCAAAAAAAACATAAAGATGACAAGGAACGCTTCAACCGCGAGCTGTTCCAGCTCTATAAAACCCATAAGGCCAACCCACTGGGCGGCTGCCTGCCGATGATTTTACAAATACCTGTTTTTGTTGCATTTTTTAATATTCTCTATACAACCATCGAACTCCGCCATGCCCCCTTTCTCGGCTGGATCCATGACCTGTCCGACAAAGACCCCTACTATATTCTGCCCATTGTGATGGGGTTGACCATGTTCATTCAGCAAAAAATTCAGCCCAGCGCCATGGATCCCCGCCAGGCCAAAATGATGCTGCTCATGCCGGTGATCTTCACCTTTTTCTTCCTGACGTTTCCGTCCGGCCTCGTGCTCTACTGGCTGATCAACAATCTCTTGACGATCCTCCAGCAGTATGTCACGATCAAGCTCCAACCGGCTCCGGCAACGTCGACATGAATCACTTCCATTTGACCGACACCATCTGCGCGATCGCGACGCCGTTGGGAATCGGCGGTTTGGGCATCGTGCGCCTGTCCGGCCCTGACGCGCTTTCCATCGTTGGCAAAATCTTTTCCACTCAACGCGATGGGACGATCCATTCCAGCCTCGAGCGGGCCGCCAGCCACACCGTCCATCACGGCTGGGTCATTGATCCCTCATCGGGAGAACCCGTCGACGAGGTTCTCGTGACGCTGATGCGCTCGCCGCACAGCTACACGCGCGACGACACCGTCGAAATCAGCGGCCACGGCGGACCGATGGTGCTGGCGCGCCTTCTTGAACTCTGCTTGGGGGCCGGCGCCCGGCTGGCCGAGCCTGGCGAATTCACCAAACGCGCCTTTCTCAGCGGCCGTCTTGATTTGACTCAAGCCGAAGCGGTGATGGCCTTGATTCATGCCGAGTCCGAGACGGCGCATCGCCTGGCGCTTCGACAACTGCGGGGGGAAGTAGCCGGTTCGATTCGGACGATTCGGGATGCGCTCCTTGAACTGCTGGCGCAAGCCGAAGCCGGCTTGGATTTTGTCGAGCAGAGCGTCGCGGAGCCGCCCATCGACCACCTGTGCAAACAGCTGGACGCGATTCAACAGCAGGTCGCTGCCTTATTGGAGAGCGCGCACGTCGGCGAGCTGATGCGCGAGGGCATTCACACGGTGATTGCCGGCCGTCCAAATGTTGGAAAATCTAGTCTTTTTAATCGGTTACTCAGGAACGATCGAGCCATTGTCACCCCATTTCCAGGCACCACGCGAGACCTGCTGGAAGAGATGCTCGTGATCGACGGCTTTCCCCTTCGCTTGATCGATACCGCCGGCGTCAGAACCACACCGGATCCGATCGAGCAGGAAGGGATGCATCGGGCCCGTCGTTCCATCGAGGATGCGGATCTTGTCCTGCTGGTCTTGGATGGCAGCCAACCCATACAGCCCGATGACTGGCTCTTAATAGACCCAATTAATACTAACAGAACAATAATTGTTTTCAACAAATTAGATATATGCAATCCAGTTGATGTCTCTTCGGTATCGGCCAGACATCCAATGGTGCCTCTTGTCAATATTTCAGCCGTCAACGGCACCGGATGTGATCAGTTAAAAGAGCAGATCAGTCGATTACTTATTGAGCGGGTCGGCGGCATGGCCGAACGGACGATCATCAGTTCCTCCCGTCACCAGCAAGCCCTGATCACCACGGCTGACCATGTCACCCGGGCCCGCAAGGCCGCGGCCGACGGACTCTCCGGTGAATACATTGCATCTGATCTGAATGAAGCCATCAAGCAGCTTGGCGCATTGTTGGGGGTTGAAGGCACCTTCACCGAAGAGCTACTTGATAATATTTTCAGCCAGTTCTGTATTGGGAAATAACGCGTATCTCCGATGAGGGGTACGGGGGGGAGGAACCGGAACCTTCCCCCGATACAAATGTTCCACGTGGAACTATTTAGATTAGGGGGAGATGACTCATCTCCCCCTAGACCCCCATCGCCGTACGAGTGACGAGCTTGGCTCGCGTGTCAAACCGACGCTCGGCTGAATGGCCGTCGTCAGAGCCTGGGATAGAGATACGATGTTGATTCAGGAGACGGAAGACCGCTGCGACGTCATTGTCATCGGTGCGGGCCATGCCGGCTGCGAGGCGGCATTGGCCGCTGCCCGAATGGGCTGTACCACCTCTCTGTTCACTCTTCAAGCCGATAATATCGCCCAGATGTCCTGCAATCCAGCCATCGGTGGGATCGCCAAGGGGCACTTGGTCCGTGAAATTGATGCCTTGGGCGGTGAAATGGCTCGTACGATCGATCAGGCCGGTATTCAATTCCGGATGCTGAACACCAGAAAAGGCCCTGCGGTTCGATCGTTGCGAGCCCAGGCCGATCGCACGCTCTATCGTTTGACAATGACCGCCACGATCCACGCCCAGCCAAACCTGCGCGTCATCCATGCCACGGTCGATCGGCTTTGGTTGAGCGACAATCGTATAGTCGGCGTCATGACCGCCGATGGACGTCGCTATCGCGCCCACACCGTGATTCTCACCACGGGAACCTTTTTGCGCGGGCTCATCCATATCGGTGCCGTCCATTTTCCAGCCGGCCGGGCCGGAGAGCCGGCGGCCGAAGGGCTCTCACATTCGCTGGCTGAAATTGGATTTCCTTTAGCCCGACTGAAAACCGGCACGCCGCCAAGATTGGACGGCAACACGATCGATTTTTCCAAAACGGAGCCGCAGTATGGGGACGATCCGCCCCAGCCTTTTTCCTACTCAACCGATCGCCTGCAGGTGGAACAAGTTGCCTGCCATCTGACCTACACGAATGAGCAGACACACCGATTGATTCGGAATAATCTCGACCGCTCTCCGCTCTATAGCGGCGTGATTCACGGCATCGGCCCCCGTTATTGCCCCTCGATCGAGGACAAAGTGGTCCGCTTTGCCGATAAAGAACGCCATCAGGTCTTTCTGGAGCCGGATGGGCGGTCGACCTCCATCTACTATCCCAACGGAATCTCAACCAGCCTGCCGGTCGACGTGCAGCTGCAATTTCTCCAAACGATTCACGGCCTGGAGCAGGTGGTCATGCTCAAACCCGGCTACGCCATCGAATATGATTTTGTGCAGCCAACCGAGCTGCATGCCACGCTGGAAACGAAACGCGTCCCAGGTCTCTATCATGCCGGCCAGATTAATGGAACGTCCGGCTATGAAGAGGCGGCAGCCCAGGGGATCATGGCGGGGATTAACGCCGCCCTGCAAGTAAAGGGTGAACCGCCGTTAATCCTTGATCGCTCAGAGGCGTATATCGCTGTGTTAATTGATGATCTCGTCACCAAAGGCACCAATGAGCCCTATCGAATGTTCACATCGAGGGCGGAGCATCGGCTCCTGCTTCGTCACGATAATGCGGACCTTCGGCTCATGAACCATGGCTTCAAAATCGGCCTGTTGGCGGAACCGCTCTATCGTAAAATGAAGGAGAAACGGGCCAAAGTTGATCAGGAATTGGCGCGGGTCCGAACCACACGGCTGACGGCAATGGACGTCGAGCGGCTGAGCGCCCACGGCGTGACCGGCCTGAACGGCGGGGACCCGTTGGCGCAACTGCTGCGACGGCCCGGAAGTTCCCATCGGCAAATCGGCGCCTGGCTTCAATGGCCGGAATCGCTGCCCGGCGATATTGCCGAACAGGTGGAGATTGAACTGAATTATGAAGGCTATATTCAGCGCCAACAGAAAGAGGTCGAGCGGCTTCGCCAATATGAGCAGCGCGCCATTCCCATCGAATTTTACTATGATCGTGTCGTCGGATTATCGGCCGAGGTCAGACAAAAACTACAGGCCATTGCTCCTCGATCTCTCGGCCAGGCGGCCAGAATCCCCGGCGTCACCCCGGCCGCACTCTCGTTGCTACTGATCGCCCTCCAGCGGGTTCATCCTGAACAAGTTCAGCGCGAACAGCGGGCCGCCCGACATGGTACGCCCACCAACACCTCCGCCATCAGCCCACGCGCGACTTGAAGCGCACCTGATCGACGGCATCCGCCGGATGGGGCTGGAACCGGCGCCGGAGCAATGCCGGCAGTTCATCTCCTATATCGACCTCCTGCTCCAGTGGGCTGCAAAAATCAACCTCACGGCAATCATTGATCCGGAAGCCATGATCGACCGCCATTTTTGCGATTCACTGGCGTTGTGGCCGGCGCTGGGCTTGACGACATCCGCGACCATCCCCGGCACGAAACGATTACTCGACATCGGATCCGGCGCCGGCTTTCCTGGCGTCCCCCTCAAGATTATGGCGCCGCAGATCTCGTTAACGCTCCTCGAGCCAAGGCAGAAACGAGCGGCCTTCTTACAGGTCTTGATCACCGCACTGGGCTGCTCGAAGAGTCAGGTGATCACTGCGCTGTCCGAACTGTCTGGAGGAACTGCCTACGACTGGATCGTCGCTCGAGGGGTCGGCAGACCCGATGAACTTGTTGAGCAGACGATCAACTTCCTCGCGCCGGACGGCTGCTTCGCCTTCTATATGAGCGAACGGCAATCAACGAAACCGCTTGAGCAAATCGGTGGCTTTACGGTTACAAACTATCCCTATCACCTCCCATTCTCAGCCAAAGAACACCGGCTGCGTCTTCTTCGTCGCCACCTGTAAGAGCATTACGCATCTCAGCAAAGTGTGGCACAACGATGGCCAGGGGCCGAGCGCCGATTTGACGCGCGAGCCCTGAGGACAACTCGTATGGCGATGGGGATTATCAAGGGGAGATGAGCATTCTCCCCTTGATCTGAACGAGTGCGGAGCACGAGCGGAATAATTGCCGAGCGTCGGTCTAACACGCGAGCCGTGAGTGTAACCCGTATGGCGATGGGGGTTGTCAGGGGGAGTTGAGCAGACTCCCCCTGACTCTAATGTTCCACGTGGAACATTTCCATAGAAGGAGCTGTTCTTCTCTACAAATTTTTCCTTTTCTTTTATCCGCTTGTATGTTATTCTTGGCCAGTTTAATAAAAACATGAATGGTTACAATCTCTTCAGAACCTGATCAGCATTCCCAATATCCTATGACCAAAGTCATCGCAATCACCAATCAAAAAGGGGGGGTCGGAAAAACCACCACCGCCATCAATCTGGCCGCCTCCTTGGCCGCGGCGGAGCATCGGGTCCTCCTGCTGGATCTTGATCCGCAGGGCAATGCCTCCAGCGGCGTCGGTATCGACCGGAGTCGCGTTGAGTGGACAACCTACGACCTGCTCATGCAGCGGCAACCGTTGGACGTCATCGCGCAACCGACGGAGCTGCCAACCCTGAAAGTTATTCCCTCGACG
>JBGPIL010000116.1:0-6775 GCA_041484905.1 Nitrospiria bacterium
CTCGCATCCAAAACATTGGCATGGGCCCGTGACAGCTTCAGCGAAATCGCCATCACGCTCCTCTGCCCCTATATCGCCTGGGTCCTGGCGGAGCAGTTCCACGCCTCCGGTGTGCTGGCCTGCGTGGCGGGCGGTCTCTACCTCCGACGCTGCTTCAGCGAGATCGTCGGGCCGGTCACGCGCATCGAAGCGCGCGCGGTCTGGAACCTGCTGGTCTTCCTCCTCAATGGCGTCATTTTCATCCTGATCGGCCTGCAACTGGCCACGCTCCGCGATGCCGTTCCGGCGGGGCAATTGGGCGGCGTGCTCCTGATCGGCGCGTTGGTCAGCGTCACCGCCATCATCGCGCGGCTGGTCTGGGTGCCGCTGGGCGCCTGGATCCCTCGCGCGCTCAGCCCCGCATTGCGCGCGCGCGATCCCATGCCCTCCTGGCGCGCGCTTTTCCTCATCGGCTGGACCGGCATGCGGGGCATCGTCACGCTGGCGGGCGCGCTCGCGCTGCCGCTGACGACCGGGGCCGGCACGCCGTTTCCCTATCGCGCCGAAATCGTCCTCATCACGTTCATCGTGATTCTGGTCACGCTGGTGTTACAGGGGCTGTCACTCACGCCGTTGATCCGCTGGCTCAAACTGGAAGAGGACCGGACGCTCGAACGGGAGGAAATGCGCGCCCGCGAACAGGCCGCCACGGCGGGCTTGCTGCGGCTGGAGGAATTGGCCGGCAACACCAGCGCCGCCGCAGGCGATAATAGACCCGTGCCGGAGCAGGTCGAGCAACTGCGCGTCCTGTATGACAAGCGCCGGCAGCGCTACGCCTGGCCCGGCGCCGTCACCCCCGACTGCACGACCGAGGCCGACGAGGCGTTCAAACGGCTGCGGCAGGCCACGCTGGCCGCCGAGCACCGGGCGCTGATCGATCTGCGCAACAAGGACATCATCAGCGATGAAGTGTTGCACCGGCTCGAGCACGAACTGGATGTGGAGGCATTGAGATTAGGCATTGGAGAAGAGAGGAGAACAGAAAGACAGAGATTGGAGAGTGGAAAGTAGAAATTGGATTAATCCACCTTCCAATCTCTACTCTCAAATCTCACTCTATCCCTTTTAACTTTTCACTTCCCCAGCGCCGGCAGGAGCACCACCAGGCCGCGGGCCATCAGCTCCACCGCCAACGCAGCGAGAATGAGCCCCATCAATCGGGTCACGACGTGAATCCCGGTGTTGCCAAAACGACGAACAAGGGGCAGCGCGAAGGCGAAGGAGATCCAGACACTGAGCGCAACAATGCCGATCGGAATAAGGATCAGGAACAGGGGCAGCCATCCCGGGTGATGGTGGACCGAGATCATCACGTTGCTGATGGCGCCGGGGCCGGCCAGCAGCGGGACGCCGAACGGCACCGCGCCGAGCGCATCCTTCTCCACGGCCTCTTCCGCCTCCTCCGGAGTCTGGCGAAGAAAGCTGGTTCGGGCCTGCAGCATCGAGATCGCCAGCATCAACAGGAGAATGCCGCTGCCCACCGAAAAGGCGGCCAGGCTGACACCAAACAGGGTGAGCAGCTTCTCACCCAGCAGCGCCGCCAGAGAGAGCACGACGAAGACCGTCACCGCGGCGATACGAGCGGCTCGTGTGCGCCGGTCCGCGGGCCATTTTTCGGTGGCGTTTAAAAAGATGGGCGCCATTCCGACGGGGTCGACAATGACAAACAGGCTGACCACCGCTTTGGACAGTTCGGCAAGATCCGTCATCGGGAGCCGACTATACCCTTCCGGCCGGGCTTTTTCAAATGAATCGGCTCACGCCCTTCTGCATACAGAGAATGGAGAATAGAAAATAGAGAGTAGATGACATCTCTATCTATTCTCCACTTTCCATTCTCCATTTGCAGCTTTAGCCTCTACCCTCGGCCTGGCGAACAATGCGTGGGGACGAAATCGTAACGGTCGTCATGTAGCTAGGGGTACGGCGCGCCGTGCCCCTACAATACCTAGGCAGGCTGGACTGCTGGCACAGGCGCCGGGGCGTCTTTCAGGAGCGAGTTCTTCAGCACCTGAATGGTCTTCGCCACGTCTCCCTCCGAGGAGCCGAACCGGTTCCCCATCACCTTGATCGCTTCATTGATCGCTTTCGTCATAGTGGCAATTTGCTCTTCGGCTGTCATCTGAATCTCCCGTGGTGTGGCTCAAGATCGAGTCAAGGCATTCTAGCACTGTCGCCAGTCGTAAAACCTGAACTAGGCCCGGGATCCGCCGAGCCTACACGTATTTGCCCCATTTACGGTTTGCCATTTACCGCATTTCCTAAGAGAGCAGAAACAACTTGAAATTATAACCCTATGCGTTATAATGTGGTGCGTGATCATCAGCTTCGCGGACAAGGAGACGGAGAAGCTCTTCGTGACGGGAAAAAGCAAAAAGATTCCATCAACGATCATTGGAGCAGCACTCAGGAAACTTGATTACTTGAACCGGGCAAAGACACTGCAAGATCTGGGGTCGCCTCCAGGTAATCGGCTGGAAGCGCTAAGGGGTGAGCTGAAGGGAAAACACAGCGTCAGAATTAACGACCAATACCGGATTGTCTTCGAGTTTCACAACGGTGACACCGTGGACGTTCGGGTCACGGACTATCATTAAGGAGAACAGTCATGGCCCCATTTGAACTCAAGAGAAAGCCGACTCACCCTGGGGAAATCATCAAAGAGGAGTTTATGGCGCCGCTGAAGCTGACGCAAACAGAGCTTGCCGAGGCGCTGAAAACCTCCTTCAGAACCATCAACGAAATTCTCAATGAGAAGCGCAGCATCAGTCCGGAGATGGCATTGAGACTGGCCCGGTACTTCGGGACGACGCCGGATGTGTGGTTGGGGCTTCAAGCGGACTACGATTTATTCAAAACCAAATTAAAATCAAAGAAAGCCATTGAAGAAATCAAACCCTTTGCCAGAAGCAGAGCGGCGTAATAAGCAGGCCCGGCGCAAGGCCGGGCCTGCACTGATTTCCCCCATTGATCATTTACGATTTACCGCCTTCTTTCACCGCCCTTTCCAGATACTCAGCAAGCTGATCGAACGTCCCGCTCCACCCTTGTGTCATCGAGCCGCGGCCGGTATCGAACGTCTTCCACTCCTCGTCCGTCTCGTTAATCGGAATCCACCGGACGGTAAAGGTCGTCTTTCCCGCCTGCTCGTCGAACGTGATCGTGGTCAGCATCTCGCGCGGCCAGGTCGGGGCCATGGGGTGGCGTGTAATGCCGGCCTTTTCATCCGAAAAGGAATTGACGAAAACAATCCGCCTGGGCGGGTCGATCTCCCGATAGATGAACCTGCCCCACATGTCGTTGTTCATGTAGCGCATCTGATAATGAAACATGCCACTGGGGCGAAGATCCATTGTGCAATAGAGGACCTCGGCGCCCTTCGGTCCCCACCACTGCTTCATCCGCTCGGGCTCGGTGAACACCTTCCAGACCAGTTCGCGCGGAGCGTCAAACACGCGCGAGATGACAAATTCCTGTTTCGATGATTTCGCCGCGGAGTCATTCTTTGTGCTCATTTGACGTCTCCTGGGTTTGTCACTACGCCCCTACTCCTGAATCAGAAATTCGGGGTTCCACACGACTTCCCATAAATGATCATCCGGATCCTGAAAATAGCCGGCGTACCCCCCCCAAAACGTCGTCGCGGCCCCTTTGACGATTTTGGCTCCTGCCCGCTTGGCCTGATCCATCACCGCATCGACCTCCGCCTTGGTATTGACGTTGTGGCCGATCGTCATGTCGGTCGGGCTGCGCGGAGTCTTCCGGATCTGTGTGTCACGCGCAATGGAATCGCGCGGCCAGAGCGCCAGCTTGAGACCCGACTGCAACTCAAAAAACGCCACCGCGCCATACTCAAACTCTTCACCGATGATGCCGTCGGTCTTGAAACCCAGGCCATCACGGTAAAACGCGACTGCCGCGTGCAAATCATCGACGCCCAACGTGATCATGGTGATTCGTGGTTTCATGAGCGAGTCCCTCGTTGTCAGTCAATCTACTCTCTATTTTCCATTTTCTATTCTCCTCTTTCAGTCATCACGCCCAACAAGCCGATAATGGTGAGTAGAAAATGGTCAGTGGATTACCATTATCTACTCCCCACTTTCTACTTTCTATTCTCCGCTTTTCGCCTTCGCAAGATAATCGGCCAGCCGGCCTAGCGTCTGCTTGCCGCCTTCGATGGCTTTGTATTCCTTGATCACATGATCCCGGTCCGCCGCAGTCGGGAAGACCATCCGAGCGGTGACTTTGGTCTTTTTACCACCATCCACCGCTTCGAACGTCCACAACGCCTCAAAATGTGCGCCCTTGCCGCCCTCTTTGCCCCCACCATGCGAGAAGACCAACCGTTCGGGTTTGACCACCTCTTTAAAGACGCTCTTATTGGGATAATCGGTGCCGTCCGGGCCGTGCATCGTGTGGTGCCACACTCCTCCCGGCCGCACATCCATCACGTGGATCGTGTCCGTAAAACCGGTCGGCCCCCACCAATTCACCACGTGTTTGGGATTGGTCCACGCTTCCCACACCAGTTCGCGCGGGGCGTCGAACACACGTGACAGGATGATTTCACGATCTGACGTTGATTCAACCTTTTTTGTGGGCATCTTGCATCCCCTTCCAGAATGAGGGCACGGCGCGCCGTGCCCCTACAGTTCGTTTACGATTTAGGGCGTTTTTTCTTTCCTTGTAATTCGTTCAGGTAATCATCCAACCGGTCAAAACTTTCATTCCAAAACTGCTCAAAACCCTTGGCCCACTCATGAATCGGCTTGAGGCCCTTGCCATTGATCGCATAGAGCCGCTGCTGTCCGTCGCTCCGCACCTTGACCAGGCCGACGTGCTTCAGCACCCGCAAGTGCTTGGAAGCCTGGGGCTGCCGGACATGGAGCGACCCGGCGACGTCGTTCACCGACCGCTCCCCCTTGGAGAGCAGCGTGAGGATTCGTCGTCTCTGCGGCTCCGCCACCGCATTGAAGACGTCTGATGTGGTTGCCGCCCGTGCCATTGCCCTATTATATTCCAGTATGGGAATATGTCAATAAATAAGTTTGCCCAGCCGAAATAAGAAAGCCCGGCTAATACCGGGCCTTCACTTATTTCCCTCCATTTTCCATTTACTATTTACAGTGTTGCCCCTGCCCCTCCACCATAAAATTAAACTCTAACTGCCAAACAACCTGGAACACACAATAAAAACCTGCTTTCCTTGGTAAACACATATTCCCCCCATTTACTATTTTATAAGATCGCTTATTGCAAGACATGCCCCTAAAGATGCTATTCTAAAGGCAACCGATGCATCTCCAGATAACTGCACATGCTAAAAGTCATGGGTACACCACTTCTCATCTTGAAGTCCACAACAATCTTTACTCTGTTCGATTAGAACCCAATCAACAGGGGCAAATAGAGCGTCTTCGGATACGGAAAAAAATCCATGATTATCGAGAATACTTAACACCGATCAAGAATGATCCAACCATCACCACTACTTTTGACTTAAACTATAGTCCACACCATGATGATTTAATGAATTTTCTCCAACACATAGAATCCTTGGGAAGTTTCTGGTGTGGTATCGAAAAAATCGATTGGCAATCGGCAGAGTTTGAGTGGCTTCCTGAAAATCCTGAAGAGAAATCCCTACTAGACACCATATCTTTTTCTTTCTCATACACCTATCCAGACAATCGGGAAGAAATCAACCAATCACGTCTTTTTGAGACAGTCGCTCATCGGAGAAAACAGACATGGATGGTTATTCCATTGGCTTTCTTCCGTGAAGGCATGAACGAATATGGATCTCAACGCTATCTGTATGCCTTCTATAATTTTTATGGTGATTGTAAAAGATTTGACACCAATTTATAGTGGTGTCAATGAAGCTCTCGACCTTTGAGTTCGTCGGGAAAACTGAAAATCGAGCCCGATTGTTCTTTAAAAAAGCGTGTTCGAAAAATGGCCGCATTTTCTGTACACGGTGTCGAAGCCGAAACGTCTACCGGATCCTGGGCCAGCGATACCGGTGTAAACGGTGCGGCTACACGTTCCATGATTTTACGGGCCGGTGGATCAACCGGCTGAGAATTCCGTATAAGAGCTGGCTGTGGATCATTAAGTTCTTTGAAGTGGAGCTGTCGAGCCGCCGGATCGCCCAGCAGGTTGGGTTGAGTTACCCAACGGTGCTCAAGGCCGTAACAACCCTGCGGTGGGCGATCCTGGCGAATCTGGATCGCGAGCTGTTCATGACGGGGGAGATCGAACTGGACGAATCCTACTTCGGGGGCCGACGCAAGGGCAAACGGGGCCGCGGCGCGGCCGGAAAGGTTCCCGTCTTCGGTATTCTCGAGCGAAACGGCATCGTGAAGGTCGAGGTGGTCCGGAATGTCTCGGCCCAGAGTCTGTTGAATATGACGATCAAGACGGTCCGCCGTGGCTCGATTGTCTACACGGACAAGTTCCGGAGCTACGATGCCTTGATGTTCTGTGGCTATCGGCATCTGCGGGTGGATCACGGCAAGCGCTTTGCCGCCGGCAAGGTCTATATCAATGGCCTGGAAGGTTTTTGGAGCTATGCGAAGGAGCGATTGGCCAAGTTTCATGGCGTCTCCAAAGAAAGATTCCCGCTGTACCTCAAAGAGATGGAGTTTCGATATAATAATCGGGACAAAGACATCTTCACCTTGGTGGTTCAAAACCTGTGTGGTTTCGTGCCAGATCGTTTATAATCACC
>JBGPIL010000117.1:0-6771 GCA_041484905.1 Nitrospiria bacterium
ATAACCGCAACCGCACCCTGCCGGAGATCCGCCATCTGGTGGCCAGGTATGGCGGCAGTTTGGGTGAAGCGGGCTGCGTCGGCTGGCTGTTTGAAAAGAAAGGCTACATCGTGGTGGAACGGTCGAAGGCGGATGAAGAAAAATTGATGACGCTGGTGCTGGAGGCCGGCGGCGAAGATCTGAAGATCGACGGCGATCGGTACGAGATTATTAGTGAGTTGAGCACGTTCGAGGCGGTCAAGCGCGCGCTGGAGCAACAGTCGATCCCCACGATTTTGGCCGAAGTGTCGATGATCCCGAAAAATTCGATCAAGCTGGAGGGGAAACAGGCCGAACAAATGGTCCATCTGATGGAAGCGTTGGAGGACCATGACGACGTCCAGAAGGTCTGGGCCAACTTCGACATCCCCGATGAAGTCATGGCGCAGGTCGCGGCATCCACATGATCATTCTCGGTGTTGATCCCGGAACGGTTGAAAAATGAAAAGAAAAATGGGGTCAGAGTACATTTTCAATAGATCATGGCGTGCCGAGTCTGCTGGGTTACTTAGCGAACGCAGGTGGGTCCGTTATCAAAATGTAAAAATGTACTCTGACCCCATTTTTTAATGCGCGTCTTGGGTATAGACCCTGGCACAGTAGTCGCTGGTTACGGTGTGGTCGAACAGGCCGCCGACCGTCCGAGGCAGGCGGCGTTGATCTGTGTCGCGGCCGGGGAGATCAACGGCGGGCGCACTCAGCCGCTGTCGGTCCGGCTGCGGACGATCTTTCAAACACTGACTCAACTGATCGACCAACACCGGCCGGACTGTGTGGCGGTGGAGGAGCCGTTCGTCGATAAAAACATCCAGACGGCGCTCAAATTGGGCCAGGCGGAGGGACTCGTCTTGCTGGCGGCTGAACTGGCCGGACTGCCCTCGACGGTCTACACGCCGGCCACGATCAAACTCGCCTTGACCGGGTATGGCCGGGCCGAAAAATTTCAGATCGGCCTGATGACCGCGCGGCTATTGTGCCTGGCGGAACCACCAAAGTCCCACCACGCGGCCGATGCCCTGGCCGTGGCCATTTGCCACCTCCATTCCTCGTCCACGTTGAACAGGCAGCTTGCCCCCGGCACGAGCACCAAGCGCGCGGCCGCGGGTTCAGTCGGTGCGCCATGATCGCAGCGCTGACCGGCGCGTTGACGGAGAAGCTGCCAAATCGGCTGACCCTTTCCGTGCAGGGGGTCGGCTACGAAGTGATTGTCCCTCTGTCGACCTTTTATCAGTTGCCTGATCTCGGCGCCTCGCTCACGCTGCAGATCCATACGCACGTGCGTGAAGATGCCATCCAGCTCTACGGGTTTGTCTCCCGGCCGGAGAAGGAGTGTTTCTTATTGTTGTTGGGCGTGAACGGCGTCGGGCCGAAGGTGGCGCTGGGACTGCTCTCCGGTTTGTCGGTGGCCGATCTGGCCGGTGCGATTCATCGAGGCGATCAGGCAAGGCTCTCCGCCGTGCCGGGCATCGGCCCGAAGACGGCGGCCCGCCTGGTGCTGGAGCTGAAGGAAAAAATGCTGGCATTGATCGATGAGAACGGCCATGATGAAGCGGCAAACGGAGAAGAACGGGTGCAGCATGATGTTGTGTCGGCGTTAACGAATCTGGGCTATCAGCGTCAGTCCGCTCGGGACACGGTGCGCCGGATCTGGCGGGAGTCCTCCCCAAGCGTGCAGGCCTTGACGGTCGAGGGGTTGTTGAGGGAGTCGTTGAAGGTGTTGTCGAAATGATGGGCGGATAGTGGAAAGTGGATAGTGAAAAGTGAAGAGCGAAGAGAAAAAAACTCAGGGGCATGAGGCTGAGATCACGGGGCGGATTGTGACCCCCGGGCTGGCCGATGACGAGAGGGCGTACGAATCAAGCCTCCGCCCGGTTTCGTTGGAGGAATATGTCGGCCAGGAGAGGATCAAGGAAAATCTGAAGGTCTATATCGAGGCGGCCCGGCAACGGGGCGACGTCCTCGACCATGTCATCTTCTACGGGCCGCCCGGCTTGGGCAAAACGACGCTGGCGCACATCATCGCCAAGGAACTGGGCGTGCAAATCAAAGCCACCTCAGGCCCGGCGCTGGAGCATCAGGGCGATCTGGCCGCGATCCTGAGCAACCTGGGCGAACGGGACGTCTTCTTCATCGACGAAATTCACCGGCTCCATCCGGTGGTGGAGGAAGTGCTCTACCCGGCGATGGAGGATTTTCAGCTCGATATCGTGATTGGCCAGGGCCCCTCGGCCCGGTCGATCAAACTCGATCTGCCGCGCTTTACCCTGATCGGGGCGACGACCCGGGCCGGCCTCCTCACCTCACCGCTGCGGGAGCGGTTCGGCGTGATCGCCCGGCTGCAGTTTTATTCCGAGGAGGAGCTGCAGCGGATCCTCATCCGTTCGGCCCGGCTGCTCAAGGTGGAGATTGATGCCGGCGGGGCCGCCGAACTGGCCCGCCGGTCGCGGGGGACGCCCCGCATCGCCAACCGGCTCTTGCGCCGTGTGCGCGACTTCGCCCAGGTGCGGGCTGCCGGGCGGGTGACGGCGCCGGTCGCGCAGGAGGCCCTGACGATGATGGAGATCGATCAGGCGGGCTTTGATACGATGGACCGGACGCTGTTGCTGGCCTTGATCGAAAAATTCGGCGGCGGTCCGGTCGGCCTTGAGACGCTTGCGGCCGCCATCAGCGAGGAAGCCGGCACGATTGAAGACGTCTACGAGCCGTTTCTGATCCAGCAGGGCTTCCTGGACCGCACGCCACGCGGCCGGCAGGCGACGGCGGCCGCCTATCGCCACTTCGGCCGCCCCCAGCCCCCATCGAGAGTTGTGCCGCCGGACGGCGGGCCCCCGGCCGATCCCCGCCCGCAATCATCGTTTTTTTCTCCTTAATTGCTCGGTAGCTGGCTGGCGCACATATTCGGGGTCAGGTCTATAATGTTTGTGTTTTTACCAGACCGACCATTCAAATTGCGATTTTGGGGGCCGACACAAGTCAAACATTATAGACCTGACCCCCTTCGTTGAGATCGCTAAAGGCTTCTCGCTGTTCCTTCTCCCCGTTTCGACCCCCCTTACCCATTGTTGAAGAGATTTCTCGACTTGTATACAATAGGCCGATTCCCTCACCGAGGATGGTATGAGCACTCTGGCTGAATTACGGCGAAAAATCGACGCGATTGATGAGCGGCTGCTCCGGCTGCTGAATCAGCGTGCGAAGATCGTCAGGCAGATCGGCCGGCTCAAGACCGATAAGCAGGTGCAGTTTCACGCCCCGCAGCGGGAACGGGAAATTTACGATCGGCTGGAACGGCTGAACAAGGAGCTGGGCGCCCATTTTCCCCAGGAGGGCGTGGCGCTGGTCTTTCGGGAAATTATTTCCGCGTCACGCGCGTTGGAGGCGCGGTTACAGGTGGCCTATCTGGGGCCGCCGGCCACGTTTACCCACATGGCCTGCATGCAGCATTTCGGCCTGTCGGTCGGCTATACCCCGGTCAGCAGCATCAAGGAGGTCTTCAACGAAGTGGAGCGGGGCCGGGCCCAGTATGGCGTCGTGCCGATCGAAAATTCCACCGAAGGGGTGGTCAACCACACGCTGGACATGTTCGTGGACTCGCCCCTGAAGATCGTCGGCGAGGTGCTGCAGGAGGTGTCGCTCCACCTGATGAACAAGAGCGGCAAGATGGAGGATGTGAAGCACATCCATTCCCATCCGCAGCCGTTTGCCCAGTGCCGGGTCTGGCTGGAGAATCATCTGCCGCACATTCCGACGACAGAGGTGTACAGCACGGCCCGGGCGGCCGAGCTCTGCAAGGACGACCCGACGGCCGCGGCCATCGCGTCGGAACTGGCGGTGCGGTTGTATGGATTGCAGGTGGTCAAGAAACGGATCGAAGACAACCCCAACAACTTCACCCGTTTTCTGGTGATCGGCCAGCAATCGCCGCCGCGGAGCGGTCACGACAAGACCTCGCTGATGTTTTCGATCAAGGACCGCGTCGGTGCGCTCCACGACATGCTGCGCTCATTTGCCAAGCACGGCATCAACCTGACCAAGATTGAGTCACGGCCGTCGAAGAAGAAGGCGTGGGAATATATCTTTTTTGTCGATCTCGAAGGCCATACGGACGACCCGTCTGTCAGCCAGGCGCTTGAGGCGTTCAAGGGGCAGTGTCTTTTTCTCAAAATTCTCGGTTCCTATCCCGCGGCCAAGCGATGAGTAGAGATTCAATTATGACGGATACATACGTATGGCGGTGGGGGGATCGGGGGGAGCGGCGCCGCTCCCCACGAATACAATGCGTACGGCGGTGGGGGGGGCGGGGGGAGAAGAGCATCTCCCCCCGAATATAATGGCACCCATTCGCTTCTGGCCCGACATTCTCTCCGTCGCCTCCTACACCCCCGGCAAACCGATCGAGGAGCTGGAGCGGGAGCTGGGGATCAAGGAGGCGATCAAACTCGCCTCCAATGAGAATCCGCTCGGCCCGTCACCCAAGGCGGTGGAGGCGCTGCGCCGGGCGCTCACCGGCGTGCATCGCTATCCCGAAGGACGGGGCACGGCGCTGCGCGCCAAACTGGCCGATCGTTTTAAAGTCTCGCCGGAGGAAGTGATCCTCGGCAACGGCTCCAACGAGATCATCGAGCTGTTGGTGCGCGGCTTTGTGACGGCCGGCGATGAAGCCGTGATGGCCGACCTGACGTTCAGCCTCTATCCGTTGATGGTGACCGTGGCCCGTGGCACACCCGTGAAAGTTCCGCTACGAGACGGCCGGCACAATCTGGAGGCGATGGCCGGCGCCGTGACACCGAAGACCCGTCTGCTCTTTCTCTGCAACCCCAACAATCCGACGGGCACGATGGTTAATGCGGCGGAAGTGACCCGGTTCCTCGCGGCGCTGCCCGATTCGGTCGTGGTGGTTATCGACGAAGCGTATGTCGATTATGTGACGGCGCCCGATTTTCCCCGCAGTCTGGAGTTGCGGCTCTCCGGCCCGCCGGTGATCATCCTGCGGACCTTTTCCAAGCTGCACGGGCTGGCCGGTTTGCGAATCGGCTACGGCATCGCGCGGCGGGAGTTGATCGCCTATCTGGACCGGATCCATCAGCCGTTTAACACCAACCAGCTGGCGCAGATCGCCGCCGCGGCCGCGCTGGATGACGACCAACATCTGGCCGCCAGCCGGCGGGTCAACGAAGAGGGCAAGGCCTTTCTTGAAAAGTTGTTTGCCGAATTGAACTGGCCGGTTTATCCCAGTCAGGCCAATTTTCTCTATGTCGAGACCCGCCTGCCAGGCGGCGGGCAGGCCGGGCGGGACGCAAAGGGACTGTATGACGCGTTGCTCCGCCAGGGCGTGATCGTCCGCCACATCGAAGGGAGCCGGTTGCGGATTACCGTCGGCCGGCCTGAAGAGAACCAGCGGTTTGCAGAGGCAGTGAAGAGACTGATAAGTGGAAAGTGAATAGTGGATAGTGAAAAGGACGAAAGTCAGATGAGAGTGAGAAAAATGGGCATATGTCGCTTTGTTTGTCGGTCCTCATTCGACATTCGTCATTCGACATTCGCCATTTGTCCTTTCAACGGAGGTTACTGATGATTATCGTGTTGAAACATGGCGCCAGTCAGGCAGAGATCGATCACGTGGTGCAGAAGATCAAGGAGCATGGCCTGACGCCGCATGTCTCCGAGGGGAAGGAAAGGACGATCATCGGCGTCATCGGGGACGAGCGGACGATTGAAAATCTGCCGCTGTCGATTTTTCCCGGCGTCGACAAGGTCTTGCCGATCCTCTCGCCCTACAAGCTGGTCAGCCGGGAGTTCAAAAGCGATGACTCGCTGGTGGCGGTCGGGCCGGCGAGCGCAGGGATCAAGATCGGCGGGAAGCGGCTGCACGTCATGGCCGGTCCCTGCGCGGTGGAAAGTCTGGACCGGTTGATGACCGTGGCCGAGGCGGTCAAGGCCTCCGGCGCCACGATTCTGCGGGGTGGCGCCTTCAAACCACGCACGTCGCCACATACATTTCAGGGGCTCGGGGCCGAAGGGCTCGAGCATCTGGTCGAGGCGCGGAAAAAGACGGGGCTGCCGATTGTGACCGAGGTGGTCGATACGCGGGACGTCGAACTCGTGGCCCGTCAGGCCGACATTCTGCAGATCGGCACGCGCAACATGCAAAATTTCCAGTTGTTGATCGAGGTGGGGCAGACGGACAAGCCCGTCCTGCTCAAACGGGGGTTGTCGGCCACGATCAAGGAGTTTTTGCTGGCGGCCGAATATATCATGAAGGGCGGCAATCACCGGGTCATCCTCTGCGAGCGGGGCATCCGGACGTTCGAGACCCAGACGCGCAACACGCTTGATCTGTCGGCCGTGCCGGTGCTCAAATCGCTCAGCCATCTGCCGGTGATCGTCGATCCCAGCCACGCGACCGGCAAATGGGAGCTGGTGGCGCCGATGGCCAGGGCCGCGATTGCCGCGGGCGCCGACGGCCTGATGATCGAGGTGCACGCCAATCCCGAAGAGGCCCTTTCCGACGGCGAAGAATCGCTCAAACCGCCCAAGTTCCACGCGATGATGCAGGACCTGAAGAAAATCGCCGCGGCAGTGGGCAGAGAATTGTAGCAACAGTGGATAGCGAATAGTGGAAAGTGGATAGTGACGAGTGAAGAGTGACAAGTTGAAGAGAACGCAACGGCGAAGTCGTCGGCCTGTGCGTACCGCTCGTCGTTCTTCCCCATACCCCCAAACCCCAAACCC
>JBGPIL010000118.1:0-6738 GCA_041484905.1 Nitrospiria bacterium
AACGGGGCGGCGCGCTGGTGCTGGTGATGCTGGTGTTGCTGTTGTTCACGCTGCTGGGCACTGCCGCGGTGCAGATGGGTGCGTATGAGATCGAGCAGAGCGAATTGCAGGCCGCCCAGCAGGAGGCGGGCGACCTGGCGGAGTCGGGTGTCGAGCTGGGTGTCGGTTGGTTTACCAGGCCGGAGACGTTTACCGGACGGATCGGTTCGGCCGCGGGTCCCTGTCCGGCCCCCGCTCGCGCAGACACCGCGCTGGCCAAACGTTGCCGGCGTCGCAACGGTCGGGCGAGCTTTTCAACGGCCGGGGGAGAGAGTCAATTTCAGGGCACGCTCTCGCAGCCGGATGGCGCGATCAGTCTGAGCGCGGCCGAACTGTTGCCCCGGTCGCCCGGATCACCCGGATCAATAGATCCGGCCGGCGGCGGAAGAATCGAGGTGGTGCTGTTCGGACCGACCACGCCCGGCGCAATCTGCACGCTGCAGTCGACGGGCCGAACGGCGGGCGGGACGAGCCGGACGATTCGAGTGGAATTGTACGAAGCGGCGGCGCCGGTCCTGACGGCGGCCGCGGGTGCGGGCGCGGCGGGACCGGCCGTGGGCCCCGTGCGGCTGCACTGGGGCGGATTGCGCTACGGTGACAATGGGCGGTTGCCCGTCGATCCGGACCAAGTGCCGGTCTTAACCCTGCTCGCGCCCGTGGACGGTCGGCCCTATGCCGGGCCGGAGGGCGTTGATGAGCGTCTCGATCAATGGATGGATGTGGTCATCGGCGGCCGGTTGTTGGAGCCGGCGGGTGACGCGACGGCTCAGCTTGCCCTGTTGCAGCGATGGGCGGGGCGGGGCAACGTGCGGATCGGCGCGACCGCACCGACCGACGTCGACGACTGGCCCTATTGGGAACTGAAACGATTGGCCCGCCGCTTCGGCCGCTACTATACGACCGATCAACAGGGCTGGTTGTATCGGGACGGCCGGCCTCCTGCGATCGAAGCTGATGCGGCGTTTGGGGCTGTTGATGGACCGGCCTCGGTGCTGTTTATTGATACGATTGACGGGCAGCTGCCGCGTTTGGGTCCTGACGGCAATCTGCCGACGATTACGCTTTCCCGTTCGGTTGGACGTTATCCCGTCTATATCGGGGGCAATCTGATCTTGGCCCCATCGGTTCCCCCGTCGGCTCCCCCATTGGCTCCGATAAGTGTCGCGCCCCTTGTCGTCCCGTCGCCGCTGGCCGACGGCGGGCCGGTGGAGTTGGAGGGGGTGGAGTTTAGTGGCGGGTTTTTTGTCGCCGGCCGGCTGACGGTTGAACGGGAGAGCCGGTTGTACGGCGCGATCTATGCCTCCGACGGTTTTGAAGGCACGGATCACCTGGAAATCTGGTACGACCGTCGGCTGGGGGAAGGCCTCTGGCCTGGCTGGCCGGTCGTCTCCATCCTGCCCGGGAGTTGGCGGGTGATCGCCCAATGAGACCGGGAAGCGGCGGCAAGGTTCCGCCAACTCTCCAATGGGGTATGTAGGCGGCTACATATTCCGATGGAATTCGGCGTCGAGGCGGTTGGATTCAGGGGTAGGCTACTATAGAACTGCATGAAATTACTTTATATTTTTAGATTCACGCTCATGATTGCTCTGGCATCCCTGTTGCATTACTTTATGGAGACGCAGACCACTCGCGCGAGTTTTGCGCGGAGTATTGAGGAGCCATGGCCAAACGATTTGGTGCCTATTTGATCGAGCAGAAGCTGTTGACCGAGGCGCAGCTGGCGCAGGCGCTGGAACGGCAGGTGACGGTCGGCGGCCGGCTGGGAACCAATCTAGTTGAAATGGAGTTTCTGAACGACCAGCAATTGGCTCAGGCATTGGGCCGTCATTTGCAGATGGAATCGGCATCGCCCAATGCGTTTGATGAGATTCCACCCGATGTGATCCAGCAGTTTTCAAAAGAGTTGGCCCAACGGCACGGTGCCATCGCGTTCCGCAAGGAAGGGCGGGCGCTCTGCATTGCCATGGCCGACCCAACGGAGCTGACCGCCCTGGACGACATCAGATTTATCGTTGGATGCCCGGTGAAAACCTTTCTGGCCTCGGAAGCCAAGATCCAGTACGCGCTGGAAAAATATTATGGTGTGGCGAGGCCCCTCCGCTATATTGCGATGTGGGCTCCTCCGGAGCATCGCTCATTCGACGGTGATGGCGCGGAGGCGCTGGTCGATCCTGAGCAGACCGTCCCGGCGCTCGCCAATTTCATGCAGGGGTTGAAATCGGCGTCGGAGGAGTTGCTGCAGGTCAAACACCGGGATGAAATCGTCGCCATTCTGTTACGTGAATGCGCCCGGGTGGCCGATCAAGCCCTCTTCTTTGCCATTGCCGATGGACGGGCCATCGGCCTGATGGGGCGGGGCGGGCGATACCTGCCGGATCGTTTTTTGAGTCTGGAAGTACGGCTTGAGGAGAGTCCGATGCTGCGCCAAGTGGTGGAAAAAGAGGAGCCGATCACACAACACTTGACCGCCGAGGCGGCGGGCGCCAAGTTGTCCGGTCTCCTGGTTGATGAGCGACCTCGGCAATTTATCGCCTTCCCGCTTGTGGCCGGGGGATGGCATGCGGGGCCGTACAACGCCGTCCCGGGTAGAAAGCCGCGAGTGGCGGGCGTCCTCTATGCCGACACGCGGCAGACCCCCGACGGGTTCCCTTATAGTGAACAGTTGCAGAAACTGGTGGCCAAGGCGGGCATGGCGATGGATATGTTGATCATGAAGAAGAAGATCTTGGAACTGTAAGGTCTATTTTCGAATTTTGATTTTCAAGTGAAAACCGGTGCCCGTCGACGTTTTTCATCTTTCAATCGACAATCGAAAATCGTCATTCGAAAATGCTTCTCTCCGCTTGTCTGTCCCCCCACCCCGTGTTATACTTTTTGCAAGGAGCCGTGCCTGCCCATTGAAGCGCGTGACCACAGTCCGCATTCACCTGCCCGACGATCTCGACCTGTCCCGGCTGTTCGGTAACTACGATCAACATCTGAAGATGATTGAGCGGATGCTCGGCGTCTCGATCCGCGCCCGCGGCCGCGAATTGCAGATCAAAGGGCAGCCGGCCGTGGTGCAGACGGCGAGGGCCGCGGTGGACGAGATCGGCCATCGGCTGCGCGCGGACGGTCGCTTGGCCGTTCCGGATGTCGTGCTGGCCGTGCAGCAGCAGGGGCGCGAGACCGCGGCAGGACCGCACCAGGGGCACGGAGCCGAACGTGCGGCGCACGGACACCCGGCGCACGGACGACGCGCCGGTGAGGGCCCCGTCGTTCCGACCAAAAAATTGCTGCTCACCCCAAAAACGGACGCGCAACGGACCTATATCGAGGCGCTCAAAAAAAATGACATCGTGATCGGCGTCGGTCCGGCGGGGACGGGCAAGACGTATCTGGCCATGGGCATGGCAGTGGCGGCGTTGCTGAACCGGGAGGTCAGCCGGATTGTGTTGACCCGGCCGGCCGTGGAAGCCGGCGAGCATTTGGGTTTCCTGCCGGGAGATCTGTACGCGAAGGTGAACCCCTTCGTGCGCCCTTTATATGACGCGTTGTACGACATGATGGAGGTGGAGCAGGCCAACCGGATGGTCGAACGGGGGGAGATCGAGATCGTGCCGCTGGCCTACATGCGCGGCCGGACGCTCAATGACGCGTTCATCATCCTGGACGAGGCCCAGAACACCACGGCCGAGCAGATGAAAATGTTTCTGACCCGCATGGGTTTTCGGTCGAAGGTCGTGGTGACGGGAGACGTGACGCAGGTGGATCTGCCGACCGACCGTCCTTCGGGGTTGATTGAGGTGCAGTCGATCCTCACCGGGATCCCCGGCATCACCTTTGTCTATTTCACCGACCAGGATGTGGTCCGCCATCCGTTGCTGCAGGATATCATTCGGGCCTATGAACGGTACCAGTCGAAAAAGGGGAAAAGCCACAACAAATGACGAATGACGAGTATCGAAGTGCGAAGAACGGATGAAACGGCTCGTTCCCCAGTTGCGCGCCGCGCAGATCAGCGTGGTGAACCGGCAGCGGCGCGTGCCGGTCGATGCCCGGCTCTATCGCAGATGGCTGTATGATCTGCTCTTGTTGACCCGCCAGACGCCTTCCATTGTCGGTTTGACCATTGTCAGCGATCGCCGGATGCATCAGTTGAACCGGCGCTATCGTGGTATTGATCGGACGACGGACGTTTTGGCTTTTCCTGCTCGTGATTTCCACACGATCCATCGGAGCGGGGGAGGATTCCGGCTCTCCCCACGACCCCCTCATCGGAGATACGCTACGTATGGGCGATGGGGGTTATCAGGGGGAGAGGAGCATCTCCCCCTGATTCAAGTGAGTGCCACGCACGCGCGGATCAACATCCTAGGCGATATTGTGATCTCCATCGATACGGCCGGACGGCAGGCGCGTGAGGCCCGCGCCGCGCTGCGGGACGAATGTTGCCGGCTCGTGATTCACGGTTATCTGCATCTGCTCGGTTACGACCACGAACGCTCCCGGCGTGAGGCCGTCCGCATGCGCCGTCTGGAGCGCCGTCTGGAGGCGCAGTTGACCGGTCCCGCGCGACGGACGCAATGAAGTTTGCCGATCTTATCCAGCGCCTGCAGCACAGCCGAAGCCGGTTGTCGGAAGGGTTGGGGCGGGTGATCGGCCGCGCCTCCGAAGCGCCCGTTGATCTGGCCGCGTTGGAGGCGCTGCTGCTGGGGGCGGACCTGGGCGTCGGTGTCGTCAATCCGATCATGGTCAAGGTGCGCGCCATGCTCGATGCGGCGCCGGTCCGCGGAGAGGCCGCGCGTCAGAAGGTCAGGGAGGCGGTGCGGGCAGTGCTCCTGGAGCGGTTGGTGCCCTGCCAGGTGCCGTTGAACATCGGCACGGCGAAACCCTATGTCATCATGCTGCTGGGGGTCAACGGTTCGGGCAAGACGACGACGGCGGCTAAATTGGCGGAGCGGTATTGCCGCGCGGGTCGCCGGGTGGTGTTGGGGGCGGCCGATACGTTTCGGGCAGCGGCCGTGGAGCAGTTACAGGTCTGGGGCGCGCGGATCGGGGCCGAGGTGATCGCGCAGCCTCCGGGATCAGACCCGGCGGCCGTCGCGTTCGATACCGTGCAGGCCGGCCTGGCGCGGGGTGCGGATCTGGTCTGCCTCGATACGGCCGGGCGGTTACATACCAAGTCGAATCTGATGGAGGAGTTGAAAAAAATCGTCCGCGTCATCGGTAAAGCGCATCCGGGGGCGCCCCACGAACGGTTGCTGGTGCTTGATGCGACGGTGGGGCAGAACGGGCTGGCGCAGGCGAGACATTTTCACGAGGCCGTCGGCGTGACGGGACTGGCGGTCACCAAGCTGGACGGGACGGCCAAGGGCGGCATTCTTGTGGCGATCGCGCAGGAGCTGCAGGTGCCGATTCGCTGGATCGGTGTGGGTGAATCGGCGGAGGATCTGGTCGATTTCGACGCGAAACAGTTTGTGGATGCGTTGTTGGGGGAAAACGCTGGCTAGGTAATGAGGCAGCTCGGTAGCAAGGGAAGCATTTCCTAGCCACCCAGCCACCCCATTATCTAGCTACCTTCTTTATACGCGACCACGCGGTTTTTCCCCTGATCCTTGGCCCTGTACAGCGCGGTGTCCGCGCAGCGGATCAGTTCTTCGGGGGTCTTGGCGTCATCCGGGTAGGTGGCGAGGCCGATGCTGATCGTCAATTGTTCGTAGCCCTCCAGCAGCGGGTGGCTGATCCTCATGGTCGCGATTTCTTCGCAAATCCGTTCGGTGATGTGGCGCGCCTCCGCTTTATTGGTCTGCGGCAGGACGAGCGTGAACTCCTCGCCGCCGTACCGGGCGGCCACATCGATCGCCCGGATCGAGCCATGCACGCACCGCGCGACGGCTTTCAGCGCCTCGTCGCCGGCCTGGTGGCCGTAGGTGTCGTTGAGCTGTTTGAAGTCGTCCAGATCCATGATGGCGAGCGAGAGGGCGGTGGTGTGCCGTTTGGACCGCTCGATCTCTTCGATCAACCGTTCGTGGAAATAGCGGCGATTGAGAAAGCCGGTCAGCGAGTCGGTGATGGAAATGCGCTTGAGTTCTTCCGTTTGCTGCAGATACTCGGCCCGTTCGATTGCCACGGAGGCGCAGGTGGCGAGGGTGGAGATCAGGCTCAGTTCATCCTCGCCGAAGGCGGCGCCGGACGTTTTGTCCGCGAGATTGAGCACGCCGATCGTCCGGCCGTCCAGTTTCATCGGCAGGCTCATGAAGGCCTTGGTTTTGTAGCGGGGCCGTTTTTCCCGCTGGATCCGGCTGTCCGTTTCCAGGTCGGCCACCACGAGCGGCGTCCCGGTGGCGAAAACCTTCCCGGCGATGCCGTCACCGGGACGGATCCGAATCTGCTCGACGATCTTTCGGTTCACACCGGTGATGGCCTTGATGACCAGCGTCCGCTGCTCATCGTCCAGCATCATGAGCGACCCCTGCTCCGCGCCGACCAGCCGGGTCGTTTCGATGACGATGGTCTCGCACAGCTGCGTCGCATCGAGCGTTCTGCCGATCCGGTCGATGGCTGCGATCAGCGCGGTGACGTGCTGACGTTGATGGTCCAACTGCTGGTGCAGCGCATGGTTTTCGAGGGTCAGGGAGAAATGGGTGCAGAAGCTGCCCAGCAACGCCATGTCGTCACGGGTCAGGGGTGTGTCGAAGAGGGCCAGTACCATTC
>JBGPIL010000119.1:0-6735 GCA_041484905.1 Nitrospiria bacterium
CGTTTGACGATCGCGCGCCCGCCATCGCCTCCGACGGGACGAACTACCTGGTTGCCTACGAAGAGGTGTTCAGCACCGACCGCAACATCCGGGGGGCGATCGTCGATCCCTCGGGGCCGGCCGCGACGCCGTTTGACATCGATCCGGCGGCCGCCATCGATGATTTTGCCCCCAGCGTCGCGTACGACGGAGCCAATTACCTGGTGGCGTACAGTGAGACCTTCACCACCGCCGATCACGACATCGTCGGCGCGCGCGTGGATCCCGCCGGCACGGTGCTCGACTTCGGGTTTCAAATTGATTCCACGAGTTATGACGATTTCAGCCCGTCGGCGGCCTTCGGTTCCACACGCTACCTGGTTGCCTATGAAGAGATCTTCAGCAGCACGGACCACGACATCTTCGGCGCCCTGGTGACGCCCTAACCGCCGGGCGGTTCTCCCAGCCTGGGAGCTGAGCCATGATCCGGAATGCGCTCATTGCGGCCAGCATCGCCGTCAGCCTGTTCATCCTCGTCAGGATCGTGCGAAGGTTCTTGAGGCGAAAAGCCGTCAGCCGGCTCTTCCAGCCGGCACGCTGCATCGACTGCGGCTGGAGCGGGCAGGTGAGCCGGTATGCGGGGCGCTGCCCGCAATGCAACCGGCCGTTGGGGGAGCAGAAAGCACAGCGCCGGCCAGAGCCATGATGGCTCTCCTTTCCCTCGCTGTGATTCTCCTGTGATCGGATGACTCGTCCGAGACGCGCTCGTCAACTTCGTCGACCATGGTACGCGGCGGGGACGGCCGCCTGCCTGCTGTTCGCCGCCTGCTCAGGCTGCGCGCAAATTCTGCACGCGCTGGGCGAACCGCCTCCGAGACAGTCCAACGGCGAGGCTGAACTGGCCCGTGGCGCGGCGAAGGAGCAGTCCGGTGACGACAGGGGGGCGATCGAGGACTACACCCGGGCCATCCAAGTGAATGCCGCGCTGCTGGAGGCCTACGCCAATCGCGGCCGGGCGAAGGGACGCATCGCCGATGACCGCGGGGCGATCGAGGATTTCACCCGGGCCATTGAGCTCACCCGGCGCGGCATCGATGACTATGCCGGCCGTGTCGGACAAGAAGGCGCATCGGACGACCTGGCACAAGCGATCGAGGAGGCCTCGCACATGGCCCGGCTGAACCAGGCCCTGGCCGGCCTCTACATCGACCGCGGCCGGGCGAAGGGGCGCGTGGCCGATGAGCACGGCGCGATCAAGGATGCCGGCCAGGCGCTGGCGCTGACCCCGGGCCTGGCCATGGCCTACGTGGTTCGCGGCGAGGCAAAAACCGGACTGGGCGATCGCCAGGGGGCGATCGGGGAATACACGCAGGCCATTCGGCTCGACCCGACGCTGGTGGACGCCTATCTCGATCGCGCGGAGACGAAGTGGGCCCTGGCCGATTACCCGGGCACGATCGAGGACTACACGCTGGCGATCGAGCGGAACCCCCACCGCGCGCGGCCCTACGTCGGCCGCGGCCCGGCGAAAGAACGGATGGGCGATTTCTCCGGGGCCATTGCGGATGCCGCCCGGGCGATTGAGCTGGCTCCCGCCCTAGCGGACGGGTACATCAATCGCAGCGCGGCGAAGGGCAAGGCCGGCGATGACCCGGGCGCCATTGCGGACGCCACCCGCGCCATCGAGCTGGACCCGCGCCGGGCATCGGCCTATCTCAATCGTGGCGTGGCCAGAATGGCATCGGGCGATTCCCCGGGCGCAATCGAGGACGCCACCGCCGCCATCACCCTGAATCCGGCCCTGGCGGACGCCTACGTCATTCGCGGCGTGGTCAACGTGCAAACGGGGAATGACCACGGGGCGATCGACGATTTCACCCGGGCGATCGGGCTGAAGCCGAATCTGGCCGATGCCTACGCCAGTCGCGGGTTGGCGAAGAAAAAAACGGGTGATCTCCCCGGGGCGATCGAGGACTACACGCGCGCCATCACGCTGAACCCGAATCTGGCGGACAACCACGACGATCTGTGGACCGTGCTCATGGTGATGGATCAGGGCAGTGCGGCGGCGGCCAAGGAGCTGGAGGCGTTCATCCGGCTGGGGCCGAACACGCCGGACGTCCGCCGGGAAATTGATGAGGTGAAGAAGAAGCTGACCACTCGAGGCCAAGCCGAGCCATGATCACCGGGCGACGATGGCGAACGAAGAGGGGATCTGTGCCGATTCGATGAAAGGCCGTTGAACATCGAGCCGCCGCCGGCGCCGCGGGCGGGGGACCGGTCCCTCCAGCCGGGAACGTCTCCGGCTGTTCGGGACAAGCGGTTTTTGATTGACTGTCCTCTCGTGCGGCGTTATGGTAGGCGCGTTTATCACATAGGGCAAATAGGACAGCCGGGAGGGACGCCGCCATGGGCATACCGCTTTGCATCCTGATCATCGACGATTCCGCCGAGGATGCCCACCTGCTGGTCCGCACACTCGAGCGCGGCGGGTATGACGTGACCTGGCAGCTTGCGGCCCGGCGCGAGGAGATGCAACAGGCGCTGGCCCGGCAGCCGGTGGAGATCGTTTTTTCAGATCACGCCATGCCGGTCTTTAGCGCGCCTGAAGCGCTGCAGGTGCTGCGCGAGGGCGGGTACGACACGCCGTTCATCCTCGTCTCCGGAATCGCCGCCGAAGAAGTGCACACCCTGCAGAAGGAACTCTGGGCCCATGACTGCGTCCTCAAGTCGGAATTGGACGGGGTGCTCGTGCCCGTCGTGAAACGTCAATTGCAAGCCGCGGAGGAACGGCGCAAACGACGGAAGGGACAATAAGGAGGGTCCAGGATGCACATCAAACACCTGCTCAAAGTCACATCGGTGTGGATCAGCGCGGGCTATGTTGTGTGTTATGCCGGCGTCGCGATCTACCCGCCCATCAGAGAGGTGTTCATGCGCGATGCGCTGCACGCGAGCGTGCCGATCGAGTCGGGGCCGTTCACCATCGGTAATTTCGTGGCGGGCTTGCTGATCTGGAACGTGGTTGCGCTGCTCAGCGTGGGGTTGTTTGCGTATCTGTTTAACGCCATAAAAAAGTAATCACCGGACGGCGCGGGACGATGGTGGGTGTGGTGATGAGTTGCCACCACGGCGTGAGCGGCCCGCGCGGCGGATGTGTGATTGCAAGACCTGCCCCTCAAGGTTTTGTGGAGAGAGGCAGAGTACCATTCTTCTTGCAGGTGTGATGGCCAGAACTGTCCCCCAAGATTTTTACGAAATGAGGTTCTAGCATGACGAGATTCATCGGCATCGCCGGCAGCCTGCGAAAAGCGTCGTACAATGCCGCGCTCCTTCGCGCCGCCGCGCAGTTCACTCCCACAGGCACAACGCTGGAGATCGCCTCCATCGCGGGGATCCCGCTCTATGATGGTGATCTCGAGAGCGAGCGGGGTATTCCGGCGCCGGTCACGGCGCTCAAGGAGAAGATTGCCGCCGCCGATGGGCTCCTGCTCGTCACCCCTGAGTACAACAACTCGATGCCCGGCGTGCTCAAGAACGCGATCGACTGGCTCTCGAGACCCTCTGATGACATCGAGCGGGTCTTCGGCAACAAGCCGGTCGCCATCATGGGCGCGACACCCGGCCGCGGCGGCACGCGCCTGGCGCAGAACGCCTGGCTGCCCGTGCTCCGGACGCTCGGCACGCGCGCGTGGTTTGGCGAGCCACTCTATGTCGCGGGTGCGGGGCAAGCGTTCGACGCCGAAGGGAAACTCGTCGACGAGAGGGTCAAGCAGCTCCTGTCGAAGTTCATGGCCGGGTTTGCCGCATTCGTGAGCGGGAAATGAGTTCTGCTGCTGGCTAGGGTGGGGGCCAGGCTGAAATGGTCAATTTCCTGACCTCATGGGACAAGAAGCTGACCTTTTTGCATGATGGGGCGGCCCCGGGAGGGGTCCTTCGGCACGGCCTCTGGATAAACGGGGAAAAAGATGAACCGCCGGGCGAGAAACCGTCGGTTTTCTGTTGACTGATCAACGGGGCGGGGCTATGGTAGGGGCGTCACCCTGGAGCCGCGTCGCCATGGCCATCCCGCTCCGCCTCCTGATCATCGAAGATTCTCCCGATGACGTTGAACTGCTGCTGCGGGAGCTCCAGCATGGCGGGTATGACGTAACCCATCAACGGGTCAACACGCGCGAGGAGATGCGCGCGGCCCTGGCGCACCAGCCGTGGGATCTGGTCGTGTCGGATCACGCAATGCCCACCTTCAGCGCGCCAGGCGCGCTGCGGCTGTTGCGCGAGGACGGGCACGCGATTCCGTTCATCGTCGTCTCGGGGATCGCCGCCGAGGCGCTGCCGGCCATGATGATGGAGATCGGGGCCGACGACTATGTCCTCAAGTCGGAGTTGAGCCGGCTGGTGCCCGTCATCCAACACCATCTGCGCGACGCGAAGCAGCGGCACAGCCCGCCGCAGGGTTGAGTCCGAGGCGGGGGGAGTAGAAGAGCGATACCATGGAGATACCGCTTCGCATCCTGATTATCGAAGATTCCGCCGACGATGCCGCGCTGATGGTCCGGACGCTCGAGCACGGCGGGTATGCGGTCACCTGGCAGCTCGTGGACCGGCGCGACGCGATGCACGCGGCGCTGGACGGGCCTCGGTGGGATCTCGTGATTTCGGATCACTCCATGCCGGGCTTCAGCTCGCCCGAGGCGCTGCAGGTGCTGCGCGAGGCCGGGTTTGACACGCCGTTCATTCTCGTCTCCGGCATGAGCCCTGAAGAAGCGACAGTCTTGATGAAGGAGATCAGGGCCGATGACTGCGTCCTGAAGTTTGAATTGGACGAGATGCTCCTGCCCATCGCCCGGCGGCAATTGCGCGAAGCGGAGAAGCGGAGAAAGACGAGGGAGGGGAAGTGAGGGTGCAAGAGCTGACCCTACGGCAGTTTCACAGAGGATGGCTTCGATGAAGCTCGTTGTATTGATGGTTGTTGCTCTGGTTGGCGTCATCTTGGTAATACTCTATCCCTCACGCAAAATACGTCGACGCAATGAGGATACTGATCGCGCCCACTCTGACAAGGCTGCTATAGATAGAGGATTAGCTGACACTCCACCCGGTGGAAGTTGCGACACAGATGCAGGGGGAGGAGGATGCGATGGTGGGGGAGAGTAAAGTTGGTGAACGGTTGCAAGGATCAACCAAACAGAGTAGATCTCCAGACAGTAAAGAGTCAAACCGCCGGCCTGGAGGACGGCGGTTTATTGTCGACTGGAAAATCGGAAAGGCATAGGGTGGGGGCGGGTGTTTATGGCAAGACCTGACACCGGCGTCTTTTCTTGGATAATTCAGTATGGTGTCCCCGGAATTCGGTTTCGACACGCCGTTTGTTCTCGTCTCCGGCATGAGCCCTGAAGAAGCGGCGGTTTTGATGAAGCAGATCAGGGCCGATGACTGTGTGCTGAAGTCGGAAGCGGACGAGATGCTCCTGCCCATTGTCCGGCGGCAATTGCGGGAGGCGGAGAAGCGGAGAAGGAGGGGGGAGGGGTGAGGCAAGAACCAACCTTGGTGGCTGATATGATCAAAATGCGCATCATGCTGTTTCTTTCAATAATGGTAATTTGTGTTGTAGGACAGGCATGTGCTGTAGAACTAACTCCAGAGCAAAAACGGCAGGTAGGAGACCTAAAACAAGATCTTCAGAAAGTTCAGAAAGAGATAGAGCAAGCAAAAAAAGAAGATGCTGCCTATAGAGGCGGACTCATTAAGGCATTAATTACTATGCGCGTTGAAATCTTAAAAACGAACGAAGCATTAATTGAACAGCGAATTCATGCATTGGAGGGCGGAGCAAGGACCAATATTGTGGTGAATGTAGCCAAATCGGATCCCACCAAAGCTGCTGATCTGGCCAAGGAGATTGAAGCCCAGAAAGTGAAAGTAGCGGAAGCAAAGGCAGAGTCAGATAAGTACGCTGGTGGACTTGTGAAAGCATTGGCAGAAACCAATGTGACTACAGCTCGAAACACTCTTACTATGCTTGAGCAGCAATACTTTGTTGCAAAATATGGTTTAGTAATGCCAATTCCAAGTGCTTCAGGGGCAAGCGGTGAAGACACTGGTGCAGGAAAGCAGAGCACAACAACTGGCAACACCATACCTATTGCACCTGCGAGTTCAAAAGAGCCGAAGGCGGGTGAATGTCTTAAAATTAAGACCTTCGACTCGAGTGTTTTGAGTAGCAATAATGTGTATACAGAATTGGCTTGGAAGGTTGATGTGGGTAATTCCTGCGCTGAACCGTATGCAGTACGTGTTAGATTTGTGATCTATGACAAAGATGAGTTCGAACTTGACTCTGATAATCAGGACATCTTCGTTCCTGCGAATGGCGTTGGTAAGGCTAGGGGGAAAATGCTCGTGAGTCCGC
The DNA here is from genome assembly GCA_041484905.1 of Nitrospiria bacterium. Classification (GTDB taxonomy): domain Bacteria; phylum Nitrospirota; class Nitrospiria; order JACQCE01; family JACQCE01; genus JACQCE01. Next base: position 6,392 of record JBGPIL010000119.1, read on the forward strand.
CGGAGAAAGCTCGTCGTATGACCAGGCAGGGGGCTAATATTTCGATGCAATGAGGGTAAAGTCGAAAAACAAACTGTCATTATTTATTTGAGGTAAGAGCAAAGGAATAGGGTGGGGGCAAAATTGGACGAGATGCTCCAAAACCTCAGAGGGTCAGGTCTTGCAATCACGCATCAAAAGGGGAAACCGTAACAGTAACTGGCAAATCGGCGAAAACCTGTAGAGGCAAGACTGAAATTGGAGAGTGGAAAGTAGAGAGTAGAGCGAAATGTGAAGGCCGGCGTACGCCGGCCTTCACATTTCGCTCTACTCTCTACTTTCCACTCTCCAATTTCAGTCTTGCC
>JBGPIL010000120.1:0-6688 GCA_041484905.1 Nitrospiria bacterium
CACAGGCCTATGTCTGCGGCCTGTTGCCGATGATCGAAGCGGCCCGCACGGCGCTCAAGGGGCTGGGTTTTGTGCGGGAGCAAATCTATTACGAGATTTACACCTAGCCGGCGATCCTTCCATGCTTGACACGCGGGATTTGATGTCCTATAGTGGGGCAAATTTTCGAGGGCGCGGCATCGAGGTGAAGCGACCGTCCGGACATCGTCGTAATCGTCAACGAGAGTTGTGCTGCCCTCGCTGCGGCGGTTTCATGACCCCGGAGCGTTTTTCCGACATCATCGATGAGACCGGCCAGCTCCATTTTGCCGGCTGGCGCTGTCTCGCCTGCGGCGAAGTGCTGGATCCGGTGATCCTGGCCAATCGGCGTCTGCCCAACCGGACGTCGACGCCGGCCGGGAAACAGCGCGTCTAGGGTTTTCCCTGGCCGGGTGATTTCGACGCGTTATCTGATTGTGGTGCGGCAGGATCTTTTGATGATGAAGTGTCGGTTGGGGTAGCCTGGTTCTGGTTGCGTGGGTTGCTTTTTCCCGATCGACCGCCCCGCCCACTTTTATCCGCCCGCTTCTGTTGCTGTGCCTCCCGCCTCGCCTGGAGTTCTTCCGGTGTGAAGCGCCGGGTGTTGGAGGTTGCGGCCGATTCCCCTCGACCGTCGTTCGGGTCGGCCGTCGAGGCCGTGATGGGAATGACGCCGAGGTCGATTACCCTGACCTCACGGATCACGATGGTGTCGCCATGCCGGCTGGCCGTCTGTTGTGCGCCGTAAATCATCGCCGTATTGCTCGGCCCCAGCAATTGCTTGATCGCCCGCTCCATCGGCATCCGGTCAAATGACCGGGTAATGGGACGATTGTCGAACGCCTGCATGGGAGCCGGCGGGCGAAAGTGAATGGCGGTTTGCGCCGTGACGGCGTCCAAGAGCTGACGGAGCGGCATCGAGGCGACATGCACGGTCATCGTCTGATCCGCCGGATGGTACTCGATCACGGAACCTGTCGGCAGCGGTGGTGTCGCGGCGGCGGTCTGGGCCAGAGCCGGTGCGTGACCCGAGAGGCTCATCGCCAGCGGCAGGGCGAGAAGCCAGCTCGTAGATGGATGAGGGAACGACTTGGCCATCGGATCCCTACCCTAACAGAGTCGGTTTGAAGGGTCAAGGCGAAGAACGGAAACGGGCCGGGGAATGTTTCCCCGGCCCGTTTGTGACAACCGCTACTACTAAACGACTACTTGCGAAGCCGGCGACGAATGACCACCAGCGCCGCAGGCGCCAGCATGACCAGCAGATAGGCCAAGCCGGAACCAGACGATACCTCACGCGAGGCGACCATGCTGCAGCCGCCGCCACCACCACTGCCACCGATGCGTGTGGCCAAGCCGCCTTCATCAGAGGACTCGTCGTTCTTTTTATCACCGGGCCCAGACGCATAGTGCGGCCGGCCAGTGTCGCTACTACTTCCGGCGACATCTATACGGTCGTTAACGCCGTCATGGGGCCGCATATCGGTGCCACCAGGGCCAGCGTCAATGCCATAACCACTGTTTCGTCCTCCATCAGGGTCTCCATCTCCGACGGAAGTCTTTTTGCCGACACGGGCCAGATAGGTATCGCTATTCACCCAATCCGGCGAATAATCTGCTGCATACTCGAGCGCCCGATCAATTTTCATATACCGTGTGTCATCCGGAACACCGTCCCGAACCGAGGTGCCATCAGGAAAGGTGAAGGTGCCCTGGTCATCACCGAAGTGGTTTTCAGGAATACCATCACCACTGTCGATGTTGCCAATACTATTGCCGCTGCAAGCGTTGCGGCGATCGCCGCCCGCGCCCGAGAAGTTTCCGGTGCAATCCGGGGTTCCGTCGTTGACTTCGTCTACAACGTTATCCGGTGTGCGGTCCCTATCCCTGTCATGTCCAGGGCGATCAGGAAGCATGTCGCTAAGTTCATCCCCCGGCGCCCCCACGTTCGTGGGATCAAACGCGATTTTCTTCCTCGTTCCATCTGTCGCCCAGCTCATCTGACTTGCAAGCAGGTAGGTGATGAAGCCGAGCGCCACCACTGCTGCCAATCCCCATAGACTTATTTTCTTCATTGCTCTTTCCTCCCCTTGGTTAAACGTCCATTGCTGTACAATCCCTTGCTCTCACGAACACAATCATCGAAAAAACAGGGTGTCCACGTTACGCGATCTGGTCACCTCCTTGTGTAAGCGGAAATAGTTGACGCGCGTGAAAATTGGCGTGATACCGGAAAAGAGCAGATACAGAAGCGGCGGTTACGACGTTCAGAGATCGATCAGATAGAGCGGAAGAGTCGGACACGAGGGGAGGGAGAGCGGTGTTCCCCTGCACGGATGGCGGCGCGGCCGACCAGGTTGAGTATCGGAGCAGTCGTTCCGTCAGCCGTTTGCTGATCGATGGATCGGCATGCGATACCGTAACACGCCGCGGAGATAGCATGGCTACCCGGGTGGCGGTTGAGGCGGGGGCATCCAGTCTTGGTTTTGGGGTGACCACCGCACTGCCGGCAACGCTCCACACAGGCCCGGGCACGGGAGTGATCGATTGGTCCACAACGGTGGCCACCACGCGTGCGGCTGACGCGTGACCGGATCGGAGCAGCACGTAACCGGAGCCGACACGTGCGCCCAACCTGGCCAACCGGCCCTCTTGACCCGCTTGCCGGCCCGGTGAACTGACCCAACTGATCTTCACATTTCCCGCGGGGTCAAACGTCAGCACCTTGGCCTGATCGACGAAGCCCCTCGTGGTATAGACGATCCGTTCTTTTTCAAGAATTTGCCCGTCATGGCCGCGTAGCGCTTTATAAACGATCTGTGTGGTATCTCCCGACTGCGCCGACCAGCCAACATGGACATTCCCGAGCCGATCCACGGCCACGGCGGGGAGTGCATGATCGGTCTTCGTGTCGTGATTCGTGATGCGGCGGATCTGGCCGATGCGACCCGAAGGATCGATCGCGGTCAACACCACGTCCTGTCCCTCTATTTCCCATGCCGCATAGGCCCAGCCCGCTTGATCCACTGCGAGACTGGGATGCGTGGCGGCCTGATCGTGGTTAATAGTGACCGGATGCAGAAGAATAGTTGCGACGCCCGTCGGTGCAAGTTTCAACGTGGCATAGCGGATGGCGGTGTCCTGGCCGGTTTGATTCACAAACCGCTCTTGCCACAGGAGATGGACGATGTTCCGTCCGTCCAGGGCCAGTTGGGGCCGGCGAATGCGGGCAGAACTCTTGGCAATGACCATTGGACCGGCGAGCGTCCGCCCGGCAGTGTCTTTGACTTGATACAGGAGAGAGGAATTCAGTCCGTCTTGGGCGACCCACAGCATGTGGAGATTGCCGTGAGGATCTTGAGCCGTATCACGGAATTGCGGGCTGCTGTCGATCGGAAGGGGTTCGGCGAAACCGCCGATTGGGAGAAGAAGCCCCACAAAGAGTAATAAGACAAAACCTACAAAGCCACGCCGCATGAAACACCTTCCCCCATGAAACCGGCTTACCACCCTACCGCCGTCAAATTACCAGATCATCAACGGCTTGTCAAGGATAACGTTTTCGGCGCTGTGCCGCTTCAGCCCTTGACCTCGATCTTGCTAATTTTGGAAAAGAAAATCTCTTCAGAGCCATATTGCTTAGCCATCGTTTTTATCGCCTGATTATCCATCCCCTGCTGAACTTCCTCCGGCGTGAGTTCCTTGCCGGAGAGCAGCATCAGTCCACCAAACTGGTTGTAGGTCAAAAGAAGTGTCGGCTCGCGGCCGGTGATCTTTTCCCAGGGGAGATTGAGGGTGTGGCCGTCTTGCGCCACGAGGACCAACTCCTTGGCCTGTGTAATGGTCAAGTGTTTCATCACATCGGCCACCCGCCAGCCGACCCTGGCGCCGCGACTGGACGCAATCGTGGTCTGCGCAAGCTTCTCGAGATCCGCCCCGGTGAAGCTCTGCTCCTTGCCCTTCCCGATCACCGCGATCTTCTCCGCGCCGAGCGCGCCGGCTCGGACTTCAACCGACCGCTTGCCCCCTTTTGCGCCGCGTTTCGATGCGCGGCCACCCTGATCCCCGCCCGCGCTCTCCTGTGTGCCGGTCTGTCCCTCTGCCAGCGCCTGCCGTCGCTGGTGTTGGCCGGGTTCGCGTGTTTGTTGCTGGCCGGCCGGGGGCGTTGCGGTGGTGGTGACCCGGAATCCCGCCTGGTAGAGGACGAATCCGACGGCCAGAATGAGGCCCGCGAGGGCGAGGAATGGAATGAGGCGTTTGCCGCTGGTGGTGTTCATCATCAAATAATCCTTTCAGTTTTTGACTTCGATTTTTTGAATCCCGCGGATGTTCAACAGGTCCGTCCGGCCTGCGACAATCTGTTTGACCTCTTCGAGGCTGATATTTCCTTTGCTGGCGCCTCTGACCTTCGGGCCGGAGACGACCAAGAGGAGACCAGCCTCATTGTAGGTGAACAGGGGGATAGTCTGTGGGTCATTGAGTTGTTGAGGGGTGACGACCACTTTTTCCCCGTTGGAGCCCATGAGGGTCACTTCTTTGTAGCTCTCGACCCCAAGGTATTTGAGTGTTTTAGAGACCGCCCATCCCTTTCGTGGGCCGTCGGCGGTGGCGATGACGGTATCCTCCACATGATCCGTGAGCTCTTTTCCGACAAACGAGGCCTTTTCTTTGCCGCTGACGATGACGGGAATCGCCGTGGTGCCCACTTTAATCGGAAGGAGGATGCCGCCGGTCGGGCCGAATCCGGGCTGGCTTCCCCGCTGCCCATTGCCGCCTTGACTCTGATTGCGTCCCTGTCCGCTGCCCGGGCCGGCTTGGTCGGCTTGAGCCATCCGACCGCCTTGTCCGGCGCCATACCCCGCGGTGTCTCCGGACGGCTCTTCTCCTCGGCGCCAACCGGGTTGATGCTTTGAGCTGCCGGTGGTGTTGGCTGAGAGCAGGGGGCGACCGTTCGGGCCAACGATCCTGAAGCCGGCCACATAGAGCAAGCCTCCCACGATGGTGATGGCGCCGATTCCCATCAATAACAGCCGGATGATCTTACCCATTCGGTATTTCTCCTTGTGTCTCTGTGGGATTTCTGCGCCGGCCCATTACTGAATCACTTCCACTCGCCGCACATTCCGGAAGAAAATCAGGCTCCGTTGCCGCTGCTTGTGCATCTCTTCCCGCCGTTTATCTTCCGTGCCGGCATCCCGGGGATCCGTCGAGCGAACGTCCTCGGGAACCCGATCGGCGATATCGGTGGAGACGATGAGCTCACCTTTGAAGTTATAGGAGAAGGTCACCTTACTTTTTTCGCGTTGCAGATCTTCCCACGGCAACGAGATTTTCTTGTCCTTCTTATCGTAGAAGTTGACCGTCTTGCCGGATGTCACGCCCTGGGCCTTGAGCACCTCCAGAACGGTCCATGATTTTTTGCCGCCTCTGGGCGTGAAGGCCGCAGTCGACGGTAATTTGTCGAGGTCGGCTCCGGTGAATTGGGTTTTCTTCACGCCATTGACCATCACCGGGACCGGCTGGTTCGCCAGCGCGCCTTCACGAATGCCCCCGGGCGGGGCGAGCCGTTCCAGCCGTTCCTTTGCCTCCTCTTCCGGAGCTTCCGGCGCAGCGGGGTTCGCGGGCCAGCCATTGGACGCGAGTAAAAGCGACAAAAATGCGAAAGAGGTCAGTGCCATGATTCTGCGCATGAGCGGCTCCTTGGAAAGGTTACTGAACTTGGGATGACGGTTTCATCTACGACGCAACAGCCGCTAGACTATATCGAACGGATTCGAAGAGTGTCAAGGGTTTTGTTCTTGACATACCGAAACGCTCCGATATGATAGCGCCCATGACCCGATGGCGTCCGGTCGGCGAAGGGAGTTTTTTCTATCTGATCGGATTGATGGCCGTCTGGAGCTGGCGTGAAGGTGTCATCCTTCCGGCGAATGATGCGTGGTGGTTGGTCCCGCTGACTTGGATCGTACTCTCGGTGGCGGCCACCTGGCCGCTGTCTGGCGGTACGCGCGATCTCTTCACATGGCGTCAATGGTTCGGATCGCCGAGCGAGACGGCGCGATGGCTGGTGACGATGAGTCTGTTCGTGCTGCCGGCATTCGGCATCGCCTATGTGTTGTACCACGGCTGGTGGCGCGGCGTCGCGATTGATCCTTCGCTGCCGAAGCGGTGGGGAGCGATGGTGGCCTATCAGTTCCTCTATGTCGGCTTTCCTGAGGAGTTATTTTTTCGCGGCTACCTTCAGCAACGGTTTGATGACGCCTTTGGGCGACCCTATCGGCTCGTCGGCGCCTCGTGGGGACCCGGCCTGCTTGTGGCCGATCTGTTCTTTGCCGCGGGCCATACGGTACTGACCGGCGATGCGGGACGGTTGAATGTGTTTTTCCCGGGATTGCTCTTTGGTTGGTTGCAGGCGCGCACCGGTGCGCTGATCGCCCCAGTCCTGTTTCACGGTTTCTGCAACATTGCGCTCTTTACGCTTCAATCCTGGGTGGGGCGATGAGCACGTTTTATCGGCGGGTGGCGGAAGGGATTGAGCGGTTCCTGTTTCCCGCTGATAATGTCGGGCCGCTCCCGCTGATCCTCATTGTGGTGACGTTGGTGGCCTATTGGCCGGTGCTGGGCAATGGATTTGTCCGATGGGATGAGCAGCTCTATGTGACGGAGAACC
>JBGPIL010000121.1:0-6673 GCA_041484905.1 Nitrospiria bacterium
CGAGACGTGACACTGCAGGAGGCGCTGGAGGCCATTCTTCACATTCATAACCTAAGCATCATGCAGGAGGGGAACATCCTGCGTGTCGTCCGCTCGCCGTTTGCCGCGGGCGAAGAGCAACTGGTCACCGCCATTGTGCCGATCCACTACGCGGATGCGGATGATCTCTCTCAGTCGATCAGGCAGTTGCTGAGCTCGCGGGGAAAGCTGACGATCGACAAGCGGACGAACACCATGCTGGTCAGGGACGTTCAGGAGAACATCCGGCGTCTGCGCGACGTGGTGGTGCGATTGGATGAACGAACGCCTCAGATCTTGATCGAGGCGAAGATCGTTGAAGCCGACGCGAGCTTTTCCCGTGAGATCGGCATCCAATGGGGAGCCAATGTTTTGGATCGCAACGGCCTGGGGACGTTCGGGCTCGGCGGCACGGCCGCGTCAGGCGGGGTCGGCACGGCAGGCAGTAACTTTCTGGTCAATCTGCCTGCGGCCGTCGGTCCGGGTTCCGGCGGCGCGCTCGGGTTTTCGTTCGGCAACATCTCCAATACGTTCCAGCTTGATCTGCAGTTGACGGCGCTGCAAAACAGCGGTCGCGGTCGCATTCTGTCGAATCCAAAAATTTTAACCCAAAACAACAAGGAAGCGAAGGTCTCCGCCGGGTTGACGATCCCGGTGCTGACTTCAACAGTCGTCAATTCAGGCATCGCAACCTCTGGAGGAACACAGACTGCCTCGGCGGCGACGGGTGTGCAGAATATTGATGTGAATTTGTCCTTGACGGTTACGCCGCATGTGACACCGGGGGATCAGATCAATCTGAAGATTCATGCGGAGAAAAAGGACGCCAATTTTGGGCAACAGGTGCAAGGCATCCCGACGTTGACCACGCGCGAAGCATCAACCGAGATGATTGCCCGCGATGGTGAAACCGTGGTGATCGGCGGAATTTACAAAAAGACGGAGAGCAAGCAGCATACCGGCCTGCCGATCCTCTCCGACATTCCGTGGCTCGGATGGTTGTTTAAAAAAGAGTCGACGATCGAAGACCAGACGGAGTTGCTGATCTTTGTCACCCCGCATCTGTATCGTGAACAGGGGCCGGCTGTCTCCTCCAGTTCCCTGCCTTGAACATGGACAGCGAGCGCAGGCCCGCCCGCGAGGCTGACTTCTTCCCGTTGTACTCGTTCGTTGTCTTGACTTTCCTGATTCATTCGTGATAGCTCCTGCCGTTTGTGCCGTCTCGTGATCGGAGCCTGTGATGTCGATGACCAATCCGTCGGACGAGTCAATTGTCGTGTTGGTCACAACCCCGCCGGGTGAAATGGCGCGCACAATTGCCCGCCGGCTGGTGGACGCCCGGTTGGCCGCGTGTGTGAATATTGTGATGTCCGTCGAATCGGTCTACCGGTGGGAGGGTCAGCGTTGCGAAGAACCCGAGTGGCTGCTGGTGATCAAAACCAGGAGATTGTTGTTTGATCGATTGGCGGCGGAGGTGAAGACACTTCATAACTACACGGTTCCCGAGCTCATCGCGCTTCCCATCGTTGCGGGGTCGGCGGACTATCTGCGGTGGGTTCTGGAATCGACCCAGGTGATTGACACGCCTCTGTAATCCATTACACAGGAATGGACAAAGTTGGCCTGCACGTTCCAGAATGGAACTGAAATTATTTTTAAACGTGATAATTATCAATATGTTAGGAATCATTAGCAGGATTGGTGTTTGGCATATTGTTTGCGTTCCTTATATGTTTGAAGGGATAGATATGATCCGCTGTCATCAGCACGGGAGGGACTGAAATGACCGACCCCCATGACGCCTACACCATTGTCATTTTCCCTCGGCCTACGGCCAAGGGGTATCAATTTCAAATTGCCAAACGAACGGCGAGGCACCTGGGTGTTGCTGCGGCCGGTCTTGCACTCGTCCTGAGTTTTGCGCTCCTGCATTATCTGGTCATGCTGGGACGCGCGTGGGAGCTGCAGACGTTGCGATCGAAAAGCGAAGTCCAACAGCAGGAGCTGGTCCGCTATCAAGAGCTGGCGACCGATTTGAAAGGCCAGTTGGAGCGGCTGCGTGATTTTGACGTCAAGCTTCGCGTCATGACCAACCTGAACCCGCCGCCCGACGCGGACGGGAAGGCCGGCATCGGCGGCACCGAGTCGACGCCTGAGGGGCCGCCGCTTGACGGCAAGGGCGGTCGGGAGGAAGCCCTGCCGGTCTCGGAGCTCGAGACATCGTTGCTGGGTTTGCAGGCGGACGCGAATCGGCAAGAGGCCAGCTTCTCGGAATTGATGAGTTCGCTGCGCGGACGGATGGCACAGTGGGCTTCCACGCCGTCGATCTGGCCCGTGCACGGTTGGTACTCATCCGGTTTCGGCCGGCGGTTGTCGCCGTTTACCGGCACGATCATGATGCACAAGGGGATCGATCTGGCCGCCTATGCGGGCACGCCGATCGTGGCCCCGGCGGACGGACGGGTGGAAGCCGTGGATCGTGACAGCGGTCTGGGCAAGGTGGTGGTGATCGATCACGGCTACGGCGTCAAGACGCTCTATGGCCACCTCCTGCAGTCGTATGTCCATGCCGGGATGCGCGTGAAGCGTGGAGAGACCATTGCGGCGGTCGGCAACAGCGGACTGAGCACCGGTCCGCACGTGCATTACGAAGTCCACGTCAACGGCCAGGCGGTGGACCCGCTGCAGTATATCATCAACTGATCTTTCGACTAACTGATCCTTCGGACTCAGGCGACTCAGGCCGAACCTTTGGTAGCGTGTTGAAGGCTTTAGTTGTGGCCTTCGCTCTGGACTCCGCGTTTTCCTGTTCTTCTTCAACCTTTCAGCCATTCCTTCGCCGGCCCGATGCGCCTCTCCGTCTGGTGGTGGTCGACGCCTTGTGCTATAATCGACCCATGTGGTGGCCGCTGCTTGTCGTCAATAGGGACGACTGCCTTCTGAGGCCTCCCTCTCTCCGGTATTTCTCCCCCAGGTGTTTATTGCAATGATCGGCACCTTGATCAAAAAGATCGTCGGCACGAAAAACGACCGGGAGCTCAAACGACTCTGGCCGATCGTGGCGCAGGTCAACGCCCATGAACCGGCCGTGGCGGCGCTCGACGATGGACAGCTGGCGGCCAAGACGGACGATTTTCGACGGCGGTTGGCCGGGGGCGAGCCAATCGATGCGATGTTGCCCGAAGCGTTCGCCGTGGTGCGCGAAACGGCCAAACGGCGCCTGGGCATGCGCCACTTCGATGTCCAACTGTTGGGCGGTGTCGTGCTGCACGAGGGCAGGATCTCGGAAATGAAGACCGGCGAAGGGAAAACGCTGGTTGCCACCTTGCCGCTCTACCTGAACGCGCTCGGCGGACGGGGCGGTCATCTGATTACCGTCAACGATTATCTGGCCAAGCGCGACGCCCAATGGATGGGGCCGATCTATCACGCGCTGGGGTTGTCCGTCGGCGTGATCCAGCACGATGCGTCGTTTGTGTTTGATCCCTCGTACGAAGCATCGGATCGCCGGATGCAGTCATTGCGGCCGGTGACCCGGCGGGAGGCCTACGCCGCGGATCTCACTTACGGCACGAACAACGAGTTTGGATTCGATTATTTGCGGGACAATATGGTGGTCGAGGAGGCGCAGTGCGTGCAACGCGACCTCCATTACGCCATTGTGGACGAGGTGGACAGCATCCTGATCGACGAGGCGCGCACACCGCTGATCATTTCAGGCCCCGCCGAAGAATCCACCGACCTGTACTATCGCATCGACAAGATCATCCCGTACCTGAAGGCCGAGACCGATTACACCATTGAGGAAAAAACCAAGACCGTCGCGTTGACCGAGGAGGGCAACGCGAAGGTGGAGCGCCTGCTCGGGGTCGACAATTTATACGACGTGGCCAATATGAGCCTCGTGCACCACGTCGGGCAGGCCCTGCGGGCCCACGCACTCTACCGCCGGGACGTCGACTACGTCGTCAAGGACGGCCAGGTCCTCATCGTCGATGAATTCACCGGCCGGCTGATGCCGGGGCGGCGCTGGAGCGACGGCCTGCACCAGGCGGTCGAAGCCAAAGAGGGGGTGAAGATCGCCAGCGAGAACCAGACGCTGGCCACCATTACCTTCCAGAACTACTTCCGGTTGTACGACAAACTGGCCGGCATGACCGGCACGGCCGACACCGAAGCGGCGGAGTTCAGCAAGATTTACGCGCTGGATGTCGTGGTGGCTCCCACGCACCGTCCGATGAGCCGGGCTGATTCTCCCGACGTGGTCTACCGGACCGAGCGGGAAAAATTTGAGGCCATTGTTGAAGAGATCATCGATCTGCATGCCAAGGGACAACCGGTGCTGGTCGGAACGATTTCGATCGAGAAATCAGAGCGGTTGAGCGCCATGCTCAAACGCCGCGGCGTCGAGCACACGGTCCTGAACGCCAAATATCACGAGAAGGAGGCGGAGATTATCGCGCAGGCCGGCCGCAAGGGCGCCGCCACGATCGCGACCAACATGGCCGGGCGCGGCACCGATATTCTGCTGGGCGGCAATCCGGATTTCCTGGTCAAACGCGAGTTACAGACGCAGACGGAGTGGGCGCCGGCCGAGTCGCAGCGGCTTACGGATCGCATCAAAGCCGAGACCGAGCAGGAGAAGCAGGCAGTGGTTGCGGCGGGCGGGTTGCATATCCTGGGCACGGAACGCCACGAGAGCCGGCGGATCGACAATCAGTTGCGCGGCCGTTCCGGCCGGCAGGGTGATCCAGGCTCGTCGAGATTTTATCTGTCCCTTGAAGACGACCTGATGCGGATCTTCGGCAGCGACCGCATCTCCGGCCTGATGCAGCGCCTGGGCATGGAAGAGGGCGTGCCGATCGAGCATCGCATGGTGACCCGGGCGATCGAAAACGCGCAGAAAAAGGTCGAGGCGCGCAACTTTGAGATCCGCAAGCAACTGCTCGAATATGATGACGTGATGAACAAACAGCGCGAGATCATCTATGAGCGTCGGAAGGAAATCCTCCGGGGTGAATCGGTGACGGAAACGATCCTGGAGATGCTCGAAGAACGGCTGGAGGGGTTGCTGGACCTCTACTGTAATGACGAGCGGCACGCCGAGGAGTGGGACCTGAAGGGGCTCGCCGAATCACTGCATCAGCAGTTTGCGCTGACGATGGAGGTCTCACGGCTGGAATCGTTTCAGGGGCTGGGGGCGCTTCGATCCGAACTCCTTCACCAGATTCAGGAGGGGTACGGCCATCGGGAGGCGGGGCTGGGTGAGACGGCCATGCGGCAGATCGAGCGCGTGGTGATGCTCCGCGTCATGGATGCGCTCTGGAAGGATCATTTACTGTCGATGGATTATTTGAAAGAGGGAATCGGATTGCGGGGATACGGCCAGAAGGATCCACTGGTCGAGTATAAACGCGAAGGGTTCGATCTGTTTTCCGACATGATGGGGCGCGTGCAAAGCGACGTCATCGGCCATCTGATGCGGGTGCAACCGATGCCGCACATGGCCCCGGCCGCCTCGCCAGCCGACGCGTCTCCTCCCCAGCCGGCTCAGACGCCTGTCCGCTCCCCTCGACTGGTGTTTCACCGCGGGGAGAGCGGGCAGGAACCGGCATCGACGGCGCCCGTACATCGTGATGGTGAGAAGGTCGGGCGCAACGATCCCTGTTCGTGCGGCAGTGGGAAAAAATATAAAAAATGCTGCGGAAGCCGCGGATAGGACGGCACGGGCCGACGATGAAGGCGACGCGACAGCACACAAAAACGTCAGGGGGGCGCGCGCCGGGCCGTCGGCCATCGCCGTCACCGTCGCAGTCGGACAAGCTGCAGGCGCTGGTTCGGGAAAATCGCGAACTCAAAACAGGCCTGCGTCACCGGACCAAGGAGCTCGGTTTTTTCCTGAGTCTGGCCAAGGCGTTGACCTCGACGCTGGAACTGAAGAAAGTCCTCAAGGTCATCATGACCCGCGCGCAACAGTTGATCAAGGCCGAAGCCTGGGCCCTGCTGCTGGTCGATGAGCCCGCCAACGAACTCTATTTCGATCTGATCCACTCCAAGCACGAAAAGGCGCTCAAATCCCAGCGGATCAAGCCGGGCCATGGCGCGGCGGGATGGGTGGTCCGCTATAACAAGCCGCTCCTCGTGCCGGATCTTTCGAAAGACGGCCGGTTTTCCAGCGGCGTCGATCTCCAGATCGGCTCGCCGTCCCGGTCGCTGTTGTGCGTGCCCATTGTGAACAAAAAACGGACGATCGGCGTGCTGGAAGCCGTCAATAAAACGGGGGACGGCCCGTTCGATGAACAGGATTTGACGCTGCTGGTCAAACTGGTCGATCAGGCGGAAATCGCGATCGAACGCGCCTACCTCTATCAGAAAATGGCCGACCTGGCCGTGACCGACGATCTGACGAAGCTGTTCAATTTCCGGTATCTCGACCAGACGCTTGACATCGAAATCCGCCGCGGGCAACGCTACGGCGCGAACGTCTCATTGATCTTCCTCGACATGGATGATGTTCGGTCTTTTCTGGTGAGCCGCTGCCGCGGAAGGTCACGCCGAGCGAGCCGTTCGTCGCCGGCGCGGGCCCGGGGCTGCTGCGGCTGGAGGAGGGGTAGACTTCGCGGCAGATCCTCGAGGAGAAACGATGGAGCAGACC
>JBGPIL010000122.1:0-6588 GCA_041484905.1 Nitrospiria bacterium
ATGCTGATGTTGCTGGCCGATCCCGAAGGCTTCAAAGCTTCCGAAGAGGCGGTCGGTTCATCAGCCCCGCCGGTCATTGAGCTGCCGTTTCTGAATATCTGGCGCCACCTGAACCGCCGGGGGCTGCCCGTCCCTGAGGTCTACCATTACGAACCCCGGGAAGGCTGGTTGCTGCTGCAGGACTTGGGCGACCGGCTGCTGGGTCAAGCCGTGCAGGATCAACCGCCGCAGACCGTCCGGGCGCTGTACCGGCAGGCGATTGAAGCGCTCGTGCAATTGCAGACGGCCGGATCATCACCCGCCGATCCCGGCTGCCTGGCCTTCGGCCGCGTGTTTGACACGGCGCTGTTGATGTGGGAATTCGATCATTTTGTGGAATACGGCATCGAGGCCAGACGGGGAGCGCCACTGGGCCCCGCCCAACGCAACGCATTGCGCACCTCCTTTCAGCCGATTGCCTCGGAACTGGCCGCCCAACCGCACTGTCTGACCCACCGGGATTATCACAGCCGCAATCTGATGCTCCAGGATGGCCGGATCTGGCTGCTCGATTTTCAGGATGCGCTGCTCGGCCCGCCGCAGTATGATCTGGCCTCGTTGCTCCGCGATTCGTATATTGCCCTCCCCAACGAACTCGTTGATCAATTGATCGGGGATTATGTCCAGCTCAGCGAGCAGGCGGGCCGGCGGATTGCAGACCCCGCGGCGTTTCGGCGTCTGTTTGATCTGGCCAGCGTGCAGCGCAATCTAAAGGCGGCCGGCCGGTTCGTTTATATCGACCGCGTGAAACAGAACCCGAATTTTCTCCCGTCAATTCCCCGCACACTGGGCTATGTGCGGGCCAATTGCCGGCGGTATCCGGAATTGAAACCGCTGGCCGAGCTGCTCGCGCCTCTCGTGCCGGAACTGTCCGCAGCCCCAACGGGGACGACACCATGAACACCCGGCTATGAGAGCCCAGCCATGAAAGCGATCGTGTTGGCGGCCGGCCTGGGCACCCGGCTCCGGCCGCTGACGGAAGAGATGCCCAAAGCGCTCCTGCCCGTGGCCGGCCGGCCGTTGATCCATTATCCGCTGCTGCTGCTCAAGCACTATGGCATCACGGACATTGTGATCAATCTGCACCACCATGGGAATCAAATCGCCAACGCGTTGGGCGACGGGCGGGGTATGGGTTTGCGGCTGCACTACTCCTGGGAGCCGGCGATCCTCGGCACGGGCGGCGGGATCAAACAGGCCCGCCAGTTGTTGGGGGACGGCACGTTTCTGGTCATGAACAGCGACATTTTAGTCGACCTGAATCTGGACAAAGTGATCGAATTCCATCATCGGCGAAAATCGGCGGTCAGTATGGTCGTCCGTTCGGATCCCGATGCCGCGCAGTACGGCGCCATCGAGCTGGATGCGCAGGATCGCGTCCGGAAAATTCTGGGGCGCGGAAGCCACGCCGCCAGCGCACTGCGCCCGTTCATGTTCACCGGCGTCCATCTTCTGGAGCCCGCCGTGTTCGACCTCATCCCCGGCCCCGGCTTTTCCTCCATCACGGATGTCTACATTTCGATGCTCCAGCGGGAGGAAAAACTGTTCGGCTACGTCACGAAAGGGCCGTGGATGGACCTGGGCACGCCGGAGCGGTACCAGGAGGCCAACCGGCTGCTCGATTCGGGCCGGCTCACACTCTCCTATCTGAAACCAGCCGACCCGGCGCCGCGCCGCGCCGCCAGAACATCACGGAAAAGCCCGCAACGCCGCGCGCGGCGATCGATTCAATGACCGATTCGATGGGCCGGTCGATCGGGTGGGCCGGGCGTGCGATTCTGCTGACCCTCACGGCCATGTGCGCGTTCACCGGCTGTCAATCGGCGCCGGCGCCCATCGACGCCTCATCGCTGCCGACATGCGGTCAGGTCACTATCGAACAGGTCATCGACCGCCGCACGCTTCGATTGGCCAACGGCAAGATGGTGGAACTGATCGCGCCGCAACTCTTTCTCCAGACGCCATCGTCAGACCAACCCGATTATTTCGCCTTGAATCAGGCGCTCGTGGCCTCTCTGAAGGAGCACCTTGAAGGCCGCACCGTCACGGCAGATCTGGCCGGCGCCACGGTGTCGCTCTGCGGCGAGGATTTGGTCTCGCTGGGCGCCGGGTTGGTCAGCCAGGGATTGCTGTTTGTCGAGCAGGTGACCGGTCCGCTTGACCCGGACAGCCTGACCACCTGGAAGAAGCTGGAATACGCGGCCAGACAGAACCGGCGCGGTCTCTGGAAAAAAGGGAACGTCGGCGCCGTGCCCTTCGACCGCGTGGCGCGCCTCAGCTTCCGAAGTCTGACCGGCGAACAGGCCCTGGACGAGATCGCCTTTAACGGCCGCCTGTCCGGTCGAGGCGTCGTCTTGACGCCGGAGCGCCTCGCGCAGTTTCATGCCATTGTGGCTGACAGCGCCATCACGCTGCTGCCGCGCAGCCCCAATTTCTGGCGGCTCTGCTGCGACGTGGGGGGCAGCTGGTTCCGCGTCTACTATCCCCGCAAGGGCAACAGCACGGAAGCGGCCGATTATATCGAATCGCCGGAGCTGGAAACATTCTTCCGGCAGGTAATCGACGACACCGCGGGAGAAAATCAATAATGCGGGCTTGTACACGTGTACATCCGATGGGGGTGGTCAGGGGGAGAGTCGGATTCTCCCCCTGACTTAAAAATCAACCCGATACAGCCCCGAGATCTCGCTAATAAGCCATGTACGTCCGTCTTGCCTCAGCGTGATCGTCACCTCAATCGGTTCCGACGGCGTGCCCATCAGATAAACCGGTTGCCCCTGCACCGCTCCCGACACCGCCACGGCGAGCGTCACGGTGGCAGTCCGATGGTCGTCGGCCGTCGCAAAGAGCGGACGAGACTGACTCCGGACATCGATGTGCAGCCCTTCCACGGCGAAAAAGAGCCGCTGCAGGATCGGCCGAACGCTCTGCACATTGAATCCAAGGTTGTCGCGATAGTCGGGCGCAAGGACGGCCATCGCCCCGCGCAGCGATTTGTCTTCAACGGCGGCCAGCCCGGCCTTGAGCGTTCGGGCAATCCGGGTCTCGTCATCCACCGTGCACGCGCGCCAGAGCCACACGCCGCCCACCAGCAGCGTCACGGCTCCGATTAAAACGAGTGTTCGCCGCGACACACTCATAACGCCACCATAACATGGAAAAAGGGGACAGGCTACTTTTCTGGTGCTCTTCAGAGAGTTAACCCAGAGAAAAGTAGCCTGTCCCCTTTTTGTCCATAGCCGAGCGCCGGTTTGACGCGCGAGCCACGGGGTGAAACACGTACGGCGATGGGGGCAACAACCAATGGGGGTTGTCAGGGGGAGCTAGTGGCTCCCCCTGACTCTAAATATGTTACTATCCGGCATCGCCATGGACTATAAATCCACGATTCATCTCCCGAAAACCGACTTTCCGATGAAGGCCGATCTGGCCCGGCGGGAGCCGCTCCAACTGGCCGCATGGCAGCAGTTGGGACTGTACGAACGGGTGCAGACTGCCCGTCACGGTGCAACTCCATTCATCCTGCATGACGGGCCGCCGTATGCCAACGGCCGGATCCACATCGGCCACGCGCTGAACAAGATTCTCAAAGACATCATCGTCAAATCCAAGTTGCTGGAGGGGCACGCTGCGCCGTTCGTCCCCGGCTGGGATTGCCACGGCCTGCCGATCGAGCACCAGGTGATGAAAGAAGCCGGTCCAAAAGCCCGCGCGCTCGACCGGCTGGAGGTCCGCCGCCGCTGCCGGGCCTACGCGGAGAAATTCATGACTCTGCAACGGGAGGAATTTCAGCGGCTCGGCTGCCTGGGCGATTGGGCCCATCCTTATTTGACCATGGATCCGGCCTACGAAGCGGCAATCGTCCGCGAGTTCGGCAAGTGTGTAAAAGCGGGCGGCGTCTACAAGGCCAAAAAGCCGGTCCTCTGGTGCTGGCACGACGAGACCGCGCTCGCCGAGGCGGAGGTGGAGTACGAAGACCACACGTCACCGTCTATTTACGTAAAGTTTCTGGTTAGTGGATTCGGAGGCACTGTTGATCACCGAACAAACATTGGAACACCAACACCTTATATTGTGATTTGGACTACAACTCCATGGACTCTGCCCGCAAACCAAGCCATCGCAGTTCACGAGAGCGAAACCTATGTGCTTGTTGAAGTAAAACCTTCCAAAGATAAAGAAGTCTGGATACTGGCAGAAAAACTATTCAAGAACTGCATGGAGAGATTTGGCCTGCAACAGTACCGTGTCGTGGAGGGACCTTTTACTGGCAAACAACTAGTAGAGCGTTACAACGCATATAACCACCCGCTGTTCCCTAACACGCCCCTCAGAGATATTGTGACTGCTGATTTTGTCACAATGGACCAGGGAACTGGTTGCGTGCATATTGCGCCGGGCCATGGTCAAGAAGACTACGAACTCTTTCTAAAGAAGGGCGGAGAAAACAGCAAGATGGTGATGGTTGCACCAGTCGACAACAAGGGACTATTCACGGGAGAAGTCGGCATTCAATCACTGGTCGGACAGCATGTCTTTAAAGCAAACTCGTTAATTGTCCAACAGTTAAAGGACTCAGGGTCTCTTGTGAAAGATGAAAGCCTCACCCATTCCTATCCCCACTGCTGGCGGTGCAAGAACCCCGTCATCTTCCGGGCCACCGAGCAATGGTTCATTTCGATGGAGAAGAACGACTTGCGCACGCGGGCGCTCGCGGCCATCGACAGCGCCGTCACCTGGATTCCCAAGTGGGGGAGGGACCGCATTCATGGCATGATCGCCGGCCGGCCCGATTGGTGTATCTCCCGTCAGCGGGCCTGGGGTGTGCCGATTGTCGCCTTCCGCTGTCAGCAATGCCGTCAGTTGCACTATCCGCCGGCGTTGATCGAGCACATTGCCGATCTCATCGAGCGGGCTCCGAACGGCGCCGACCTCTGGTTCGACCAGGAAGCGGCCGCGTTGTTGCCACCCAACACGCGCTGCCCGCAGTGCCAGGAAACGGCGCTCGTGAAGGAATCGGACATTCTCGACGTCTGGTTCGAGTCGGGTGTGAGCCATGCCGCCGTCCTTAAGCGGCGGGATGAGCTGGGATGGCCGGCCGATCTCTATCTGGAAGGCTCCGACCAGCACCGGGGCTGGTTTCACAGCTCGCTGCTCACGGCGCTTCAAACAGACGGCCGGGCGCCTTACAAAGCTGTGCTCACACACGGCTTTGTGGTCGATGGAGAAGGCAAAAAGATGTCAAAGTCAGCCGGCAACGTTATCGCACCGCAGGAGGTGATCGACCGGAACGGGGCGGAGATTTTACGGCTCTGGGTCGCCGCGGCCGACTATCGGGAGGATGTCCGGATCTCGCCGCAGATTCTGGAACAACTGGTCGAAAGCTATCGAAAAATCAGGAACACCTGCCGCTACCTCCTGAGCAATCTGGCCGATTTCGATCCGGCCGCCGACCGGCTGCCGGTATCCGAACTGGAAGAGATCGACCGGTGGGCCTTGCACCGGTTGCAGGAGGTGACGACAAAAATCACCGCGGCCTATCATGATTACGAATTTCATCTGGTGATCCACACGCTGAACCATTTTTGCGCGGCCGAGTTGAGCGCCTTTTATTTCGACATCCTGAAAGACCGGCTCTACTGCGAAGGGAAACGCAGCCGCCTGCGGCGGTCGGCCCAAACAGCGCTCTACGATCTGGTGCAGGCGATCACGCGACTGATGGCGCCGATTCTCACCTTCACGGCCGAGGAGGTCTGGCAGGCGATGCCGGAATCGTGGCAGCCTGAAACCGAACGGGCCACCATTCTGATGAGTCGGTTTCCCAAGTCCCAGCCCACAACCATGAATGCGATGGATGATCGTCTGGCCGCGCGCTGGGAACGGTTGCGCGCCCTGCGCGAGGAGGTAGCCAAGGCGCTTGAAGAGGCGCGACAGACGAAAACAATCGGCAGTTCGCTGGAGGCGGCCGTGACGTTGCAGGTCGATGCGGAGAGCCGACAGCTCCTGGCGTCGTATGAAGCCCATCTGCCTTCGTTCTTCATCGTGTCCGAGGTCACGCTCGCGTCATTGGACGAGAAGGGGACCGAGAACAGCCGTTCAATCCAGGTGGCGGTCAGCCGGGCCCCCGGCTCCAAGTGTGTTCGCTGCTGGCGATACGATCCGGCGGTGGGGGCGGCGGCCGACCATCCCGAGCTGTGTGCACGGTGCGCGCCGGTCGTGCGGGAGCTGACGGCATGAGCGGGGCAGCGCGGTATATTCTCCATGGTCTCTTAAGCATCGGTATCGTCCTGCTCGATCAGTGGACCAAGCTGCTGGTGCGGCAGCAGATGCATCTTCAGGAATCGATTCCCATCATCCCAAACCTGTTTAGCTTGACCTACATCCGGAATCCCGGCGCCGCGTTCGGCATCCTGGCCGGCAGCCACGCCGGCTTCCGGCTGCTGTTCTTTGGACTGACGTCGGTGCTGGCGCTCGCCCTGCTCGGCACGATCTACATGCGTCTGTCGCCGGACGATTGGATCGGGCAGGTGAGCGTGGCCTCCATCTTCG
>JBGPIL010000123.1:0-6585 GCA_041484905.1 Nitrospiria bacterium
GAGGTCACGGGTTCGAGCCCCGCCGGCCCCGCCATTCCCGCCGCCGTTCATGAATGGGCGCAGCCATTCTGAATCCCGCCACGTTATATGACCCATGAATAGCGAAGTCACGTCGCTTGTGTTGGGCGCGAGCCCGGTCACGCAAGTGGTCCTGGTCATCTTGCTGCTGCTCTCCGTGATGTCCTGGGCGATCATCTTCTACAAATGGCACGCCTTCCGGCAGGCCGCCCGGCAGAACCGGCAGTTCATCGGCTTCTTTTCCCTCGCCGACGGCGATGCGGTCCGGCGCGCGGCCGAGCGGCATCCCTACAGCCCGATGGCAACCATCTGGATCGAGGCGACGAAAACGCCGCCGACGGTTGACCCGGAGCGCGGTGATAACCGCCATGCGCTGGAGGTGCGGTTTCGCCGGTCGATCGAGATGGAACTGAACCGGTATGAAGAATACCTGCCCTTCTTGGCGACGACGGGCAACGTCGCGCCCTTTATCGGATTGTTCGGGACGGTGCTCGGCATCATCGATGCGTTCCAGGCGATCAGCCATATGGGCACGGCCAGCATCGCGGCCGTGGCACCCGGCATCGCCGAAGCGCTGGTCGCCACGGCGGCCGGCCTGTTCGCCGCGATTCCCGCCGTGGTGGCGTACAATGCCTATCTGAGCCGGTTGCGCCGCCTGACGACCCACTTGGAATCGTTCGCCGCCGAAGCGGTCGAACGATTGGCGCACGCCGATCGCGGCGGCGCGGTGAAGAAAGGCTGAGGCCCGATGCTCGATTCATCGTCCTCCGGGTCGCGCCGGTTCATGTCGGAGATTAACGTCGTGCCGTTGGTGGACGTGGTCCTGGTGTTGTTGATCATCTTCATGATCACGGCGCCGCTGCTCTATCGCGGCATCGACATCGATCTGCCGGAATCGGCGGCGAACACGATCAAGCCGGACGAACGGGTCGTCGTGAGCGTGACCAAGGAGCACAAGATCTATATCGACAAGGAAGAGGTCGCCGCCGAGCAGTTGGAGCCGACCATGCGGCGGCTGCACGACCGGAATCCCAACGTGACGATCTATCTGCGGGCGGATCAGGGCATTCCCTACGGGATGGTGGTCCGCGTCATGGATGCGGTCAAGCAGGTCGGCATCGACAAGCTCGGCATGGTGACCGAGCCCGACAGAAGGAGTCCATGACGACCGGCGGAGCATTGTAGGGGCTTGCGTCGCCCCCTTTACCTCGAACGAACGTGAGAGGTCACATCCGATTCTCGGTACAATCATTTGTATGCGGCATGGAGCCCCTCAGGTCGAGCCCTCGGGACAAGCCTCCCCCTCTCGCTCGCGTTGCTCGCTGGGTCGCTGCCCCCGGCCGATGCGATCCGCCGCAGGCGGAAGGGAACCCCGTCTTGACTTGGAACAGTACCCCGGGCTTGCCCCTCGGGGTGAACCCTCGGGATGAACCCGGGGGCATCTATGAAACGGGCGTTCCTGGTCTCCGTTTGGTTTCATCTGCTGCTGATTGTCCTGGTAGTTGTGCCGACCCTGCATCTGGGGCGGCGTCTGTTGCAACCGTCCGTTTATCAGGTCCGTGTGGTCGAATTGCCGCCCGGCCCCGCGCCGACCCCACCGGCTCCGCCCGAGCCGCCGCGCGTCGAGCCAGAACGGCCGCGTCCGGCCAAGCCTCCGGCCAGACCGAAAATCACGCCACCCAAACCAAAGGCGGTGGCGCCGCTGCCTCCCCTGAAGCCGAAACCCGAGACGCCGCCGGCGCCCGCGCCCGCCCCGAAGCCGGAAGCGCCGGCCGCCCCGCCGAGTCCGCCTGCACCCGCGTTAATGGTCCAGCCGAAAATCGATGCGCCGCCGGAATTCGATTGCGCCAGTTATTGTGGAGTGCTGGAGGGCAAGTTGGAAGGGCAGTGGACGCCGCCCTCCGTGTCCGCGCAGGGACCAGTGCAGGCCGTCGTCGGTTTTACGATCAACCGGGATGGGTCGGTCGACAACGTGTCACTGGAAAAGAGCTCGGGCAACTTTTATTTCGATCAGGCGGCGCTGCGGGCCGTGTTGCTGGCCGCCCCTCTCCCGCCGCTGCCCCGTACCTGGGCCAACCCAACCCTGCGGGTGCACGCGCCGTTCACGTGGCAGGGGCAACCATGAGGCCAGGGCTCGCCGTGCTGGCCGCACTTGGTGTGTGGCTGACGAGTGCGACCGTGCTCCATCCGGACGGCCCGCCGCCGGCATGGGCCGACGAGCCGGAAGTGTTTTTAAACATCACCAAGAGCGACACGGAAAAAATCCCGCTCGCCCTCTTTCCGGTGACCGGCGCCGGCGTCGCCCCGTCACTGCCGTTAGAAATCGGGCAGGTGCTCTCCACCGATCTGAAACGCTCCAGTTTTTTTTCCGTTGTCCCTGTGGACGCCACCAGCGCGGTCCCGCCGCCGTCCTCATTCGTGCAGCGGCTCAAACCGACCGGGGCGAAGGGCGTGGTGTGGGGACGGGTGACCGTCGACCGGGACGAACTGGTCTTGGAAGGCCGGCTCTTCGACGTGGGCAGCGGGCGCCAGATGCTGGTCAAACGCTATGTGGGCAAGGCGGACTACGCCCGCTACATCGCGCATCGCTTCGCCGATGACATCGTCTATCAGTTTACCGGTGAGCGGGGCATCGCGCAGAGCCGCGTCGTCTACGTATCGGATCAGACCCGCCAGAAAGAGCTCTATCTGATGGACTACGATGGCGCCCATCCGCAACGGATCACCGGCAATCATTCGCTCTCGCTGTCACCCCATTGGACGCCGGATGGCCGCTGGATCACCTACCAGTGCTATCAGGGCGGTAATCCCGATGTCTGCGGGATCGACATTGTGCAGAACCGCCGGTGGAAGCTCATCACCTTTGCGGGGCTGAATCTGTCGCCGGTCTGGTCGCCCGACGGGGAGTGGATGGCGCTGGCCACCAATCACGACGTCGAGAATCTCGAGTTGTTTCTGTTTGATCGTTCGGCGAAGAAAAGCCGCCGGCTCACCTTCAGTCTGGGCGATGACCTGTCGCCGTCCTGGTCGCCGACCGGCCGGCAACTGGTCTTCACATCGGACCGCGGGGGCACGCCGCAGCTCTACATCATGGATGCGGACGGCGCGAACGTGCGCCGGCTGACCTATCAGGGCGATTACAACACCAGCCCGACCTGGTCGCCGAAGGGCGAGTGGATCGCCTACACGTGCCGCCGGAACGGCTGGATGCGGTTGTGTCTGATCGGCCCCGACGGCCGGACGGGCGGCATCCTGACCGGCGACGGCGCCTGGAATGATGAGTCCCCCACCTGGTCGCCGAACGGCCGTCACCTGTTGTTTACGTCCAACCGGGATGGTTCGTATCAGCTTTATCTGATCCAGAAGGACGGGACGGGACTTGAACCGATCACGCAGGGCGCCGAGAACCGGATCATGCCCGCCTGGTCGCCGCAATAACCCTGGCCCCACGTGTGTCCGCCACGCTCGGGGCGAACGGGTTGTTGTGAGCAAACTGCCCCATACCCATTCAAGCGTTGCCATTCATGCGCGGGTTGCGTTATAGTGCACGATGTATTCATAGTCACCGCTACGGCATGACCGAGGGGACGATGCCGACACAGAGAGATGGGGAGGAACAGTATGCGACAGACAGGATGGAACGGCTCCACGCTTGTCGTGTTCGGCCTGGTGGCGAGCGCGTGGTTCTTGACCGGCTGCCCCAAGCAGCCGACTCAGACGGCTGATGTTTCCACCGAGCAGGTGAAGCCGCCGTCGGCCACCTCGCCCAAGTCATCGGACGCCCCGTCCATTGACACCCCCGCGGTCCGGGAGCAGGAGATCGCCGGAGCGGGCAAGATCATCGATGCCTTGAAGCCGGTCTATTTTGATTATGACAAGTCGGACATCCGGGGTGATATGAAACCGGTGCTGCAGACCAATGCCAAGTGGCTGATGACCAATACGGCCGTCAAGGCGCAGATCGAAGGCCATTGCGATGAACGGGGCACCAACGAGTACAATCTGGCGTTGGGCGAACGGCGGGCCAATGCCATCAAACGATACCTGACCGCGCTGGGCGTGCCGGCCGGCCGGTTGAGCACCATTAGTTACGGGGAGGAACGGCCGGTCTGTACCCAGCATGAGGAATCGTGTCTGAGCCGGAATCGCCGGGGCCAATTTGCCGATGCGGCGTCGCGTGGGTAGGAGCGGACACGCGGTGAATCGACGGCGCGCACGGGTGGGCATGGCGGCCGGTCTTGTTGTTGCCGGACTGTTGGGCGGCTGCGCGTCGCAGGCTGACCTGATTGACACCCGGATGTTGATCGACAAGGTGGCCGCCGCGCAGAAGAAGCTCGGCCAGGACATGGCCTCGGTCCAGGCCAAAGCCGACCAACGTCCTGTCCCGGCGGGCGCCGGCGGGACGCCGTCCGCGGAACTGACGACGCAGTATGACCAGCTGCAGGGCGAGTTGCAGGCGCTTAAAGGCCAGCTGGAAGAGAGCAATCACGCGATCGGCGAGATTCGCCAGCATCTGGATGAGCAGGGGTTCCAACTCTCCACCTTGACCGCGCAAATACAGACGCTGCAGACGGCCATCGCCGGCGCCGGGCCGCCGACGGCCAGCGTGCCGCTTCCGCCCGCCGGAACCGGTCCGGATCAACGGTTGCTGCTGCCGGGCCGGACACCGGCGCCGAAGGCGGGCGCGGTCTCGCCGGTGGAGGCCTATAACCTGGCCTACAATGACTATTTGCGCGGCAATTACACCCTGGCGATCGGCGGATTCGAGCAATTCCTGCAGCAATATTCGTCGTCCATTCTGGTGCCGCATGCGATGTACTGGCTCGGCGAATCCTATTACGGCGGCAAGCAGTACCAGAAGGCGGCCGGCGTGTTCGACCAGTTCATGCAGCGGTATCCCAAACATGAAAAAGTCCCGGCGGCCATGCTCAAAAACGGCCTCGCCTATCTGGAGATCGGCGACAAACAGCAGGCCAGTCAATTGTTGAAGCGGTTGGTCGCCAATTATCCGATGTCGGACGAAGCCAATGTCGCCAAGGGGCGGCTGGCCGATTTAAGATAGGCAAGAAGGACCCAGGGGCAAGGGTCCGGGGTCCAGGAAAAATCCGCACGGCCCCATGCGTGTTTTCTGGACCCTGGTGACTGGACCCTGGCCCCCGCACGAATGACCCTTATGCCGACGATTCGACGGCTCACCTCCGAACTGATCAACCACATCGCGGCCGGCGAGGTCGTCGAACGGCCGGCTTCCGTCGTCAAGGAGCTGGTGGAAAACGCCATTGACGCCGGCGCGCGGTCGATCGACATCGCGCTCGTCTCCGGCGGCCGGGAGCTGATCGCGGTCAGCGACGACGGCGTCGGGATGACGCCGGAGGATGCGCCGCTCGCCTTCGAACATCACGCCACCAGCAAGCTCGCGTCGGTGGACGACCTGAACCGGATCGGGACGCTCGGGTTTCGGGGCGAGGCGTTGCCCAGCATCGCCGCCGTGGCCCGCGTGCGCGTGACGACCGCCGCGGCCGGGGCGGGATCGGGCGTCGAGCTGACGCTTGAAGGCGGCGCGCTCGAACGGGTCAAAGAGATCGGCGGCCCGCAGGGCACGACCGTCGAGGTGAGGGATCTGTTCTTCAACACGCCGGCCCGGAAAAAGTTTCTCCGCGCGCCGTCGACCGAGCTGGCAAAAATCCAGGAGATCGTCACGGACCACGCCCTCATCTATCCGGCAACCGCCTTCCGTCTGGTGCATCAGCAACGGGAACTGTTGCGGGCGCCGGCGGCCGCCACGCTGCGGGAGCGGATTGCGCAGCTCTTCGGGGTTGAATGGGCGCGGAACCTGCTCGACATTGATGGCACGGTGGACGGGTTGACGCTTCGAGGGCTGGTCTCGGCGCCGCCGGCCAGCTGGCCGCATCGGCGGTTTCAATACTGGAGCGTGAACCGGCGGCCGATTCGCAGTCCACTGCTCAATCACGCCCTCTATGACGGCTATCTGTCGCTGCTGCGCCGGGGACAACATCCGGCCGCCGTGCTGCAGGTCACCCTCGATCCGGCCAAGGTCGACGTCAACGTGCATCCGGCGAAACTGGAAGTCCGTTTCGCCCAGCCTCAGCTGGTCCATACGCTGGTGCGGGATGCGGTCGCCGACCGCATCGGCCCGCCTGTCCGGCAGATCGGCGCGCCGCCGGCGTCAGTCGCGGGCCGGTCACTGGAGTGTCCCGCGAGTCCGTCGGGTGGGCGCACGATGGCCGCGCCATACTCTCCTCCGGGCTTTCCATCGACCGGCGGTGGCACCGAAGCAATGGATGCGCCGATCCTGTGCGAGCCGGCGGCCGGGTATGATCGCGCCGCGCCGGCCGCGGCCTCCTTGCTGTCGACGCCGATCATCGAACCGCTGGGCCAGCTCTACCAGACCTACATCGTCGCGGTTGTGGAGGGGACGCTGGAGATCATCGATCAGCACGCGGCCCATGAGCGGTGGTTGTTCGAAAAATTAATGGCCGAATGGACGGCGGCGTTGGAATCGGGGGAATCAGGCACGCTGGCCACCCAGCCCCGGCTGGTCCCGCA
>JBGPIL010000124.1:0-6577 GCA_041484905.1 Nitrospiria bacterium
CGCGCTCTGCGAGCGGTTGCCGACGACGGAGGAGATCATCGAAAAAATCGGCCGGTGCAGCGCGGAGCTCAAATACGACGGCCTGCGGCTGCAGATCCACAAGGACGGTGACCGGATTGACATCTTTTCGCGCAATCTGGAACGGATGACGGCGATGTTCCCGGAAATCGCCGAGGCGATCATCCGCTCGCTGGGGGCCGAGCGCGCCATCGTCGAGGGAGAAGCGCTGGCCGTGAGCGAGACCGGCGAGCTGCTGCCGTTTCAGGTGACCATGCAACGGAAGCGCAAGCATGGCATCGCCGCCATGGCGAAAGACGTGCCGCTCCGCTTCTTCGCGTTTGACCTGCTCTATCTGGGCGATGAGGACTATACGCCGAAACCGTATGCCGACCGGCGGGCGACCTTGCTGACGCTCCTGAAATCCGATCCGGTCATCGAGCCGTCCCGAGCGATCGAAACGGATCAGCCCGATGAGCTTCAGCGCTATTTCGACGAGGCGGTGGCGGCCGGTCAGGAAGGGATCGTGGCCAAGCGGTTGGATGCTCCCTATACGGCGGGGGCCAGAAATTTCAACTGGATCAAACTCAAGCGCAGTTACAAAGGGGAGCTGACTGATACCGTGGACGTCGTCATCGTCGGCTACTCGGCGGGCCGCGGACAACGGGCCCAATTCGGCGTCGGCACCGTGCTCGCCGCCGTCTACGACGAGCAGAGCGACACGTTCAAGACGGTCACGAAAATCGGCTCGGGGTTCAGCGAGGAGGAGTTGCGCGAGTTGAAATCCAGACTGGATGAGGTCACGCTCGATCACAAGCCGGCCCGCGTGGACAGCCTGATGGAGCCGGATGTCTGGGTCGAGCCGCGGTACGTGCTGACGGTCAAAGCCGATGAAATTACGCGCTCGCAGATGCACACGTGCGGCAAAAATGAAGAAACGCCCGGCTATGCGATGCGCTTTCCCCGTACCGTCGGTTTTATCCGCACCGACAAACGCGCCGAAGACGCGACCACCGTGGCCGAAGTGATCGAGTTGTTCAACCAGCAGAAACGAGTTAAAGTCGAGTAGAAGGGGGTGGCGAGGCTGCGGCCCTCGCTGCTCCGGGCGATCGGTCACCTCGAATCGAAGAGCAGGCGTGATATTCGATTCTCGGTGCAAGTGACCCGACGAAGGCTCAACCCGCTCAATTCGAGAGTAAGGGAATCCGGGCGAATTGTCCCCTTGGGGGTCGCGGCCTGTCGCCAAGTCGGGTGCCCAGCCGACCGCCAAGTCGCGCTCGGACCCCAGCCTCGACGTGGGGTGGGTATTGACAAAAGTAATACTTAATGGTACCTATATGGTATAACCAATTTTGGTTCAAGGGGGGTAAGAAGCGATGAAAACGGCCATTTCCATACCGGATGACCTCTTTAAGACCGTTGAGGAGATTGCGGAAGAGTTACATCTTTCCCGTAGCCAGGTATTTGCAGATGCTGTGAGGGGGTACATCGAAAAACAGCGCAACAAGCAAATCCTGGATGCTATTAACAAGGCCTACGCAAGTCCGGAGACGAAGCAGGAGACGAAGGCAAGACGATTAAGCATAGAGCGGCATGCGAGATCGCTAAAGGCCGAGAAGTGGTAATCCGGCAGGGGGACGTCTTCTGGGTTGATTTGGGGCGACCAGTCGGTTCGGCGCCGGGGTATCGCCATCCATATGTCGTCGTTCAAAATAACCTGTTTAACCAGAGTCGGATCAATACGGTTGTTCTCTGCGGGTTGACGTCGAATCTCAAACGAGCGCATGCTCCTGGAAATGTGTTGTTGTCAAAGGAGGAAGCCAATCTGAATAAGGCCAGCGTTGTGAATGTCTCGCAAGTTGTCACGGTCGATAAAGCCTACCTCACTGAGAAGATAGGAGCGCTTTCACCTGGTCGAGTCGAACAGATCATTGATGGCATGAAACTGCTATTGGAGCCCAGGGAAATATGAATGCCGGGCGGCGAGGCGGCGGCCCTCGCTGCTCCGGGCGTTCGGTCAACTCGAATCGAAGAGCAGGCGTTATATTCGATTCTCGGTGCAAGTGACCCGACGAAGGCTCAGACCGCTCAATTCGACAGTGGGGAAGCCGGTCGAATTGCCCCCTGTGGGGTCGCGGGCTGTCGCCAAGTCGGGTGCCCAACCGACCGCCAAGTCGCGCTCGGGCCCCAGCCCCGCCGGGTGATGGATATGTGAGGTTAAGTAATAATGCACTGTGCCAAATGGGTCAGTTTTGATACACTAGGCAGGCTAATGAACTCATCAGAAACAGCAGCATGGACTGGGAAAATTGTGACGTTTCTCGCAGTGCTAGTTGCTCTTTTTAAAGAAGATCTGCGGGTTCTATGGCGTAGACCGAAGCTTGTATCAGCCATCAACCTGTCTGCGCCTGATTGTCATAAAACCGAGTTGTCATTTCTTCATATCACTAGTCAAGTTGTTGAGAAGTCTCCTTGCTATTACTTCCGTGTCTGGATAAGAAACAATGGCAACCTGCGGGCCGAGCAGGTGCAGGTGTTCGCAGCCAGGCTTTTGCGGAAACATGCTGATGGTAACTTTAAGGAAGACAGGCAGTTTCTCCCTATGAATTTGCGTTGGTCACATTCGCATGAAATTTTTGCTGATGGTATCTCTCCAAAGATGGGTAAGCACTGTGATTTAGGATACATCATGCATCCCAGCAAAGCGGCAAAAGCTGGAAACACACTCCCCAACGTGCCGACTGGCAAAGCCATTATGAGCTTAGATTTAGAAGTGAAACCAAACACGATGAGTCACTTGCTATCACCAGGGGTATATCAACTTGAACTCCGTGTTGCTGCTGCAAACTTAACGCCCGTTCTTATGATTCTTGAGTTGACGCTAACCGGTGATTGGTATGATGATGAATCGCAAATGTTCTCGCATGGGATTGGTCTGCGGGATATCTCTTAAAAGGCAGAAATAAAGACGATGTCCAAATTTTGAGAAGGCGACAATCGTGGCCGAAGTGATCGAGTTGTTTCGACCAATAGAAGCGGGTTAAGGTTGAGTAGAAGATTGGAGCAGGTGTTTGAGGTAGTCCCCCGTGTACGACCGCGGGTGTTGGGCGACGGTTTCCGGTGTGCCTTCGGCGATGATTTCGCCGCCCTGGTCGCCGCCTTCCGGTCCCATATCAATAATCCAATCGGCGCACTTGATCACGTCCAGATTATGCTCGATCACAACGACCGTGTGGCCCACGTCCACCAGTCGTTGCAGCACGACCAGCAGTTTCCGGATATCCTCAGGGTGTAATCCGGTCGTCGGCTCGTCGAGCAAGAACAGCCAGTCACGCGCGTCGGGCCGGTCGAGTTCGGCGCAAATTTTCAGCCGCTGGGCTTCGCCGCCGGACAGCGTCGTGGCCGGCTGCCCCAGCCGGATGTAGCCCAGTCCGACATCCGACAACAAGCGAAACGTCCGGGTCAATTCCGGCACATCGGCGAAATGGGCCAGGGCCTGATCGACGGTCAGCTCCAGCACCTGGCCGATGTGCAACCCTTTGTGGGTGACCTTTAACACTTCAGGCCGGTAGCGGGCGCCGCCGCATTCTTCGCAATGGATGTAGAGATCTTCGAAGAAAAACATCTCCAGCTTTTCGTACCCGTTTCCCTCGCACCGTTCGCACCGCCCACCCGGCACGTTGAATGAAAAATGGCGGGCCGCCAGCCCCCGGGCCTTGGCGTCCGGTTGGGCGGCGAAACGATCGCGGATCGGGCTGAACAGTTTCATGTAGGTGACGGGGTTGGAGCGGGGGGTGCGTCCGATCGGTTCCTGATCGATCAGCCGCACGCCCTTGAGTTGCTCCATCCCGGTCAGGCGCTCGAAGCGCCCCATGGCGTCGAAACTGAGCCGGAAGTAGCGCGCCAGCGCCGGATAGAGCGTGTCGTGCAACAACGTGCTTTTGCCCGAGCCGGAGACACCGGTCACGCAGGTGAACGTGCCGAGGGGAATGGCCAGGTCGACCGCCTTGAGGTTGTGCTCGCGTGCGCCTTGCAGGAGCAGGGCGTGGCCGTTGCCTTTTCGTCGGTCATGTGGAAGAGGAATTTCGGTCCGGTGTGAGAGATAGCGGGCCGTGAGCGTGTCGCCGGCCAGAAACGTATCAATCGGGCCGGCAAAGACAATCTCGCCGCCCTGTGCGCCGCTGCCGGGACCCAGCTCGATCACATGATCGGCCGAGCGGATGAGTGTGGCATCGTGTTCGACGAGGATCGCCGTGTTGCCGGCCGCGGCCAGGTCGCGCACAATGGCGGCCAGCTTGGCGGTGTCTTTGGGGTGCAGGCCGATACTGGGCTCGTCGAGCACGTACAGGGTGCCGGTCAGTTGCGCGCCGAGTTGGTTGGCGAGGCTGATCCGTTGCGCCTCGCCGCCCGAGAGCGTTCGTGTCTGCCGGTTCAACGTCAGATAGCCGAGGCCGACCCGCCGCAGAAAGCTCAGCTTGGCCCGGAGCTGCCGGAGAATTTCCTTGGCGATCGCCCGTTCATGATCGGTGAAGGGCGCCTGGTCGAACCACTCGGCCAGATGATCGATGCTCAGTGTCGACAGTTGCGTGATCGATTGATCATGCACGGTGACCGCCTGCGCCAGCGGAGTCAGCCGGGCGCCCCCGCAGCGGGGACAGAGGGTCGGCGACCGGTAGCGGCTCAAGAAGACCCGCACGTGGAGTTTGTATCGTTTGCCTTCCAGGTAGGTGAAAAAGTCGTCGATTCCCTCGAGTTCCTTGGCGCCTCCCCAGAGGAGTTTCTTCTCTTTCTTCGTGAGCGTCTGATAAGGCTGGTTCAATCGGATGCCCGCTGCTTCCCCCTGTTTGATCAGTTGCCGGTGCCACCAGCGGTGGGACGGTTTGGTCCACGGATCGACGGCGCCCTGCGCCAGTGTCAGCCGGGGATCGGGGACCACCAGCTTTTCGTCATACTCCAACAGGTGGCCGAAGCCCTTGCAGTCCGGACAGGCGCCGAGGGGATGGTTGAAGGAGAAGAGCAGCGGCTGCGGCCGTTGGTAGGTTGTGTGGCACTGCGCGCAGGCATAGGCCTGGGTGAGGCGGATCCGTTCGACGCCGGGCAAATCGATCTCCGCGTCTCCATGACCCTCTCGAAAGGCGGTGGTCAATGATTCCGCGAGCCGGCTCTGTTCGTCCGTCGCCAACCGCAGCCGGTCGACCACGACGGCAACAGCGGCGCCGATCAGCGGCCCCGTGTCGGTCGTGGCATCGATCGCCATGACGTCGCCCCCATCTTTGCCCTCAACGCGCAGCCGGGAGAAACCCCGCTGAACCAGCTCGCGCAACCATGGCGCCGGTTCGCGCGGGACGGACGCGGGGAAGAGCACCAGTGCGGGCCGGCCTGGATGATCGGCCAGGAGTCGCGCGGCGATGGTCGACGGCGATTCGGCCCGGACCGGCGCGCGGCAGGTCGGACAGTGCAAGAGGCCGATTTTGGCGAAAAGCAGCCGCAGATAATCGTAGAGTTCCGTGCTCGTGCCGACGGTGGAGCGGGCGCTGCGGACGGGGTTTTTCTGTTCGATGGCGATGGCGGGGCGGATTCGGAGGATCTGGTCGACATCGGGCCGGTCGACCTTCTCCAAAAATAGCCGCGCGTAGGTCGACAGCGATTCAATATAGCGCCACTGCCCTTCGGCGAAGATGGTATCAAAGGCCAACGATGACTTGCCCGAGCCGCTCAGGCCGGTAATGGCCGTGACCCGGTCGTGGGGGATCTCAACCGTGATGTTCTTCAGGTTGTGTTCACGGGCCCCCCGGATGATGAGTGATTCAGCCGTCATAGGAAGATTCAGCGCAGCCAGTGCGCTGAATCGGCCATTGTAACATGTATCCGCTCGTGCTGTGCACTCGCTCAAATCAAGGGAGCGGCGCCGCTCCTCTTGATAATCCCCATCGAATGTACGATGGGGACGGCGATGGGGGGATCGGGGGGAGCTGAGCATCTCCCCCCGAATACAATGCAGGGGACAGGAGATATGATGGGTACGGCGATGGGGGTTGTCAGGGGGAGCGTGAGCACGCTCCCCCTGACTTGAGCGAGTGCGGAGCACGAGCGGATTCACAGCGATGGGGCACATACGTATGGATGATGGGGGTCATTAGGGGGAGAGGAATATCTCCCCCTACTTTCAATCGTTAAAACAGCTTCAGAGCGAACCGCGTCAGGGCGACGCCGCACAAAAAGACCGCCACAGAACCGCCGATCGCGCTCCAGAAGTTGAGTCGCGGGAGCAACAGGGAGAGGGCGATCAGATAACTGAACCAGGCGGGGGCGAAGAGGATCAACCCGCGGACATAGTCGGTTGTGGGTTGGGTGCCCGCTTCCAGATGGATGAAAATGACCGACACAAGCGTGATCGCGGGAAAGGTGGCGATGAAGGCGGACAAGAGAGACCGGCCGCTGCCGCCGACATAGGTCACGGCCGTCACCACGCCGCCGCCAACCAGGAAGTAGACCAGATATTTCACGGGATCGGTTGCCGGCCGGCCGTCTGGGCGGGCTTTGGAGCCAACGGGGGAGCCAACAGGGCCGGCAATTCTTC
>JBGPIL010000125.1:0-6535 GCA_041484905.1 Nitrospiria bacterium
CCACTGAGCTGGTGCGGATAGGCGCGGTACCGCTCCTCGGGCGAGGGGATGCCGACCTGCCGGAACAGCTCGATCGCGCGCAAACGGGCATCGGCTCGGTTCATGGCCAGATGATGACGGAGCATTTCGGCAACCTGTTCCCCGACGGTCAGGACCGGATTGAGGGCCGTCATCGGCTCCTGAAAAATCATCGCGATTTTTCGTCCGCGCACCCGCTGCATCTCCCGTTCCGGCAGCGAGAGCAGGTCGACGCCCTGGAATCGGATGGCGCCGCCGACAATCCGGCCGGGGGGAGGGATGATCCGCATGACCGACAGTGCCGTCATGGTTTTCCCGCAGCCGGACTCGCCCACCAGCCCCAACACGCGGCCGGCCCCGATCGTCAGGTTGACGCCATCCACCGCCTTGAGCAGCCCGTTGTCGGTGTCAAACCCGGTTGAAAGATTGGCAATCGTGAGGAGGCTTTCCGCCATGGCGCGCCGTCGTCGACGGCTGCGGGCACTCTACAATAATCGAGGGGGGCTGTCAATTTTATGTGGGGGCCCGTGCGGAGTTGCGTCATCATGGGAAGAATTCCCCAAAAGCGTTGCTTTTGGGTTGGCGATGCCCCCACGCCCCGGGCCACCGTGTATTTCCCATCGGCCGAAAATTACTATGGGTTTTCTCTGGGCCCGTGCGGAGTCGCGTCATCATCGGAAGAATTCCCCAAAAGCGTTACTTTTGGGTTGGCGATGCCCCCACGCCCCGAACCTCCCCCTCACGCTCTCCGCCTCAGGCGGATCGCTGGATAGATGCCTCCCCTTCCCTAAAATTGACAGTGTGGGGTGAGCTGCTACACTTGAATCTCGGAGGCCGCCTTGTGCAAGGTCCGACGGATATCGATGCGCGATTTCCTGTGAAACGCTCACACTCTCCATGGGTTTCGTCCCTCGGTTTGCAAACCAAGCTGGCGCTGATCCTGATCATCCCGCCGGTGCTGCTGGTCACCGTGCTGCTGGTATGGTTCGGCCGGGACCAGAGCCAAGCCGTCTACCAGGAATATGTGAACGAGGGGATGATCGTTGCCTCGGTGGTGGAGCAGCAGATCCGATTCAACGAAGGACTGCCTTCCCTGCCGGTTGGGCAGAACATTTTGTCACGAATCCTTGAACAGCGCTCCGAATATGTGATGCTGGCGTTGTACAATGTCAATGGCCGGTTGGTGGCGTTTGTGTCGACGAAAGCCTCTCTCCGGGCGGAAAATCAAGCCGATCAGGAGGTCATGGATGTCTTCACCAGTCAGACGGGCAACTATGTGATCAATGATGGAGGGGCTCCGAAGAGCCTCGGCTCGCTGCTGAAGGTCAACACGCCCCTCTGGCAAGGGAAAAACGTGATCGGCGTGTTGGAAAGTTATCGCCCCTTGGGACCGATTGCAGCGCTGGCCACCCAGTCCATGCGCGAGATCATCATCACCGGCCCGTTGGTTGTCTGTCTAGTGGTGCTGATCCTGTTTGCGGAGGTCAATCAGCTGGTCATTAATCCCATCCGCCGGTTGAGTGCGGCGACGACCAAAATGACCGAGGGGCGGTATGATCAGAGACTGTCGGTCTCCGGTTCGGATGAGTTGGCCTCGCTTGGTCAGGTCTTCAACCGGATGGCCCAGTCGGTCGAGGCCTCGATGAAACAGGAAAAGGGGCTCAACGCCCAACTGGCGACGTTGAACACGATTGCGGCGGAATTGGCACGCAGCCTCGACCTCCCGTTTCTCTTGGATCGACTGGCCGAAGGGATCTGCCACCTGGTCGGGGCCGAGGGAGTGGCCATTTATCTGATCGATTCGGAGACCCACGAGGTTCGTCTCGTCCACACGCACGGGGTGGAGGTGGAGGAGGCGGGGCGGGTCGGCGACATCAGGGGAAAGGGACTGTTCGGATTGCCGGTCAGAACCAAACAGGGTCTGCTGGTTGAAGAGGCGCAGGAGCATCCGAATTTTGCCGAGACGCCGGCGCATCAGCCGCCGTTCGGCAGTCTCCTCCTGTTGCCGTTGGCAACGGGCGATCGGCAGTTCGGCGCGGTGGTGGCCGGGCGCACCGCCGGCGCGCCGCCGTTCCGCTATGCCGATCTTGGGACGGTGCAAAGTCTGGTCCTGTTCGGGGCGACCGCAATCGAGAAATCGCTCCTCTATGAGCAAAGTCAGGAGCTGGCGTTTACCGACGGCCTGACCGGCCTCTTCAACCACCGGGAATTCCATCGGCGCCTCGGTGATGAGATCGAACGGAATCAGCGGTATGGGCATGCCTTCTCACTGTTGCTGGTGGATATCGATTTGTTCAAACAGGTCAACGACCGGCACGGCCATCTGGCCGGTGATGCCGTGCTCAAGGCGCTGGCGGAGGCGATCCGGGGCAGCATCAGGACGATCGATATCGCCGCGCGGTACGGCGGCGAAGAGATTGGGGTGATTCTCCCCGAGACGCCCCTGGCGGGCGCGCAGGTGGTGGCCGAGCGAATCCGCACCACCGTGGCGGGCTTGCGCATGACCGCGCCTTCCGGCCAGCCGTTGTCCTGCACCGTGAGCGTGGGTGTGGCGGTGGCCCCCGAGGATGCGGATCGACGGGAACGGCTCATCGACGCCGCCGACAAAGCGCTCTATCTGGCCAAGTGCACCGGCCGCAACCGCGTCAAAACCTATCGGGAATTCCTGCAGACCGAACTGACCTCGTCCGTGTAAGGCGTTCGGAGAGGTGGAAGGGGCTACTTGGCCGCGGCCACCGGTGGAAGGTAATCTGACCGCAACTGGTAGGCCTGCCCGAAGGCGACCCTCGACTCGTCAAACCGCTTGAGCTTGTAGAGCGCGTATCCGAGATAGTAATGGGCTTTTACCGACGCGGGGTCCGCCTCGATAGCGCTTTTGAGCGCCTCGGCTGCCGCCGAAAAATCCTGCTTCTCGTACGCCGAGAGTGCCTGGGTCAAGGCCGCGTCCGTCGACGCGGTCGCCGGGGATGCCGCCGTGGGACTGGTTGAAGATGCCGCCGTGGAACTGGTTGAAGATGACGGAACGGTGGATGGCTCCGTCGGGGTTGTGGTCGGGGGGGGAGCGGGTGGTTGTACGGCCGTTGCGTCAACCGCCGGTGCCGCCGGTGCGCTGACCGCAGGCGTGGGCGCCGCCGTGGAGCTGGGCGAAGCCGCAGTGGAACTGATTGAAGATGCCGCCGTAGAACTGGTTGAAGATGAAGGGCTGGACGGCGGCGTCTCTTGGGCAAACGCGGCCGCACCGGCGATCATGCCCATCACCGTGATGGTCACCGCCGCCAATCGAGTCATCATCCAGAGAGGAGTCAGCATCAGGCACCTCCGCATTCGAGTTCGGTCGGTCTGTTTATTCTAGGGGCTCGCGTCACCCTTTCATTCGATGTGGGGGCCCGTGCGGGATCGATCCTGCGTCCTCCGATGCCCCCACTCCCCCTAGCCGCATCTATGACAGCAAAAGTATAGCAGATCAAAGCCGGATGTCCACATAGGCGTTGCGCCGCAGCTCCAGAAACCATTCCTCATACCGTTGTTGGATCCGTTGCTCCATGAGCCGGCCGTGCACCGCCTCCTTGACCGGCTCGAACGCCTGTTGACGATGCCCCTCCCGCTCCTCCAGTTTCAGAATGTGCCATCCCAGCGGGCTTTCAATCACCTCGGTGATCTGGCCGTTCTGGAGCGTAAAGGCGGCCCGGTCCAGTTGCGGCATCAGTGAACCCGGTGCAAACCAGCCGAGCACGCCGCCCTCCTTTGCCTCGGGGCCGTCGGAGAAGCGCCGGGCCATCTGGTCGAACTCGGCGCCGCTCCGGAGCTGTTCCAGGACGGTCTGGGCCTTGGCCCGCTTGCTCGCGTGCTCCTCCGCATTGGCCGCAGGGGCGGCCACGAGGATCTGGCGCAGCTTCACGCGCTCCGGAAGGGAAAACTCGTCCGGATGTTGTTCATAATAGTGTTGCACCTCTTCGGGGGAAATGACGACCGTGCTGCGCACTTCCCGGTTCACCAGCTTCGCCACCACCAGTTCCGCGCGCAGTTGCTGGCGGTAGTGATCCACCGTCAGCCCTTCGGCCGCCAGCGCCTTGGCCAGATCATCATCAGAGGCAAATCGGTTGCGTGTTTTGATGTCTTCAAGCGCCTGATGGAGTTCTTCATCGGTCACGGCGATGCCGTGCTGTTCGGCCGCCTGCTGTTGGAGGCGACGGTCGATCAGCCGCCGAAGTTGTTGAACGAGTGACTGGGGTGTCAGCACCGCCGCGGCAAAGGCCGGATCGCCCGATTGGGGCTGCAAGCCGCCTCGGGAGGCCGCCACTGTCACCGCCTGCTGCAGAACAGCCTCCTGCACGGTGCTCAGCGTGATGACCTCCTGGTTGACCACCGCCGCGATTCGATCGATGATCACCGGCTGTGTTTTTTGGATAACTGGCTGCGCCGGGGGCGCGGCCGACTCCGTCTTGGGGATTGCCGGCTCCGTCTGGGGCACGGCCGGTTCCCCAAGGGCGACAGTGAGCCCGAGGGGACTGATGGCCCAGAGGAGGAGGCCGGCGAGGAGGAGGGGAGTGGGGATGAAGACGGGTCGCATGATGCGTCAGGTTCTATCACAGCCGACCAGGCGCTGCAAGTCGGCGCGGACGATGGGATAGAGCGACGGCCATTCGGTCTGCCGATACCGTATCGCCACGCTCCATTCGCCGACGAAGCGCCACGGGCGGCCCGGAGGCATCCGTCGCTTCAGGCCGTCGGGTGAAGGCGGGCGGCGCCGGTCGAAATGGAGGAACACGTCAACTTCGGTCACACCTTCTTCAATCGATTCGATCTTCTGCACGCCCAGTTGCTTGGCCAGCAGTCTGAGCGTCATCACCTCCACCAACCGGGCGGCCTCATTCGGCAACGGCCCGAATTGATCGGCCAACTGTGCTTCGATCTGATCCAGCGCCGCCTGGTCGGCCGCAGAGGCCAGCCGTTTGTAGAAGGCGAGGCGCTGGTGGCTGTCCGGGACGTAGGATTCCGGCAGGAAGGCGGAGAGTTTCAGCGCCAGGGTCGGTTCGATGGGCGCGTCATCGATCCGTTCACCCCGCTGCGCGCGAATCGCTTCATCCAAAAATTGCAAATACAGCTCATAGCCGATTGCGGCGATCTGGCCCGATTGCTGTGGGCCGAGCAGATTGCCTGCGCCCCGGATCTCCAGATCGCGCGCGGCGATCTTGAAGCCCGCGCCCAGCTCGGTAAAGTCCCGGATCGCCTCCAGGCGCGCCCGCGCGGCTGGTGTGAGCACGGCCTCGTCAGGGACGATCAGATAGGCAAAGGCCTGCACGGCCGACCGGCCGACCCGTCCCCGCAGCTGATAGAGATCCGCCAGACCGAACCGGTCGGCCCGGTGAATGATGATGGTGTTGGCGTGAGGGATGTCGAGGCCTGATTCGACGATCGCCGTGGAGAGCAGCAGATTGGCCTTGCCGCCCAGAAACCGTTCCATGGCGGCCTCCAGTTGCGCCGCGCGCATCTGTCCGTGCGCCATGACGATCTTCGCTTCTGGAACCAGCTCTGCCAGCAGCCGGCCGATCCGCTCCAGCTCCTGGATCCGGTTGTGAATGAAAAAGCACTGCCCACCCCGGGCCAGTTCGAACCGGATGGCGGCTTGGATCAACTCCCGGTCAAAGGGCACCAGCCGCGTCTGGACGGCGCGCCGGTCGGGCGGCGGCGTTTCGATCAGGCTCAACTCGCGCAGCCCCAGCAGACTCATTTGCAGCGTGCGCGGAATAGGCGTGGCCGACAGCGTCACGCAATGGACCGACTGCTTGAGTGTTTTAATCCGTTCCTTCTGCCGGACGCCAAAGCGGTGCTCCTCATCGATGACCAGCAATCCCAAATCGCGGAACTGGATATCGCGCTGCAACAGCCGGTGGGTGCCGATCAAAATATCGATCTCGCCGGTCGAGAGCGCGCGGCGGAGTTCCTTCTGCTCGGCCGCCGATTGGAACCGGCTCAACAGGCCGACCCGGATCGGAAACGGGGCGAACCGCGCGGTGAACGTGCGGGCGTGCTGTTGCGCCAGCAGCGTCGTGGGCACCAGCACCGCCGTCTGTTTGCCCTCCATGGCGACCTTGAAGGCCGCCCGCATGGCGACTTCGGTCTTGCCGTAGCCGACATCGCCGCAGACGAGCAGGTCTGTCGGATGGGGCTGCTCGAGCGCTCGTCCGACTGTCTCGATGGCGCGCTGCTGATCGGGCGTCTCTTCATACTCGAACCCGGCGGCGAAGGCCTCCGCGGCCGGCCCGTCGGGTGGAAACGCATGACCGGCGGCGATCGATCGTGCGGCGTAGAGCGCCAGCAGATCCTTGGCCAGCTTTTCGACCGCCTGTTTGACCCGCCTGGTTGTGCGCAGCCAGGCCGGCCCGCCCAGGCGGTCCAATTTCGGCTGGCTGCCCTCAACACCGATATATTTTTGCACCAGATCGAGCCGGTCGAGCGGGACGTAGATTTTGTCGCCGGCTGAGTACCGTAGCACCAGAAAATCGCTCTCGAACCC
>JBGPIL010000126.1:0-6522 GCA_041484905.1 Nitrospiria bacterium
AGCTCGAGGTCGCCATCACGCTGGATGATCCGCGCCTGACGGCGGAGGGTACCATCGGCATCCGCGATGACGCCCCCGCTACGTTACGCGTGCGCGTTACGCAATTTCCATTGGCCCTGTTGTTGCGGCTGTTTGTTCCCGCCTGGCCGGAGCAGATTACGCTGACCGCCTCGGGCGAGGGAGAACTGACCGGCGGCCTCCTTCACCCCGCAGACCTGAGCGGCCGCCTCAGTTTCTCGGCACTGGCTGCGCAACTTGCCGGTTACCCCATCGCCAACGACGGGCCCGTTGAATTTGCGTTACAAAACGGCCGGGTGACAGCGCAACAGGTCCGGTTCACGGGTGAAGGTACGACGCTGACCGCAGAAGGCAGTCTGACACTCACGGAGCGGTACGATCTGTTCATCCACGGCGAGGCGGAATTGGCTATTCTCCGTCTTTTTTTTCCTGGAATCTCCTACGGAAGAGGGAAGGCCTATCTTGCCTTACAGATCACGGATCGCTGGCTCGATCCCAGGATGGCCGGCGGTATCAGCATTCAAAACGGCCAGCTCCGCTTGGAAGCGGTCGATCAGCCGTTGACCGTCGCCTATGCCGGACTGGTGTTCGACGGCCAGCAACTGGTGCTCGATGATCTGCACGGCGGCATCGGCAAAGGGACCGTGGAGGCGTCGGGCCGCGTGGGATTGCGCGGCCTGCACCCCACGCAGTACCGCGTCCTGATGGAGGTCAGCGGCGTGCCGATCGCCCCAATCGAAGGGCTGTCCGGAGTTGTCGACGGTTCCCTCTGGCTACAGGGCGAATGGCCGGATCCTGAACGCGCCGGGGAAGGCCGTCATCTGCTCAAAGGCGATCTGCAGTTGGTCCGAGCTACCTATGTCAAACGCATCGATTTGAAAACGATCCTGAAGGAGCAGCCGGGCTTCGATGCGGTGACGCTCTCGCTGCCATCGTTTCTGAACACCGTGATGTTGCAGGTGCATGTTTGGGGCCGCCAGGCCATCTGGATTCGGAACAACATCGCCACGCTCCCGCTGGATATCGACCTGGAAGCACGGGGCACCGTCGAGCATCCCGTCATCATCGGACGCGTCTTCACCACCGGCGGCACCTTCACCTTCCTGCACACACCGTTTAAGGTGTCTCAGGGATCGATTGATTTTCTCGATCCCAAACAGACGCGCCCTGTGATCGATCTGAAAGCCAGCGCCACGGCAAGGAACTATCAGATCGACCTGGCGCTGACCGGCACGCCCGAGCATATCGACTTGGCGCTGTCATCCGATCCGGTGCTCAGCCAGGCCGATATCCTGTCGGTGATGACGGTCGGCCGCACCTCGGAGGAGGTCAGCACGGTGGGCGCCGGCTACGTGGCCACCAACGAAGCCGCCGCGCTGCTTGTGAACGAACTGTTTGAGGAGCGCGCACAACAATTCGGCATCGACCGTTTTCAAGTCGATTCGGCGGTAGATCGGTCGGGATTCACGGTGGGCCCGCAACTGACCATTGGGAAGGAACTCCTCGATCACCACCTGCTTTTTCTCTACTCGCAACCCCTGGATCCGACCACGCAACCGGCCTATCGATTGGAGTACGAAATCAACCGTCACATCTCATTGATCGGCGAAGGGGACGAAAGCGGCCGTCTCGGCGGCGACGTCAAGTTTCGATTTGATTTCCGATAGCAGAGGATATCGATCTCGGCGGCGCGCCGCGTGGCTACCAGCGCTGGGGGGGATTTTTGTCCTTGCGCTGGTGATCATCCTGCCGGCCAATCCGGCCACGCCGCAGACGGGTCCGACGCCCGCCGCCCCGCCTGCCGACGGGCCGTTCTTTGACGGTCAACTGATCACCGCCGTCATCATCGATACCCGAACGCGCTTTGACGCCAACGAGCTGCTGAAGCTGACCGGCATCGGCGCCGGCCGCCGCTTCGATGCCAAGGCGGTCCGCGCCAGCATCAATCGACTCTATGAGACCGGTCTGTTCGCCCTGATCGCCGTCGAGGCGGAGCCGGCGGCCAATGGCATTTCACTCGTCTACCATCTGGGGGCCAAGCAGCGGCTCCGCGATTTGACGGTCACCGGCCGCGTCCTCTCATTTTCCGTCCGCGAGCTCCGCAACGCACTGCAACTCACCGTCGGCGACGAATTCAGTCGCGAACAGCTCGAAGCGGCCCTGGGTCGCCTGCTGCAATTCTACACCCGCCAGGGCTACATGCAGACCCGCGTCACGCCAACCGTGACGACGCAACCGAATCAGGCCGATGTCCGTCTCCTGATCACGGTGGATGAGGGGCAACCGGCGTTGATCGGTCTCTTAACGCTCTCAGGCCAGCTGGGCCTGCCCGAGGCCGCCGTGCGGAGGCGTCTCGATTTGACCCCTGGCGCGCGGTACACCGCCGCCGAAATCGACGAACGAATCACCGAACTCCATCTGCTCTATACCGAAGAAGATTTTCTGCTCGCCGCCATCAACCCGCCGGCGGCGCACTACGAGCCGGCCACTAATGCCGTCGCGCTGACCCTTACCGTGCACGCGGGCCCGCGCGTGACGATCAGCTTCCCCGGCAATCCCTATTGGTTCTCGTCGGCACAGCTGCGCGAACGCGTGCTGATTCAGGCCGAGCAAAGTGTGGAGGAAGACGTTCTGGAGGCCAGCGCCGACCGGATCCGGACCCTGCTGCGCGAGGATGGATACCTGGCGGTCATCGTCAACGCCGCGCGGGCGGATTCACCCAATCACGAACGGGCCGCCGTGACCTTTCAGATCAACGCGGGCCCGCGGTTCAAGGTGGGGCGGTTGATCGTCACCGGCGCGCAGCAGAACAATCAGTCGCAGTGGCGCGCGCCACTCGCCATGCGCCCCTCCGTGCTGGGACTGATCCATCCGCGCTTCAGTCCCATCGCGTGGGACGAGGCTTTGGCCCGCGTGCGTCAATGGTACGGCGAGCACGGCTACGTGTCCGCCGTCGTCGAGGGCCGCCAAACATTGCGGGTCCGGCAGGGGACGGTCGATCTGACCATCGCCGTCCAGGAGGGTGTGCAAACGCACATCGCCGATATTGTCTTCACCGGCAACACCCACATCCCCGACGATCTGCTCCAAAAGGTGATTCGCGCCCGCGTTGATCAACCGTACGATCCCGCTCAGGCAAGGGCCGACCGG
This sequence comes from Nitrospiria bacterium, assembly GCA_041484905.1. Lineage (GTDB taxonomy): Bacteria > Nitrospirota > Nitrospiria > JACQCE01 > JACQCE01 > JACQCE01. Next base: position 3,169 of record JBGPIL010000126.1, read on the forward strand.
CTGGCGTTGCTCGCTCTTTATGCCGGCAAAGGCTATCTTGACACCACCGTCACGCTGGAGGCCCAGCTAAACGAGTCACACACAGAGGCGACGCTGCCCTTTGTGATCGCGGAGGGCCGCCCGACCTTTGTGGGAACGATTACCATCGAAGGCAACGAACGGACGGACGAGACCGTCCTCAGACGGGAATTGCTGATTCATCCGGGCGATCCGTACAATTACGAAACCATCCTGCGCAGCCGCCACAATCTGTCCCGGCTGGGGATTTTTCAAGACATCACACTCCAGCCGATCGAGCCCCTGCGGACCGAACTGTTGCGGGATTTGAAACTGTCGGTCACGGAACGGCCGGCCGGCAGCGTGGAGTTCGGTGCGGGATTCGCGACGGAGGAGAAGCTTCGCGGCTTTCTGCAACTGTCCCACAGAAATCTGGCCGGGACCGGCCGGCGGGCCAGTGTCCGTGTCGAGGCCGATTTCATCGAGCAACGCTATCTGCTCAACTATGTCGAACCCTGGGTGGCCGGCCTGCCACTCGATCTCCGGCTGACCACGCTCTACGAAATCAAAGAGGAGGTCACGTTCAAGCGGCAAACCTACGGCGGCACGGCCGGCTTCGACAAGGAGCTGACCGACAAACTGAGGTTCTCGCTCCTCTACCGCTACACGAGAAATCGGTTCACCATCGATCCGGGTGCGATCCTGCCGCCGGTCGACTTGAAACGCGTGAACATCGGCAGTCTGACGCCCGGATTGATTTTTGATCTGCGCGATGACCCGTTCAATCCCACGCGCGGATCGATCCACAGCCTGACATTCGAGGACGCCGCGCTCACGCTGGGGTCCGAAGTCCAGTTCGTCAAAGCCACCGCGTCGAGCAGCTGGTTTTTCAGTCCCCATCCCGCGGTCGTCTTCGCGGTTTCCGCACGCGGCGGCATCGCCAAACAGTTCGGGAGCACCGTGCTCGTCCCGCTCAGCGAGCGATTCTACTTGGGTGGTCTGAGCACCCTCAGAGGGTATCGACAGGATACGGTAGGCGTCCTGCATCTGATCAAGGACGGTCTGGGCAACACTGTCACCGACTCCAGTTCGACGCTGTCAGCCAGCGGCGAACCGATCGGAGGCAACGTCATGTTGCTCACGAATGTCGAGGCGCGGATCGCCTTGCCGGCCCATTTCGGCCTGGTGCTCTTCCTCGACGGCGGGAACGTCTGGGCCAAACCCAACTCCGTCGATCTGCATGAGATGAAATTTTCGATTGGCGCAGGGATCAGGTATAATACACCGGTGGGGCCATTGCGACTGGACTGGGGGTATAAGCTGAGACGTGAAGAGGTCCCCACCATTCCCAATCCAGCTCCAAGTCCCCCCGATATTCCTGACACGGTTCACATCGATGAAAGTCCGTATGAATTCCACTTCACGCTGGGCAATGCATTTTAACGCGTGCCGGCCGGCCGTGTATTCATCGAGCACCGGCCGGGCGCCGGCCGGCCTCCTCCTGTTGCTGACGGCCATCACGTTGTTCTTGAGCGTGTTGACCATCGAGTTCCTGACGCGCTCGCCCCGTCCAATCGAGCCCGCGGTTTTGACGGCCGTAGCCCCGACGCCCCCCATTTCGCCGTCACCCCAAACCGCCACAACCACCGAGTCCTCCATCGAGTCCCCCATCACATCAGATGATACCGCCATCCAGCCGCTGCTCCCGCTGGCATCCCCCACCCGGTCCCTCGCCGTCAGCTCATCTCCGGCGCCGCAGTTGCAGCCGGCGGAGCCGACCGCGCCCCGACCGGATGCCGACAATGTCGAGGGAGCCTCGGCCTACGAAGCGGGCCGCTACCGAGACGCCGTGCGGGCGTTCGAACGGGCGCTGGCCCGACAACCCGACAATGCCGTACTGCGTCACAACATGGCGGCCGCGACCGCCGCGCTTGGCTGGGACGCGATCAGCAACCGCGATCCCGACGAAGCGATCCGGCAGTTTCGAGCAGCGATCGACTATGATCGGACGGAAGCCAGCCTGTACGCCGGGTTGGGCGCGGCCTATCAACTCCGCCGGGAGTCGTCACGAGCGATTGAGTCGTTTCGGGCGGCGGTGGCGCTGGATCCGACGAGGGGCGAGCTCTACGAGACGCTGGCCGACCTGCTCTACCAGCGCAACCAGCTGGGGGACGCCATCGCATTGCTGACATCGGCCATGCAACGGGTGCGCGAGCCGGACCGCCTCTCCCCGCTGCTGGCCAAAATGACCCGGGAGCAGTCGCTGCAAAACCGGTTTTTGCAAGCCGGCACGCGCCATTTTTTGCTCCAATTCGACGGCGGCGAGAACCGGGAGATGGCCTACCTGATCCTGGACATTCTGGAGCTTGCCTACCGCGACGTCGGGCAGGCTTTCGGCCTTTTTCCCGATGAGGAGATCACCGTCATCCTGTACAACAACGAGCAGTTCCGTGACGTCACGCAGACACCGAGCTGGACCAATGGCGTCTATGACGGGAAAATCAGGCTGCCCGCTGGCGGCGCCGCTCCGGATCGCGCCATCATGGCGAGGATTCTCTATCACGAATACACCCACGTCATCGTGCATGAACTGTCGGAGAGCCGCGCGCCGACGTGGCTGAACGAGGGGCTCGCGGTCTATTTCGAGGGACTGGCATCGGGTAATCTTCCGGGCTCCCAGGAGGCGGCCCGCTCGCTCGCCCGGCTCCCCGCAGGCACCCTCATTCCGCTCACGACATTGCATGGATCGTTTCTGAAATTCTCATCAGATCAGGCGGCCATTGCCTACACCGAAAGTCTCTCCGCGACCCAGTATCTGATCAACCGATACGGCCTGCCACGGGTGAAAGAATTACTGCAGCAGCTCTCAGCCAGCCGCCCGTTCGAGCGGACGTTTGAAGCGGTCTTCTTCCTTCCCTATCCAGAGTTTCAACACCGCTGGCAGGACACGCTGACGTCTTGATCATGAAGAGGGTGCGCCACCAACCGGGACGACCCGGAGCGGACCGGACCGCCGGTCCGCTCCGTCGCCTCTGGCGGTCCGCGGCGGCCATGCTCTTCGCCTTTGTGTTCGCCATCGTGTTCGAACATTCCAATGTCGCCGCGGCGGCGGAATCCGCCCGGATCACCGAACTGACGGTCAAAACAAGCCGCGAACAGGTTATCGTCTCGGCCTCCCTGGTTCAAGGCCTTTCCCCCGATGTCGGCGACGAACTGCAACACGGCATCAGCAAAATCCTCTACTACTACGTCATCCTCAAGCGCCACGTGCCCTTCTGGATGGATGAAGAACTCGCCTCCTCGACGGTGCGATTCCGCATCTGGTATGACCTGGTCAAACGGCAATTCGTCGTCGCC
>JBGPIL010000127.1:0-6471 GCA_041484905.1 Nitrospiria bacterium
AGTTGATGGTCTTGGCGACCCGCCGCATTTGGGGTGTGATCTGCTCGCGCGTCAGGCCGAAGAGCTGGGTGCCGGTCGCCGTGTGGACGTCATCGTTGCGCTGGAACGCGTCGAGCAGCATCGGATCCTGGGCAAAATGGGCCAGCAGCCGCAGCTCGATCTGGTTGTAATCGGCCGAGATGAGGCGGTGGCCGGGCGGGGCGATAAAGCACTGACGAATGCGCGGCCCCCACTCACCCCGAATGGGAATGTTTTGAAGATTCGGGTCGCTGCTGGAGAGCCGTCCTGTGGCGGTCACGGCCTGGTGAAACGTCGTATGCAGCCGTCCCGTGGCCGGCCGGACCAGCGCCGGCAGCGCGTCAACATAGGTCGACTGCAGTTTGTTCAGCTGCCGGTAGTTGATCAGCTCGGCCGGGAGCTCGTGCTGCAGGGCCAGCTGGCTCAACACCGATTCGTCGGTCGAAAAGCCCGTCTTGGTTTTTTTCACGGCCGGCAGCCCCAGCTTATTGAAGAGGATGTCGGACAGTTGTTTGGGGGAATTGACGTTGAACCGCTCGCCGGCGAGCTGATAGATCCGCGCTTCGAGCCGATCGAGGTGGCCCCGCAGTTCACGGCCGACCGCCGCCAGGGCCGTTGTGTCGAGTAGAATCCCCCGTTGTTCCATCGAGGCCAGCACCTCGATCAACGGCAGTTCGACCTCATCGAACAGTGGTTGAAGCTCTAACCGCTCCAGTTCGTGGCGCAGCACGGGCACCAGCTTGTGGATGACGCAACTGGCGTCGCCGCCGGGGATCGAAAACGACGCGGCCAGCTGTTCGAGATCGTCAGAGGAACGGGTGGGGTCGAGCAGGTAGGCGGCGATACGCGTATCAAATCCGATCGACGGCGCATGCATTCCCGATTCCGTGAACGCGTGCAAGAGCGGTTTGACATCGTGGCCGGCGATGGTGCCGCCACCCGCCCGCAGCCGCTCGGCAAATTGCTGCGTCGGCTGACCCCATGGCAGGGCGTAGGCGCGTTCGCCATCAAGACTGACCATGAGCCGAACCGGTTGGGGGTGACCCGGCCCGGCATCATGATCAGGAGCCGGGGGATCAGGAGGATCAGGCGCCACCGCGACTAGCGGCGTAAAGGCCAGTGCCGGCCAGAGCCGGTCGAGGTCGGTTTCAATCGGCGCCGGAGTGGTGGTGTTTCCGGTGGAGTCGTCGTTGGCATGTCGCGGCAACGCGGCCAGCAGACTGGAGAAACCCCATTCGGCAAAGAGCGCCCGAAGCTGGTCCGGATCGGGTTCGGCGAGTTGAAACTCCTTGAGCTCGAACGGGATGGGACAATCGGTCTGCAACCGCACCAGTTCGCGGCTCAGCCGTGCTTGCTCGGCATGCGCACGCAGGGTCTCGCGCAGTTTCGGTTTGCTCACTTGATCAAGGTGCGCGAGCAGTTCGTCGATGGTGCCAAACTGCTGGATCAGCGCGGCGGCGGTTTTCTCCCCGATGCCGGGCACGCCGGGCACGTTGTCGACGGCGTCGCCCATCAGACCGAGCAGCTCGGTCATTTGGGCCGGTTGGACGCCGAACCGTTCGGCCACCTCGGCCGGGCCGATCATCTGGTCCCTCATCGCATCGTAGACCGTGATCGAGGGCGTGATCAATTGGTAGAGATCCTTGTCGGTGGAGACGATGACCACCGGCCGTCCCTCGGCGGCCGCCTTGACGGTGACCGTGGCGATCAGATCGTCGGCCTCATAGCCTTCCAGCGCGAGCCGGGGAATGCGCAGCGCGTCGATCAATCTCATCACATGGGGCAACTGTGCGCTCAGGTCGTCCGGCATCGGTGGCCGGTGGGCTTTATAGTCTTGGTACGCCTGGTGGCGCAGCGTCGGCGCCCTGGTGTCGAAAGCGATGGCGATGCCGCCAGGCTTTCGTTCCCGCAGCACTTTGAGCAGCATGGTGGTCATGCCGTACACCGCATTGGTCGGCGTGCCGGACGGGGATGACAGATGGCGGATGGCGTAATAGGCCCGGTAGAGCAGCGAATGGCCGTCAATCAGGTAGAGCGTGGCGGCATGGGCGTGCGGAGACGCCGGTGGCGGCGCGGAGGTCATGGTCTTACGTCGGCATGATGGGGCGCTACTTCGGGGCAGCGTCGGAGTTCTGGCCGGCTGGTCGCCTCGCCGTGCGGCCCGGTGTCAGACGGCCTTTGAGCCGCTCCACCTGATCGGCTTGCCTGGGGAAGCGGCTTTTGAGCCGTTCCAGATGGTGGTGCACCCACGGAATCTCCTTGGCCAGCAACGTCAGGCCGATCAGGACAAAAATCCAGCCTTGAACCACGGGCAAAAAACCGCCGATGACGCCCAGAAGGAGAAACACGACGCCGAAGACAATCGTCACGCTGCGACGAATTTGCCGGACCACGGCGGCATCTTAGCAGATGCCCCGTCCGGGTGACAACGACGAGAGACGACTCGGTCATGAGGCGGCAGGTGGCGAGGGACGGCGAGAGCACAGCGCTCTTTCCTCTCATAATAGGGTCAGGTCTTGCAATCCTACATTTGTATAGGATAGCCTCTCACTATGGCCCGACCCTTACGTCTAGCATTTCCCTATGCGGTCTACCATGTCACCAGCCGAGGCAACGCCCGCCAGAAAATTTATCTGAACGCCACAGATCGCGGGCAGTTTTTATCGATTTTTGCCCATGTGGTGAGCCGTTACGGCTGGCTCTGCCATGTTTACTGTTTGATGGACAACCATTATCATTTGGTACTTGAAACGCCGAGGGCCAACCTTTCGCTGGGCATGCGGCACCTCAATGGCCTGTATACACAGGACTTTAATCGCCGGCATGGCCGGGTGGGGCATCTGTTTCAGGGGCGGTATCAGGCAATACTGGTGGAGAAGGACAGTTATTTGTTGGAGCTCTGCCGCTATGTGGTGTTAAATCCCGTTCGGGCGAAAGCGGCAAAGCAGCCTGGTGCATGGCAGTGGAGCAGTTATCGGGCGACTGCGGGACAGACCGCGGCACCGGCATTCTTAACGGTGGCGTGGATCTTGGGACAGTTTGGGAAGAGCGCGAAGCCGGCCCAAGAGCGCTATCGACAATTTGTGACCGAGGGGATGGATACTCCCAGTCCCTGGGCGCAACTGAGAGGACAAATCTACTTGGGAGGCGAAACGTTTGTGGCCAAGCATCAGCCGGATGCAGTGATCCGGGAAGTCCCGAGGCGGCAGACGCAAGCCAAGCGGCCGGGTTTGGAAGAGCTGGTAGGTGGGGGCCGAGAGTGGAGGAAAGGATTGTTAGAGGCGTATCAGCGTTACGGGTACCGACTGCGAGAAATTGCGGACCATGTGGGCGTCCACTATGCGACGGTGAGCCGGCAGCTGAAAAAGATGGAAGAACGAAATGTATGATTGCAAGACCTGACCCCAAATAAGTCCATGGTCCGCTCCACGGCGGATGGTCCGTACAACATGCCGAGTCCTCCTCGGCTGCCGTTGTCCCCCATCCCGCCCCAAAGCGGTCAGTTCATTTGCGCTCACAAGCGGACAGATGATAAATCAACTACAGTTTCATCGGCGCCACCTTGACAGCCGCCCCGGGCGCTGCTACGCTGTAGCCGTCATGTCGACGATGGCGCCCCATTGAGAGTGGATGGGGCGACGAGGCGGGAGGGTGCGATGGCCGGGGTGTTGGATGCAAAAACGAAGGCGTTGCTGGTGCTGGAAAGCCGGTTGATCAATTACACAGGCAGCTATCATCCGATTGAATACAGCCGTTATCTCTTCGAGCAGGTGGAGCATGTCCGCAAGGCGCCCCATCCGGAGCGCATTCTGGATGCGGACGAGCACAAGACGTTTTCCTCGTTGGTGGTGGATCACCTCGGCGGCGAACGCCGCGCGGGCCGGGAACGGCGGGGCAAGCGCGCTGCCAAGGGCATCTCGACGCGTGCCGGCGGCGAACGGCGCCGGTTCTTCACCCCTGAATAACTCGATCCGCTCTTCCAGTATGGTGCGCGTGGGCGTGGTGCAGACCTCGCCGCGGTTCGGCCGGGTCGCGGCCAATCTGGCTCGCACGCTTCGGTTGATGGCGACCAAACCGGCTGACCTGTACGTCCTTCCCGAATTGTTCGCCACGGGCTATCAATTTTCCTCCCGCGCCGAGGTCGCCCGTCTGGCCGAGCCCGTGCCCTCGGGCCGAACCTGCCGGCGGTTAATCGCGTTCGCGCGCCGCCATCGCTGCGCGATTGTGGCCGGTCTGCCGGAGCGCTTGGGCCGGCGCTGTTACAACAGCGCGGTGGTCATCGGTCCCAACGGCTATCTGGGCTGCTACAGGAAATTGCATCTGTTCGGTGAGGAGACCCGCTGGTTTGCGCCGGGCAAGCGGGCCGGCAAAATCTGGACGATCGGGGCATTTGGATCTGGCGGATCCGGCAAATCCGCCGGATCGGTGAAGATCGGCGTGATGATCTGCTTTGACTGGTTTTTTCCTGAAACGGCGAGGTCGCTCGCCCTGGAGGGCGCCGAGTTGATCTGTCATCCGGCGAATCTAGTTCTCCCCTACTGCCCTGAGGCGATGCGCACCCGATCGATCGAGAACCGGCTCTTTACGGCAACGGCGGACCGGGTCGGCACCGAAGCCCGTGGCGGCCGGGCGCCGTTGACCTACATCGGCCGGAGTCAGATCACCGACCCGTGCGGCCGGCGGCTCTTTCGGGCACCGGCAACCGGCGAGGCGATCGGCGTGGTCCGGATTGATCCGCGGCAGGCCCGGGACAAGCGGTTGAACAGCTATAATGATCTGTGGGCAGCCCGCAAGCCGGGAGCGTATCGGTTGTTGACCGCATCGCGGAAATGACGAATGAGGGAATTTTCGATTTTCGAATGAAAGGCGACGGCAGACACAAATCACCTCTCAGCTTAGCGAACAGCGGGATGACGATGGACAAGGGGCGAGCGTCGATCTGACACGCGAGCTGTGGGTACAACCCGTATGGCGATGGGGATTGTCAAGGGGAGATGAGCATTCTCCCCTTGACTTCAAATGACCAACAAGCAAATGCCAAGGGCAATCTCTCTTCTCAAGACGGCGATTCAGCAATGGCCGGAGCCGATTGTCGGTGTGGTGGCCAAGGAATCCCGAGATCCGTTTCAGGTGCTGATCGCGACGGTGTTAAGCCTGCGCACCAAGGATCGGACGACGGCGGAAGCCTCGGCGCGCCTCTTCGCCCTGGCGACGACGCCGGCGGCGATGGAGAAACTGCCGGAGCGCCGAATTGCCTCGGTGATCTATCCCGTCGGTTTTTACCGGACCAAGGCGAAGGCGATCCGCGCCCTCTGCCGCCAGCTATTGGAGCGCCACGGCGGGCAGGTGCCGAAGACGATCGACGAGTTGCTGGCGCTGCCCGGCGTGGGGCGCAAGACGGCCAATCTGGTCGTCACGGTCGGCTTCGGCCTGCCCGGCATCTGCGTTGATACGCATGTGCATCGGATTTCGAACCGCTGGGGCTATGTGAAGACGAAGAGCCCGGACGAGACCGAGACGGCGCTGCGGGCCAAGCTGCCCCGCCGCTACTGGATCATCTTCAACGATCTGCTGGTACCCTATGGCCAAAACCTCTGCGCGCCGATCTCGCCCTGGTGCAGCCGGTGCCGGCTGGAACCGATGTGCGACCGGGCCGGCGTCCGGACGCACCGGTGATGTGGATATGAGGAGGTGCCCGATCATGCGACGAGCAGGAGAGAGACTCCACGCGCTCCGGTGGCTTCAGGTCATCCTATTGCCTCTGCTGGTGTTGGGCTGCGCCGAGCCGTTGGTCTCGTTGCCGTCGACCGAGGTGGAGCGGCTGCTGGCACTGCCGCCGTCGGCCGCGGGGTTGACCCCTGATCAGTCGGCCTCACTGCGTTCATTGCTGGACGCGTCGGAGTCGAGCCGTCACACGTTGACGCTGCACCTGGCCGAGGAGAGCCGGCGGCTTGAGCGGCTACTGGGTGACGGGGAACCGATGATGAGCCCGGCGATATGGGCTCAGGCAGGCCTGGTCTACCAACTACGAACGGAACAGCTTCTGGGACCGGCACTGCTTCGTGAGCGGGCGAGGCAGCTGCTCACTCAAGAGCAACAGATGTGGTGGGCGCGCAACCGATTGAAACTGATTTTCCCGCAGTAGAAAATTTCAAATGGCGAATGCCGAATTTCGAATTGCGAATGTCGAATTGAAGAGTACAAACCCGTATGGGTGGAGGACAGGAAGGAGACAGTCCACTCCCATCCTACCTCTTAGCTCAGTGAACTGCGGGATGACGATGGACAGGGGCCGAGCGTCGATCTGACACGCGAGCAACTTGTTGGATGTGTATGGGCGATGGGGATTGCCAAGGGGAGCTGAGCATCTCCACTTGGCTTGAGCGAGTGTCCAGCACGAGCGGAAGCAAGCGTAGTGACGATGGGGAGCTCGAGGGGAGAGGAGTATCTCCC
>JBGPIL010000128.1:0-6458 GCA_041484905.1 Nitrospiria bacterium
GGTGGTGATCGGCGGGGGTTTGCTGGGGCTGGAGGCGGCGAGAGCGCTCCTGCATTACGGTGTTGCGGTGACCGTCGTGCATCTGATGGACCGGCTGATGGAGCAGCAACTCGACGCGATCGGCGGCGCCATGCTCAAACGGGAGATCGAACGGCTGGGCATGACCGTGCGGCTCAACAGCGCGACGGCTGAAATCTGTGGAGAAAATGAGTTGGTTGAGGCGGTGCGCCTCGCCTCTGATGAGCGGCTCCCGGCGGAGCTGGTGGTGATCTGCGCCGGGATTCGTCCCGATCTGACGTTGGCCCAAGCGGCCGGCCTTGCAACCAATCGTGGCATTCTTGTCGATGACCAGCTGCGCACCAGCGCGCCAGAGATCTATGCCGTCGGTGATGTGATCGAGCACCGCGGCCGCTGTTACGGCTTGGTCGCGCCGCTGCGCGAACAGGCCCGTGTCGCCGCGCGGGCGATCGCGCGCGATCTGGCCGGGCAGCCGGATGGTCCCCTGCCGGTCTACGAGGGGACGCTCTGCATGACCGCGCTCAAGGTGGCCGGAATTCATCTGACGTCGGCCGGCCGGTTCATGGGCGGTGCCGGCTGCGAGGAGCTGGTGGCCGCCGATACCTTCGCGTCCACCTACAGAAAACTGGTCTTCGAGGGCGGCCGTTTAGTCGGCATGATTTTGTTGGGCGACACGCGCGACGGCGGCCGGTTGTTCGGATTGATCCAGAGCGGCGCGGATGTCGCGACGATGAAGGAACAGTTGATGGGCGCACACGCCGCCGGCCAGGCGGCCGGGAACGCGCTGGCCGCGCCGTCGGCGCTGGCCGACACGGAGCTGGTCTGCAACTGCCATGGCGTGACCAGGGGGGCGATCGTCACTGCCATTCGCGACAGGGGGTTGAAGAGCCGTGATGAGATCGCCCACTGCACCAAGGCGAGCACCGGCTGCGGGAGTTGCGCGCAGCAGCTGGATGATCTGTTGCTCGAGACGCTCAGAAAGGCGCCGGCCCTGTTGAAGAGCGGGCCGCAGCCCGTTGCCTCAAAAGCCGGCGCGGCTCAGCCCGCTCAGAACGCCCCACCGCCAATGGCCAAACCCCTCACGGGCTATCCGCTGGCGTATCCGCGGGCGCTCGAAGTAGAACGGATCAAGCGGGAAGGGTTGGGGCTCGATTTCGACAAGATTCATGAACGGGGCGTGCTGGCCTTGACGGAGGATGACTTCTATCGGCTCAAGACCTACGGCGTCTGCAGCCAGAAACATCCCGGCTACTTTATGGTTCGAATCCGAATTCCGGCCGGCCGGGTGACGGCCCGTCAACTCATGACGCTGGCCGACCTGGCCGAAACCCACGGCCGGGGATGGGGCCATCTGACGACCCGGCAGAATCTGGAACTGCACTGGGTCCGGCTGGAGGAGGTCCTGACCATTTGGGAGCGACTCGAAGCGGTCGGCCTCTCCACCCGGTCGGCCTGCGGCCACACGATGCGCAACGTGATGGCCTGCCCACACGGACCGATCAGTGCCGATGCCCTGATCGACGCCGGCCCGTGGGCGGCGGCGATCTCTGACTATTTTGTGAAGCGCTCCGATTTGATCAATCCGACGATGCCCAACCGGTTGAACATCTACTTCGCCGGCTGTCCCGACTGCGCCACGCATGCGCAGATCAATGATATTGGGTTTGCGGCCGTGAGACGGCCAGGGCAGGAAGATCGAAGCCCCGGACGGGGACAGATTTCAAATCTGTCCCCAGATGCGCCAAAAATTGGTTTTGCTCTGTGGGTCGGCGGCAGCCTGGGCGCCCATCCGATGGTCGGGTTCAAGCTCAAAGAGTTTTTGAAGCCGGAGGAGGTGCTCCCCGCCTGCCAGGCGATCTTTGAGCTTCACAGCCAATATGGCAACCGGAACAAGGCCAAGTCGCGGCTGAAATGGCTGATCGATCAGTGGGGGATCGAAAAGTTTTCCATGCTCTTTGACCAGCGCTTTGAGGCCAAACGAACATTGCCGGAGAACCGGACGTTTCGGCTTCCCACGGCCGATGGCGGGGCGTCGCGTCCGCTTCCGGTCACGCGGCTGCGCGCGGCGATCATGCAGCCCATGCTGTCATTGACCGGCGCCTTGCCGCCGGGCTGTCTGCCCCAGCGGCAGTCTGGATATGTCCGGATGGCGGTGGCGGTCCCACTGGGAGAGATTCGATCGGCGCAATTGGCCGCCCTGGCCGGGATCGCGCGGCGGTATGGCAACGGGGAAGTCTATTTGACGAAGGATCAAGACGTGGAGCTGCACTGGGTTGAAGCCCGGCGGGCGCGCCGGGCGGCCCGGGCGCTTGAGCGCTCGGGAGTGTTGCCCAGAGGCCACCGCACCGATCTTCGGGTGGCGGCCTGTCCGGGGACGGAGTTTTGCGTCCTGGCGGTGACCAATGCGCAGGGTGCGGCGAGGGAGTTGCTGAAGCGGATTCGTCCCCGGGAGGCCGGCGCGGCCGAATGGCTTCGCGGCGTCTCGATCGCCGTCTCCGGTTGTCCCAACAGTTGCGCCAAGCATCAAATCGCCGATATCGGCCTGGCCGGCACGATGACGACGCTCGGCGAGGAACGGCGCTACTCCTATCTCCTTTATCTGGGCGGACGGATCGAAGGCGCTGTCCGGCTCGGCGAAATGGTGCGGAAAGGGATCACGGAAGAGCAGGTGGCGCCGACGGTCGAAGTGGTGCTGGAAGTGGTGGCCGGACTGCGATTACCGGGCGAATCGTTTCAGCAGGCGGTCGATCGGATTGGAATCCGCCGGATCGGTGAATTGTTGGAAGCGAGGCTGGCGCCCCTGTCGCCCGATGCCGAGAGAAAAGTCTCGATGACGCTGGAGTTGGCGGAGGTAGAGGCGTGAAGATGATCCAGGCCGTTATTCGACCGGAAAAGCTTCAGGAGGTCATCATCAGCTTGAGCAAGGCGGGTGTTCAGGCATTGACCCATCTCGATGCCACCGGCCGTGGGCGGCAGAAGGGGATTCAAGTGGGAGCGGTTCGATACGAAGAGCTGGCCAAGGCCTGGCTCATGGTCGTGGTCGATGACGAGGACGCCGACCGGGCGATGGAGACGATCAAGATCGCCGCGCGGACCGGCAATCCCGGCGACGGCAAACTCTTCCTCTCTTCGCTTGACGAGGTTCGAACGATTCGAACAGGCCAGGTGGAGAGAGCCGCACCGGGCATGGAATCGACGGGACCGACGGGACCACAGGGCTGATGGAGACGACGTCGTTGACGGCTGCGCCCGTGCGTGAACTGGTCTCGTTCGAGGAGGCGCTGACGCGGCTGCTCGAGGCGGCCGGCGGGCCGTCCGATAGCATTGAGCGTCCGCTCTTCGAATCGTTGAACTCCATTCTGGCCAAGGAGATTGTGGCGAATGAATCGCTTCCGCCCTTTCATCAATCGGCGATGGACGGCTATGCGGTGCGGGCGGAGGAGACGCTGGGGGCCTCGGTAACCCGTCCCGCAAGTTTTGCGGTGATCGGAGAAGTGGCGGCCGGTGCGGCGCCGGTTCGCGGCCTCATCTCCGGGACGGCCATGCGGATCATGACCGGAGCGGAGCTCCCGGTCGGCGCCGATGCCGTTGTGCCGGTGGAGCAGACCCGTGAACAGGGTCAGACGGTCGACGTGCTGGCTGCGGTTTCATCGGGGACCTATATTCGACGAAAGGGAGAAGATGTGCAGATCGGCGCCCCGTTGTTGCCGTCAGGGGCACGACTGACGGCCGCTCATATCGGCCTGCTGGCCTCGCAGGGCCGCGCTACGGTGCGGCTCTTCCGCAAACCGACCGTGGCCCTACTGTCGACCGGGAACGAGTTGATGGGAGGTGTTCGGAATGTGAATGGCCCCATGCTCACCGCGCTGGCGGGTGGACTGGGCTGTCCGGTGATCAATCTGGGGATTGCCGGCGATGAGATGACGGCGATTTGTGACAAACTCCATGCCGGATTGGGCGCGGATGTGGTGATCACCTCCGGTGGTGTCTCTGCGGGCCGGCATGATCATGTGATTGCCGCCGCGGAAGCGTGCGGGGTCGAGTGGCTGTTCCGGAAGGTCAACATCAAGCCGGGCATGCCGATGGTCGCGGGACGTCGTGGCCGGAAGCTGTTCTTCGGGTTACCTGGCAATCCGGTTTCGGCCCTGGTGACGTATGTCCAGTTCGTCAGGCCGGTTCTGTTGAAGATGATGGGTGTACGGAACGCCCTGGATCGGATCGTCATCAGGGCCGTGCTGGAGCATGCGATTGTGAAAGAGGATCGCAAACGCCATTTTCATCGGGTGATGGTTGAATATCGTGACGGTGGTTATGCCGCGCGTTCCAGCGGCGGTCAGGGCTCCCACATGCTGGCGTCGCTGGCCCGGGCCAACGGCCTCATGGCCATCCCGGAGGAGAGCCGCGGTTTCGAAGCGGGTCAACTGGTCAACGTGGAGCTGCTCTAATGCGGAGGCCGGTTACTGTGGCCATCGTTACCGTCAGCGACCGGGCCGCTCGCGGCGAACGGGTTGATCAGAGTGGGCCCGCGCTTGTCGAGCTGATCGAGCGGCGGCTCGGCCGGGTGATTCAAACGGACGTTGTCCCGGATGAGCAGCCGGCGATCCAGGAGCTGTTGGGGCGGCTCGCGGATAGCGGAGGGCTTGATTTGATTCTGACTACGGGAGGCACGGGCGTCTCCCCTCGTGATGTGACGCCGGAAGCGACGCGCGATGTGATCGAGCGCGAGGTGCCCGGTGTCACCGAACTGATGCGGTTGGAGGGGCGGCGTCACACATCGCTCGCCATGCTCTCCAGGGCGGTCTGCGGTATCAGAGGGCAGAGCGTGATTTTGAATCTGCCCGGCAGCCCGACGGGCGCGGTCGAAAGTCTGGAGGCGGTGGTGGTGCTCTTGCCTCATTTGATCGAAAAGGTTCAGGGTGATCCGGCCGACTGCGCCGGAATCGTTGCAGAGGAACAGGTGCGATGAGGATACCGGGACAGAAGAACGGTCATGCGGTGGGCGGACTGCGCATGATTGACGTCGGCGACAAACCGCCGACCGCCCGGATGGCAACGGCGATGGGCCGGATCGCCATGCAGCCAAAGACGCTCGAGATGATCCGGCGGGGCCGGATGGCGAAAGGGGAGGTGTTGACGGCGGCCCGTCTGGCGGCGGTGATGGCAGCCAAGCGCACCGCCGAGTTCATCCCATTGTGCCATCCGCTGCCGTTGGACGGCGTGGACGTTCGGATTGAAGAGGAGTGTGGACGTCGGGACGCCCCCTCGATGCTTCGCGTGACCGTCACCGTGAACACGACGGCGAAGACCGGTGTGGAGATGGAGGCGCTGACCGCGGTTTGTGCCGCGCTGCTGACGATCTATGACATGAGCAAGGCGGTCGATCGGACGATGGCGATCGGCGGTGTTGGCCTCACGCGCAAACAAGGCGGCCGGTCGGGCGACGTGCGCCGCGCGCCCGAGGCCATTCTCAAGGCGATCGCATGGTGACGATGCTGTTCTTCGGCGCGTTGCGCGAGCGGATGGGATGTCACGAGCGGATGATCCCTGTTGAAGGGCGTGTGCCGCTTCGAACCTTGTTGCATGTGGTCGAACAACAGGTGCCGGGGCTTCGGCAGGCCATGGCCGATTACGGGGTTACCATCGCCGTCAATGCCGATCTCGTGCTCGAGCAGGGGCATGACTCATCAACCATGATTGCGGACGGCGATGAAGTCGCGCTGCTGCCGCCGTTTTCAGGCGGATCGGCCGGATCGATTGATGCCGTGGCCCATGTCATACGGGATCCCGATGTGCGGATTCAATCGGCCGTTTTTTCGCTGGATGAAGAGATCAACCGGGTCAAAACACAATCGGGCCGGATCGGCGCGGTGGTCGCCTTCACCGGAACCGTTCGGGATTTCTCTCACGGGCAGACGGTTCTGGGGATTGAGGTGGAAGTCTATCCGGCCATGGTGATGAAACGTCTTGAGGAAATCCGCGCGGAGGCGATCCGAGCTTATGCGCTGCGGGCGTCCACGATCATCGTCAGGCGGGGCCGGTTGGAGCTTGGCGACGATCTCATTCTCATCGTTGCGGCCGCGGAGCATCGCCACGAGGCCTTTCTGGCCGCCCGCTGGTGCATTGATGAAATTAAGCGGTTGGTGCCGATCTGGAAGCGGGAGTTGACGCCGGATGGCTGGGAATGGGTGCGCCATGCCTGTTGAAACGGCTGCGACAGGGCCGGCGGTTGCTCATCGCCGTGATCGGTATGGCCGGGCGATCAATTATCTACGCCTGTCGGTGACCGACCGGTGCAATCTTCGTTGCCGGTACTGCGTGCCCAAGGGCGGGGTGGAATGGATGGCGCGCGATCATCATCTGACCGACGATGAGATACTCCGGGTTGTCAGGGCGGCCGCGCAGTGGGGGCTCTCGAAAATCCGGATCACCGGCGGCGAACC
>JBGPIL010000129.1:0-6433 GCA_041484905.1 Nitrospiria bacterium
GGCAGGGCCTCCACCAGATACCGGTGGCCCTTGATCGGGACCAAACGTCCCAACACGCCGAGGATCGGTCCGCGGGCGGGCAGCCCCAGGGCCTTTCGCGCAACGGCGGGCGTCGCACGGTCCCGATCGTAGGCCGTCAGATCGATCCCGCTGTGAATGGCATGGAGCCGCCAGACCGGCGCGATGCGGCGCTCCAGATATTCCAACTTGCCCGCCTCGGTCAACGCAATCAGCGCGTCGGTCATCCGTCCCAGCCATCGTTCCACACCGATGAAGCAGGCGCTCAACACCCGGCCATGATAGCCGTAAAAAATATGGCCGTGGGGTGTATGCACGATCGCCGGCACGCCGCAGAACCGCGCAGCCAGTCGTCCCAGGGCGCCGGCCTTGGATGTATGGGTGTGCACGACCTGCGGCCTGAATCGTCGAATCAGTCGTATGATGGCCAGCAGCGCCGTCCCATCATGCCAGGGGGAAAGCCGGCGGACCAGCGAGGGAATCACCACCAGTTCCACGCCGGCGGCTCGTGCAGTGGCCAGCCGTTGCTTCAACGACGAGGCTTCCTCCTGCGTCATGCGGGATTCGGATGAGGCGCCGGACGCCAGTATCACACGGTACCGCCGCGGATCCAGACCGATCACCGTCAACAGCGTGTTTTCGGCCGAGCCGCCCCGATCCAGGCGCGTAATCAGATGCAGAACCGCAATCCGCCCATCTCCCCGTCCGTTGTGATCATGCTGGCGTGGGGAAACAGCCCGGGCGGCCCGAATGGATAGACGCCTGGCCCCCCGGGCGGCGGACAGGGCCGTCGCCGGACCCCGTCGCTCAGCGACGGTCTGCGTGGCCGATCGATGATTTTTCGGTCTGCTCATACAATTGCTGCCGCTCGAAGTCCTTGGGCTCGTACCCTGTTGGACCGATCCCGTAGTAGTTCATCACCAGAAACGCAAGATAAACGCTGATCACGGATGCGGCCAACGCCAGCGCAATCTGCCACAGCCAGCGCCGGTTCATGCCGCGTACCCCATCAGCGCCGTCGGCGCCGACCGGCGTATCTCGGCCATCTGGTCGTCGACCACCGCCGCGATTTCCTCCACGGAGATGGCCATCATGCACGCATGGGTTCCGAGGGGACACTGGCCCTCCCCGCAGGGGCTGCACCAGAGCGGTTTGCGCACGACGACATGCCCCTGTCCGACGGGGCGCCATCGGATTGGATCGGTCGGCCCCATGGTCGACACGGTGGGCACGCCCAGGGCCGACGCCAGGTGCAGCGGCCCCGAGTTGTTGCACACCAGCACCCGGCACCCGTTGATTAACGCCATGAACTCCCGCAGTTCCAAACCGAAAAAGACGGCGACCCGCTGCCCCACATCCATCCCGATCTGCGCGATGAGGCGTTCCTCCGCCCGTGTGCCGAAGAAGGCCACCTGGCACTGTCGTTCCCGCTCCAGGAAACGGGCCAACTGCAGAAACCGGCCCAGCGGCCAGCGTTGCGATGGATAATAACCGCCAGGATGAATCCCGATAATCGGGAGAGCGGGATCGAGCCCCTCGCGGCGCAGCCGGGCCAGAGCCGCGTCCCGCTCGGCCGGCGTCACCATCAAACACGGTGGCTCCTCCGGATCGAGCTCGACGCCGATCACAGCCGCCAGGGCCTGTTGCTGCTCAAGAAACGACTGGTCCGGGCGGGCGGGCGCGACATGCGTGAAAAAAAGACCCCGGCCGGCCGTCGAAAAACCCACGCGGTAGCGGGCCCGGCTGTGCCAGGCCAACAGCGCCGTTTCCAGTTCCTCTCCGTTCAGCGGATCGATCACCAGATCAAACCGTTCGGCTCGAAGCCGCGCCTGCAACTGCAGCCGTTCGCCCTGCTCCATCAGCCGCCCCGCGCGGCCGGACACGCCCCGCACCGTCATCAACCGGTCAATGTCCGGCTGCGCCTGCGCCAGAGGGGCAACGGCCTCGCGGCACACCAGCGTCACGTCGGCCGACGGCCATCGACGCTTCAGCGCCCTGAGCAGCGACAGCGTCAGGACGAGATCACCCAGCCGGTCGAGCCGAAGGACCGCAATGCGGCGCACCGCGTCGGCTTCGACAGGTCTCGAGGGCCGGGCGAACAGGGGCCACAACAGCCACAAGGCGAGCGACCGCACGGCGTAGTAGAGCCATTTCACGCCGTCCTTGAGTCGTTTTCTAATCACGGGGTTTTTCCGCCACGGCCAGCACGGTCAGCGACCGATTGATCCCGCTCAGATGACACCACCAGCGGGCGGCCCGATCCACCCACCGTTTCCGCCAGTCGGCATCCTCGACGTCCATCCCGATGGTCAACACCCGGAACCCCCGGCTTTCCAGCAATCGATGCAGGCTCTCCGGTGTGAAATGGAACAGATGCAGTTCCCTCTCGTCCGGCGTATAGAACGGCGGCGACGCGCCCTTGACCACCCGATAGACGCCGTTAAACAGCGTGCTCAGCCGATTCGGCACGGCCACGAACAGCAGTCCCCCGGGCCGCAACAACCGCTGGACGATGGCCAGGTCGCCGCGGGGATCGGTCAGGTGTTCCAGCACGTGCCACATGGTCACCACGTCGAACGAGGCGGCCGGCCACTCGATCGACCGGACCGGACCGGTCATGACAGGAATGCGCAGCCGCCGCCGGACCCGTTCGGCGGCATAGTCGGACAATTCCGTCCCGGCGCACAGAAACCCCGCGGCGGACGCCACCTCGACGAAACTCCCGTCGCCACAGCCGATATCCAGCAGATCGCCTCCAGCCCGCCGCGCGCGCACCAGCGCCAGGCGTTGTTGCCACAGCCGTCGCCGTGCCCGCCGCTGGGACGTAATCCAACCGGCATAATACCCTTCATCATAGTGAGCGCCCAATTCCGGCAAGGAGGGCACGGGCGTCAGATACGCCACATCACACCGGGCGCATAAGGCCGTCCGCACGTCGCCGCATCGCTCAATCACGCTGGCCGACATCCCGCCGCATAGCGGACAACGGCTGGCGAACTCGGCCGCCCTGACCGCCGCACGCCCCTCGATCCCCTGTGCGCTCATTCCGCGCCTCCCAGCGGGCCCGCCAACAACCGATGATATTCCGCCTCAACCTGGCGTGCATGCTGCTCGGCGCCAAAGGCGGTCTCAACGCGCTGCCGGCCGGCCTTTCCCATCCGCTCGCGCAGCGACGCATCCATCAGGCATTGTTCCAGGGCGGCCGCCAGGGCCTCGGCCTGTTCCGCGGGCACCAAGAGCCCGGTTTCACCATCCACCACCGCTTCAGCCACCCCGCCCACCCGGGAGGCCACGACCGGCTTGGCCAGCGTCATCGCCTCAAGAATAACTCGAGGGAATGCTTCATAAAGTGATGGATGAACAAGAAGGTCTGCGGCGGCAATCCACGGCTGAACGGGCGATTGGAAACCGGCAAACTCCACGCGATCGGCCACGCCCACCCGCTCCGCCTGCGCCTCCAGCCGTGCCCGATAGGCCTGTTCCAAGGGCCCGACCAACAACACACGATAATCACGACATTTACGGGGAAGCCGGCCCAAGGCCTCCAGCAGGATGCCGGTGCCCTTGAGCGGTTCGACACGCCCCACGGCAATCATGACGACCGTGGCCGGCCCCACGTTCAGCCGCTTTCGAATGGCCGATCGTTGCGGCTCGACCGACGCGGGCATGGTCAATTCGACACCATTATGGATGACCGTCAGTTTATGCTGGTCCTCCCCTGACACATTGAACCGAAACCGGGGGCGAAGCGCTTCCGCCACCAGGATTAACCGGTCTGAGAACGCCGCCAGCCACCGGTCCGACCAGTCCCCGCTGCACGCCCGCACATGCCACAACAACGCCACGCGCCCGATGGCCCCTGCGATGCCGGCATAGAATGTTTCCCTCGGGGCATCGGTATGGATCAGACGGATCCGTCGTCGTCGAAGTGCCGAGACCAGTCGTCCCACCGTTCGGATGATCGACCAGACCGACCGGTGGCTCACCCGCGGCAGCGGCCAGACGATCGTTTCGATACCCATCGCTTCCACACGGTCGCTCAGTTCGCCCTGCTCGGGGCAGAGCAAGGTCGGACGAAACTGATGCCGGTCCAGGTGTGTCAGCAACTGAAGCAGGCTCTGCTGCCCCCCGCCCTGCAAGCTTCCCCGGCACGTGGTATAGAGGACCGGCACAGGCTGGTGGGCCGTCGGTTCGATCCGCGTGCAGAGATGGTCATAGAGTTCGGTCAATCGCCGGAGCATCAAGCTCTCGGAAAAGAGGGCTTCAACGCGACGGCGGCCGTTGGCTCCCATGGCGCGGCGTCGATCGGGATCGGCCAGCAGGCGCGCCAGAACCTCGGCCAACCGGTCCGGATCATTCGGCGGCACCAGTTCGCCGGTTTCCGTCACCACCATCGCCTCGCGGATGCCGGCAAGATCCGATCCGACCACGGCCTTGCCGACCGTCATCGCCTCGAGAATCGTCAACGCCAATCCTTCCCGGTGAATCGAGGGCAAACAGACCACGTCGCACGCGGCCATCAGCGGGCCGACGGACGCCTGCCGGCCGGTGAAGACCACCGACGGCAACAGTCCCAGTGTCTCCGCCAACGCGTGCAGTCGTGTCCGTTCCGGGCCGTCTCCGACGATCAACAGCCGGACCGCAGGCGATTCGCGATGCAGCCGGGCAAAGGCCTGCAGGGCGACGGCGTGCCCCTTGTTGACGGTCAATGAGCCGACAATGCCGATCACCGGCGCGCGGGCCGACAGCCCGTACAATCGTCGAACCGCGACTTCGTCTTTCATCACATCATTGGACCCGTGCCCAAGCGGGACGCCGTTCCGGATGACCGACAGCACCCCTGGCGACAACCCCAGGCGGTCCGACGCGAAGGCGGCGACGGCATGCGAGCAACAGATCACCCGGTCGGTGATCCATGAGAGCCCCCATTCGATCCAGCGTTGCCGTGTGGCAAAGCCCCAGTCGGTGGTATGCAGATGGGCGATGAGCACCGGCGTGCGCGCCAGCCAGCCCGCCACGCGCCCCAACACACCGGCTGAATAGCCGTGTGTGTGCAGGATCGTGACCCTATGCTCGCGCAACCACCGGGTCAGGCGAATCAGCTCCTTGAATCGCCGCGCGGTGTCCCACTCAAAACAATCGACAGGGATTCCGGCCCGGCGCAACTCATCGGCAATCGGTCCCCGCCCCATCAGACACAGCACCCTGGCCCGATAACGGGCCCGGTCCAATCCCGTGACCATGGTCGCCACCACCCGTTCCATGCCGCCGATCTCCAGCCGTTCAACCAGATGAACAACACGCACCGGCTCCACGGTCTACCCTGCCCTTTCGATCATTGTCAGCAGGGCGCTGAGCCGGTGGGCATACGTGTGATTCGCCAGCACGCTCTGTTGGCCTCGACGGGCGATCACGCGCCGCTCGTCCTCATGGTCCAGGTAGTAGCGCAGCTTGGCCTCACAGTCTCGAATATCATGAAACCCCACAAAATCGCGACCCGCCGCGAGCAACGTGGTCAGGTCCTTCTTCTCATCCGTCAGCAGGAACCCCCCGGCCGCCAGCACTTCAAACACCTTCGTATTCGCCATGGCGCCGTACGGGATCGGGTCCCCTCCGAAACCGTAATGCAGGTTCAACGAAACAGGGGCCCGGCGATACTCCAGCAGCCATTCCACCGGCCGCAAGGCGTCACCCCGAACGGCGGCACGCAGCGGACCCTCCACCCGTTCCCGCCATCCAGGGCCCCAGATGGCCAGCCGGCATCCGGACAACCCGGACAGCCACGCGGCCCGCTCGGGATACCACGACCCCACGAAGACCGCATCGATCCCGGTCAGCTCCTCCCGTCCCCTCGGCAACTCGTCGGCCCATTCGGGCAGACACCCGAATGGCAGCCAGTGCACATTGGCATGACCGGCCGCCCGATGGCGGTCCCGGCTGAGACTGTCGCTGACGAAAAACCAGTCATAGGCCGGCGCCATTGTCATCGTATAGTCAAAATGGGCCGGATAGTCGGCAAACCAGTTGGCCGTGGTCACGCCGGTCCGGCGAATGGCCTGAATGGTCTCACCGTCTAGGGTGATCCCGGCCAACACGAGCAGCAGGTCGGGCCGTTCGCGCTCGACCGCGTGGCGCAGGGCGCGATTCAGCCGCCCAATATCCCACGACTGCAAGATCGGCAGCCGGTCCCGCACACGACCCGGCAGCCGGTACCGGTAGTGCTCGAACACGACGACTTCGTGCCCCATCCGCCGCAGCGTCGATTCGACGTACTCGTTCATCGCCGCGAACCGTGTGTTGTAATAAGATGACAGGAAAATTTTCATGGTCACGATGACGACAGCACCGCCTGACGAACCAGGTGCACATCACTGACAGCGATATACCCACGCTTCCATACCACGCCTGCATAGAC
>JBGPIL010000130.1:0-6339 GCA_041484905.1 Nitrospiria bacterium
AGCCGTTTCATCCGGTCCAGCGCCTCGCTCAGTCGGGCCGGCGGCACGGTCATCGTCATCCGCACATACCCTTCGCCGGCCTCGCCGAAGCCGTTGCCCGGCGTCGTGACAATACCGGTCTGTTGCAGCAGCCGGGCGGTAAACGCGGCCGATGTGGTTCTTTTGGGCACGTGCACCCAGACGTAGAAGCTGGCCGCAGGCGATTCCACCTCCAGCCCCAGCCGCTGCAGGCCGGGGACGAAGAGATCGCACCGTTGCTGGTATTCGCGCCGGATGGCCTCGGTCACCTCGGCGGGGCTTTCCAGCGCCGCGATGCCCGCTTCCTGTATCGCCTGAAAGACGCCAGAATCGAGATTGCTCTTGACCTTGCCCAGTGCGGCGATGACGTCGCGATTGCCGACGGCGAAGCCGATCCTCCAGCCGGTCATGTTGAAGGTCTTCGATAGCGAATGAAACTCGATGCCGACCTCTTTGGCCCCCTCGGCTTCAAGAAAACTGGGCGGCCGTCGGCCGTCATAGTAAATCTCCGAATAGGCGGCGTCGTGCGCGATGATCAGGTTGTGGCGGTGGGCGAAGGCGACCGCCTGCCGGAAAAAATCAGGCGTCGTCGTCGCGGCGGTTGGGTTGTTGGGGTAGTTTAAGAAACAGAGTTTCGCCCGTTTTAAGATCGCCGCGGGGATCGCGCCGAAATCAGGGTGAAACTGGTTCGATGCGCGCAGCGGCATCAGATGAGCCCGGCCGCCGGCGAATTGCGCGGCGACTTGATAAACCGGGTAGCCGGGGCTCGGCACCAGCGCGACGTCGCCGGGATTGATCACGCCCAACGGCAGATGGCCGATGCCCTCCTTGGAGCCGATGAGTGTCAGCACCTCCGTGGCGGGATCGAGCGTCACATTAAATCGCTGTTTGTACCAGCGGGCGACCGCCTCGCGGAAGCGCAGCATCCCTTCATACGAGGGATATTGATGATGACGGGGATCGGTCGCCGCCTTCTGGAGCCGTTCGATGATGTGACGTGGTGTTGGCAGGTCGGGGTCGCCGATACCGAGATTGATGATGTCGGCCCCCTTGCGGATCGCCTCCTGCTTCATCCGGTCGATCGCCGCAAAGAGATAGGGGGGCAACGTGAGAATGCGGTCTGCGGGCCGGAATGTTCCCTGTTTGGTTCTTGATCTCTTCATTTTTATCCTTGTAGCCGGTAGGCAGTAGACAGTAGGCAGAAAAAAGTACAATGACAAAACATCTGACCTTCCCTGGCTACTGGCTCCTGACTACTGGCTACCATCCCTGCTCTTTTCTGGCTACTGCCTACTGGCTCCTGTCTACTGCTTCAACAAATCCTGCATCGAATAAAGACCCGACGGCTGATCGACGATCCAACGGGCGGCCAACAGTGCGCCGCGGGCAAAATTGTCCCGGCTCGATGCCCGGTGGGTCAATTCCAGCCGCTCGCCCGGTCCCGCAAAAATGACAGTGTGGTCGCCGACAATGTCGCCGCCCCGGACCGATTGGATCCCGATCTGCCCCGGTTGCCGGGCGGTCTCTTTGCCGTGGCGGCTGTAGACGGCCGCCTGCTCCAGCTTCCGGCCGATGGCATCGGCCAGCAACCGGGCCAGATGCAACGCGGTGCCGCTGGGCGCGTCCTTCTTCATCCGATGATGCGCCTCGATGATTTCGATGTCATAGGATGGGCCGAGCGCCTTGGCCGCCTGCGCGGCCAGCCGAAAGAGCAGATTGACGCCGACGCTCATGTTGGGCGAATGGAGCACGGCCACCTTCTTGGCCGCCGCCTGCACCGCCCTCTGCTGACTGTCGGTCAATCCGGTTGTCCCGATCACCAGTGCTACGCCTGCTTTGGCGGCCATTGTTGCCGTCTCCGCCGTGACTTCAGGTGTCGTGAAATCAATGACGACCCGGCCGGTTTTCAGCGCGCGGGGCAGATCGGGCGTGATCGTCACACCCAGCTTCTCGCCGCCGGCCACTTCGCCCGCATCCCGGCCGATCGCGGCATGGGTGTGATATTCGATTGCGGCGGCGAGTGAGAGCTCCTTCTGCTCGCGCAGCAACGAGATGATCTGGCTGCCCATCCGGCCCGCAGCGCCCATGATAATGATAGGTATTGGGGGCATTTTATTAGACAGCAGGCAGTAGACAGTAGACAGTAGACAGGAAGAACACGACGGTGGTCCTGGCTACTGGCCCCTGGCTACTGGACCCTTTCATATCAATCCATGCCTCTTCAGCGCGTCAACCAGCTTCTGCTTCGTCTCCGCTTGCATGGCGCAGAGCGGCAGGCGCAACTCGTCGGTACATCGGCCCATCAGGGCGAGCGCAGTTTTGACTGGGATCGGGTTGGTCTCAAGAAAGAGCGCGTTGACCAGCGGCAGCAGCCGTCGATGCAGTGTCCTGGCCTGCGCAAAGTCGCCCTTGGCCGCGGCGGTGACGAGTGTGGCGGTCTCCCGCGGGGCGACATTGGCCACGACCGAGACGACCCCGTGACCGCCCAGCGCCATCATCGGTAGCGTCATGGCATCATCGCCGGAGAGGACCGTCAGCCGGTCGCCGCACAGTTGCAGCACTTCATCCATTTGCTGGATCGAGCCGGAGCCCTCCTTGATCGAGACGACCGTCGGCAGGTGGGTCAGCCGGGCCACCGTGGCCGGCAGCATGTTCACCGACGTGCGGCCGGGAATGTTGTAGAGCATCAGGGGCAGGTCGACCGACTGGGCGATCTGCTTGTAGTGTTGGTACAGCCCTTCCTGTGTCGGTTTGTTGTAATAGGAGTGATCAGCAACGCACCGTCGGCGCCCGCCTGCTTGGCATGACGGGTCAGTGCGATCGCCTCCTCCGTGCTGTTCGAACCGGTGCCGGCGACGACGGGCACCCGCCGGTTGACCGTTGCGATCGTAAATTCGATGACACGCCGATGCTCCTCGTGGCTGAGCGTGGCCGATTCGCCCGTCGTCCCGCACGGCACGATGCCGTGGGTCCCCTCGGCGATCTGCCATTCGATCAGCCGTCCCAGCGCCTCTTCATCAAGCCGGCCGTTTCGAAACGGCGTCACAATGGCGACGAGTGAGCCCTTAAACATAACAACCTCCGAGGGGCCAGTAGCCAGTAGGCAGTAGCCAGGGAAAAGAAGAGGGGCCAGTAGTCAGTAGCCTGCAGCCAGGGGCCATGAGTCGGGAAAAAGTAGCCAGTAGGCAGTAGGCGGGGAAAAGAAAAGACGCCAGTAGTCTGTAGCCAGGGAAAACCAGACGGCTTGTTATCGCCTTAATCGTTGTCATCTTAATTTTTCCTGCCTACAGTCTCCAGCCTACTGGCTACTGCCCTGCTTTCCTGCCTACGGTCTACCGCCTACTGGTTTCTATCTTTCCTGTCTACTGCCTACCGTCTACTGGCCCCTTTTCTACTCAGTACTTCCACGCTTCTTCCCCCATCTCTCCCTCATACACCACTCTCGCATCGCCGGCCAGATCGATATTCCTGAATTGGTCGCCTTCGCGCGCAAAACTGACGGTCAACGGCTGGCCGCCTTTGGGCAGCAGGGTGACCGGGCTCTGGGCGCCGGCCACCGTCGCCGCGACCAGCGCTGATGCGACAGCGCCGGTCCCGCAGGCGAGCGTCTCGTCCTCGACACCGCGCTCGTACGTGCGGATCTTGAGATGATGGGAATCAAGCCGTTGGATAAAATTGACGTTCGTGCCGGCCGGTTGAAACAGCGGATGGAACCGGTTCTTGCGGCCGACCGTCAGCAGATCGACGCTGTCGATGTTCTCAACCAGATAGACCAGGTGTGGCACGCCGGTGTTGACGAAATGGCCCTCGCGGCGCGTTCCATCAACTTCGATCGACAACCGCCAGCGGAAATCGGTCGGATCGGTGAACCGGATCTTCACCTGGTCGCCCGTGACTTCGGCCTGGATCAGGCCGGCCGGTGTTTCAAAGACCATGGCCGCCTTGGCGATGCCCTTCAGATAGGCAAACCGGGCCGCGCACCGGCCGCCGTTACCGCTCATGTCGGCGGGACTGCCGTCGGCGTTGAACAACCGCCAGCGAAAATCAGCTTTTCCGCCTGAGGCGGACGAACTCGGCGGCTCGATCAGAATGACGCCGTCCGCGCCGATGGAAAGGCGGTGGGCGCAGATTTTGGCGACCCACTGCGAGAGGGTTGCCTCGGGCAGAACGGGCGTCCGATGGTCGATCAGGATGAAATCGTTGCCGCTGCCGCTGAGTTTGGTAAACGGGATTTTCATCGCGATCCATCGTAGCAAACTGCGGGGAAGGGGGGCAAGTAGGCAGTAGACAGTAGGCGGGAAAGAAGGACAAGTAGGCCGTAGCCAGTAGCCAGGAATTAGAGACAGAGCAACAACGCGCTTTGTTTTCCCTGTCTACTGTCTACTTTTATTTTCCTGCCTACTGAACCCTATTTCTTCAACGACGGGGGAATAAATTCGCCGCGGATCAGATCGCCGTAGGTTTCACGCCGGCGAATGACGGTAAAACTGCTGCCCTGCACCAGGACTTCGGCCGCCCGGGGCCGGGCATTGTAGTTGGAAGCCATCGCGAAGCCGTACGCTCCCGCGCTCATGACCGCCAAAAGATCGCCCGGCCGGTTCTGGGGCAGGCGGCGTCCTTTGGCCAGAAAATCGCCCGATTCGCAGATCGGCCCGACCACGTCGACCGTCTGCGCGCGGATGCGGCGGCGCATCACGGGGAGAATTTGATGATAGGCGTCGTACAGGCTCGGCCGGATCAGATCATTCATCCCCGCGTCGACAACGACAAAGGGATGGGGATGGCCCGATTTGACGTAGAGGACTTCGGTCAGCAGCAACCCGGCGTTGCCGACGATCACGCGGCCCGGCTCGAAGATCAGCGTGCCGCCCGATGCCAGCCACGGCTTGAGCAGCGGGGTCAGTGCCCTGGCGAGCGCGCGGGGATGGGGCGGTGTTTCGGATTTGTAGGTAATGCCCAGGCCGCCGCCCAAATCAAGATAGCGGATGTTGATCCACTCGGCCCGGAGCCGGTCGATCAGCCGCAAAATTTTCTTGACAGCGTCAAGAAACGGCCCCAACTGGGTGATCTGCGACCCGATGTGGGAATGGAGTCCCACCACTTCGATATGGCGCAAGCGGCAGGCCGCCCGGTAGAACGCCAGCGCCTCCCGGATGTTGACGCCGAACTTGCTGTTCTTCAGGCCGGTGGAGATATAGGGATGGGTCTGGGGATTGATGTCGGGATTGACCCGGAGCGCAACCCGCGCCTGCCGCCCGCACTGCCGGGCGACCTTCTCGATCAGCGCCAATTCCTGGTGCGACTCGACATTGAACATCAAAATGCGGGCCTGCAGCGCGTCGTGAATTTCCTTCGCCTGCTTGCCGACGCCGGCAAAGACGATCTTGCCCGGATCGATGCCGGCTGCCAGGGCGCGGTAGAGTTCTCCCCCGGAGACCACGTCGGCGCCGCCGCCCTCCTGGGCGAAGAGGCGCAGGAGGGCCAGATTGGAGTTTGCTTTGACGGCAAACGCGGTGAGATGGGACACCCCGGCAAACGCGTCGTCAAACGCCCGGAAATGGCGGCGGAGCGTCCGCTCGCTGTAGACGTAGCAGGGGGTGCCGACGGCCCGCGCGATCCACGCAAGGGGCACCTCCTCGCACCACAACGTCTGCCGGTGGTATTGAAAGGTGTGCATGGGGTGAAAAGGTGGTTAGGTCGCTGGGTGGTGAGGTAGCTAGGAAATCGGGTGGCTAGGTAATGAGGTGGCTAGGTGGCTGGAAAAGGGCGTGTTGAAGTGGCGTGTCCTAGCGACCATCAGTAGTTCTTCTAGCTACCGAGCGACCTGTTGTTCCTAGCCACCTAGCGACCTAACAACCTAGCTACCTTCTTCGGAAAGAAGTTCACTCCCCGACAGGGCCAGCCGTTCGAGAGCGTCATGATACGCCTGCTGGAGGTTCACGTAGCGCACCTTGACGCCGGGCGCCAGTTGGGAGACCCAGGCGCGATCCAGCAGCATCGCGATCGCCGCCGGTGTGGCGTGACGCAGATGCCGGCAATTGATCACGAGATCCAGGCGCGTCTGCGCCGCGACCTCACGCAGTTTGTCGAGCAGCGGCTGGGCGTTGATCTGGTCGAGCGTGCCCTCCAGATCGATCAGCAACGCCTTGAGGCTTTCGGCCCGCCGGGCTTTGACTTTCACGATCCGGTCGATCTGCTCGGTGACGTTGTCCACCGTGGTGCGAATGGCCTCCAACGCGCTGGGGATCAACTCCTCCTGCAGGTTCTGCGCCGCGGCGGGGAACTGCGTCTGGAGCGCTTTGAGCGCGCGCGCCACCGGCG
>JBGPIL010000131.1:0-6333 GCA_041484905.1 Nitrospiria bacterium
GCGAAGGCGGACGGCCGCAAAACGGTCAAGGGGCGGGACCTGGAATAATCCGGCTTACTTCAGCACGACCAGGTTGTCGCGGTGAATCACTTCATCGTAGAGCTTGTACCCGAGGCGGTCTGAAATCTCCCGGCTCTTGGCGCCGAGGATTTTCGTCACTTCGTCCCCCGAGTAGTTGCTCAGGCCGCGCGCCACTTCCTGGCCGTCCGGCCCGACGCAGGTGACGGCGTCGCCGGCCTGAAACTTCCCTTCCACCTTCCGCACACCGGACGGCAGCAAACTCCGCCCCTGCTGACGCAAGGCGCGCGCGGCGCCCTCGTCCAGGTGCAGCCGGCCCTTGGCGTGCAGCGTATAGGCGATCCAGTGCTTGCGGCTCTTGAGCCGCTCTTTGGTCGGCAAAAAGAGGGTGCCGATCTCACTACCGGCCAGCAGGTCGGCGAGCACATTCGGCCGCTGCCCGTTGGCGATGATCGTTGCCACGCCGTGCGCGGTTGCCTGCTTGGCCGCCGCCAGCTTGGGCACCATGCCGCCCGTCCCTTCCGCGCTGCCGGTCATTTTGGCGTGCGCCTCCAGCAACGGCGTGATCTCGGTCACCAGCGGAATCAACGCGGCCGACGGGTCCCGGGTCGGATCACCCGTACAAAACCCCTCCACACCGGACAGAATCACGAAGAGCTGCGCGCCGATCAAATTGGTCACCAGCGCCGCCAGGTAATCGTTCTCGCCGAACTTCAACTCCTCGACGGCCACGGTGTCGTTCTCATTAATGATCGGCACCACGTCCGCATCCAGCAGGGTCGCGAGTGTGGTCCGGGCATTCAAGAAGCGCTTCCGATCGGCCAGATCGCCGTGGGTGAGCAGCACCTGCGCCACCGCCAGTCCGACGGAGGAAAAAGCCGCGTCATAGGCGGCCATCAACCGCCCCTGCCCGACGGCGGCCGCCGCCTGCTTGCGGGCGATCGTGGTGGGCCGTTCGGCCAGTCCCAGCCGTTCGATCCCGGCCGCAATCGCGCCCGATGACACGAGAATGACCTCGTAATCCCTGGCCCGCAACGCGGCCACATCGCGAGCCAACTGCTCGATCCACGCCGTCTGCAGGCCCCGCCCCTTCGGCGCGAGCAGTCGGCTGCCGATTTTCACGACGATCCGACGGACAGACCCAAACACTTCTTGCCGCAGCGCGTTCATGCCGTCGATGCCTCAGCCGAAGCCACGGCCCTGTCCGGCTGGCAGGTGGACTGATGCGCCACCTGGTCGCCCAAAAAATTCAGCAACGGCGTGACTCCCTCGCCCGTGACGGCCGACACGGCAAAAAACGGGATTTTTTCCTTCTTGGCGTACCGGCGCAAGGCTGCTACATGGTCGCCGTCGCCCTGCACGTCCACCTTGTTGGCCGCCAGCACCATCGGTTTTTCGGCCAGTTCAGGTTGATAGGCGATCAGTTCCCTTCGAAGGGCTTGAAACTCTTTGACCGGACTGCCCTCACGGCCAACACCGGCGTCGACCAGATGGAGCATCAACCGCGTCCGTTCGGCGTGGCGCAGGAATTGAAATCCGAGCCCCTTCCCTTCGTGTGCGCCTTCGATCAACCCCGGAATGTCGGCCACCACGAAGCTGCGGCCGGCGGCGTCGCGGGCCACGCCCAGTTGCGGCGTCAGCGTCGTGAAGGGATAATCGGCGATTTTGGGACGGGCCTTGGAGATGGCCGACAGCAATGTCGATTTGCCCGCGTTGGGAAACCCGACGATCCCGACATCGGCCAGCAACTTGACCTCAAGCCGCAACGTCCGTTCCTCGCCCGGTTCACCGGGATCGGCCCGGCGCGGCGCGCGGTGGGTCGGCGTGGCAAAGTGGGCGTTGCCCCGGCCGCCCCGGCCGCCCTTGGCCGCCACCAGCGTCTGGCCCGGCACGGCCAGATCGACGATCAGGTCGCCGGAGTCGGCGTCATAGACCATCGTGCCGACCGGGACCGCAATGACGCGATCGGCGCCGCTGCGGCCATAGCAATCCTTCCCCTCTCCGTGGGCGCCGCGCTTGGCGCGATACTGCTGCTGATAAGTCAGGTCAATTAGGGTGTGCAGTGACAGATCGGCCTTCAGAATGATGCTGCCGCCGCGGCCGCCGTCGCCGCCGTTGGGGCCGCCCCGCGGCACATAGGCTTCGCGCCGGAAGCTGCAACACCCGTTGCCTCCGTCGCCCGCTTTGACGAGAATTTTGGCTTGATCGATAAACATGGACGAACCTTCTGAAAAGGGAACAGGCTGTTTTTTTGAAGTCCTTCGCAGCCGTTCACGCCATTCACCCGTCAGCAGAACCAACGGGCCGGCACATGAGCAGGCTGAAACAGCCGCCTGTCCTCTAAAACGCGGCTAGGATGCGGACGGAGTGGAAACCGGATAGACGCTGACGCGCGTGCGCCCCTTACCGTAGGGCTCGAACTTTACGACCCATGGGATCTTGGCAAAGAGCGTGTAATCGCTGCCGCACCCGACATTGAACCCCGGGTGGATCTGCGTGCCGCGCTGGCGCACGATGATCGTGCCGGCATTGATGACCTGGCCGCCGTAGCGTTTGACGCCGAGATATTTCGGCTGGCTGTCGCGCCCGTTGGTGGTGGAGCCCTGTCCTTTTTTATGCGCCATGAGAGATCCCGTTCAGTTGAAAAGAGTCAATTAAAACAGGCAAAACAGGCAGATCAAACTGCCTGAACGACCGTGATCTTCACGTCCGTAAAATCCTGCCGGTGGCCCCGCGTGCGGCGGTAGTTTTTGCGCTTCTTCTTCTTAAATACGATCACTTTCGGCGCGCGGCCGTGGCGGACCACCTCACCGGTCACCGTCGCCTTGGCGACCACCGGTGCGCCGACCACCACCTTGCCGTCGTTGCTGACCAGCAGCACCCGGTCAAACGTCACCGATGCGCCGACCTCGGCCAAGAGCTTCTCCACCCGGATCGCGGCACCCGGTTCCACACGATATTGCTTGCTGCCCGTTTCGATAATGGCGTACATGTCATCTCCCAAGACCGTAATTTTGCGTCAGATTTTTTAACACATGGCGTGCATCCCTGTCAACCTCGCCGGTTGACACCACCGAGGCGGAATTCTAAGATGACGGCGGGGTGATGACGTTCTGATGAAGATTCTGGGGTATCTGTTCTGGGCCGGGGTGGCGCTCCTCTGCGCGGTCGCGTTCGCCATCGTGACGGGGGCCTTCAGGCCCGATGAACGGATCAATGCACTCTGGCTCGTCATTGCCGCCGCCTGTTTTTACGCACTGGCCTACCGCTTCTACGGCCGGTTTCTGGCCCGCCGCGTGGTCGAACTGAATGACCAGCGCGTCGCCCCCGCCTATCGGCTTACGGACGGGAAAAATTATCACCCCACTCATCGATGGGTGCTGTTCGGCCACCATTTTGCGGCGATCGCGGGCGCGGGCCCGCTGCTTGGCCCCGTGCTGGCGGCCCAGTTCGGTTACCTGCCCGGCTTTCTCTGGCTGGTGATCGGCGCAGTCCTGGCCGGCGCCGTGCAGGACTTTATCATCCTCGTCGCCTCGATGCGCCGCAACGGCCGGTCGCTGCCCCAGATCGCCTGGGATGAGATGGGTCCCGTGACCGGCCTCTGCACCATGGCGGCGGTGCTGTTCATCGTAATCGTGGCCATCGCCGGACTGGGGGTGGCCGTCGTCAACGCGCTCTATCATAATCCCTGGGGCGTCTTCACACTCTCGATGACGATCCCAATCGCCTTCTTCATGGGTTTCTATCTGCACTACTGGCGGCCAGGCCGGGTGGGTGAAGTGTCCGCCATTGGGGTTGTGCTGCTGCTCCTCGCCGTGGCAACGGGACGCTGGGCGGCGCAGCTGCCGCTGGCCGCATGGTTCAATCTCGAGCGGGACACGCTCGTCTGGGCGCTGGCCGGCTACGGCTTTCTGGCATCGGTGTTGCCCATCTGGATGCTGCTCCTGCCCCGGGATTACCTCTCCACCTTCATGAAATTGTCCGTGGTGCTGCTGCTCGGTATCGGTGTCGTCCTCATGGCCCCGACGATCCAGATGCCCCCCATCACTTCATTTATTCACGGAGGGGGACCGATCATTCCGGGCACTCTGTTCCCCTTCGTCTTTATCACCATCGCCTGCGGCGCGATCTCGGGCTTTCATTCACTGGTCTCGTCCGGCACCACGTCGAAGATGATCGAGCGCGAGTCGCACGCGATGATCGGCTACGGGGCGATGTTGCTGGAAAGTTTCGTGGGCGTGATCGCGCTGGTCGCGGCCACGCTTTTCATGCCCGGTGATTATTTCGCCATCAATACACATCTGTCGTCCAACACCATCGCCGCGCTCGGCTTTCCGGTCGTTCACGTGCAGGAGCTCTCCTCCCTGGTCGGCGTGGAATTGGCGGGCCGGCCCGGTGGCGCGGTCTCCCTGGCGGCGGGAATGGCGTCGATCTTTTCCTCCCTGCCCGGCATGCAGGGCCTGATGACCTACTGGTATCAATTCGCCCTGCTCTTCGAAGCGTTGTTCATCCTCACCACGATCGACGCGGGAACCCGGATCGCCCGGTATCTGCTGCAGGAAGCGGCGGGGCTGGCCGACTCCCGTTTCAAGGACTTGAACTGGCGGCCCGGTCTGCTCCTCACCAGCGGCCTCATCGTCTTCGCTTGGGGCTATCTGATCAGCACGGGCAGCATCTCCACCATCTGGCCGATGTTCGGCGCGGCCAATCAATTGCTGGGGACGCTGGCGTTGTGCGTGGGCACGACGGTGCTGATCAAAATGGGCAAAGCGCGCTACCTGTGGGTCACCGCCGCGCCAATGCTGTTCGTGAGCGTGATCACGCTCACCGGGAGTTATGAGCTGCTGGTGTTGTTTATCGCCAAGGGACAGGCGGCCGCGACCTCGGCTCAGGCCGTCAGCCTGTATCTGAATGCAGCACTCGTGGCCGTGGTGGCCGGACTGGCCGTGGTCATTCTGGCCGATGCGTGCTACCAATGGTACGGCTATCTCATTCGGAAGAAACCGTACACCAGCAGCGAAGTGGTCGTCATGGCCGGCGGCTCGGAAGATCGTTTTGCCCCCGATGCCGGTGGCTCGTGCTGCTAAGGAATGGAGTAGAGAGGCACAGAAACAAACCGCCTTCTCATTATCTCAGAAACACGCTTTGCGGGCCCACGAACTGGTTGTTCCCGGGGCCGATGGTGCCCAAGGCGGTCCAACCGGCACCGGTGATGTTCTCCATGCGAACAATCCGGTTGTGTTTCGTGTCGGCCACATAGATTTTCCCAACCGGGTCGATCGCGAGACCGAATGGATTGCCAAGCTGGTTGGTCTTGGAGTCGGCCGGGCCGAAGGTCGTCCAGTTGGCGCCCGTCATGTCGTCGAACCGCACGATCCGGTTGTCGCTCCCGTCGATCACGTCGATCTTCCCCGTCGCCTCCACCACGATGCCGACCGGGTACTTGAACTGGTTCGCCCCGTGACCGCGGCTGCCGAACGCGGTCCAGCCGGCACCGGTAATAGTATCCATCCGGATAATTCTGGCGTTACCCGCATCAACCACGTAGATCTTCCCGGCTGCGTCCAGGGCGATGCCGGTCGGACCGCGAAACTGGTTGGCTCCTGAGCCGCTGGTGCCCAGGGCGGTCCAGCCCGCGCCGGTGATGTTCTCCATCCGGACGATTCGGTCGTTGCCCTCATCGGTGACATAGATTTTTCCGGCCGGATCCACCACAAGACTCGTCGGACTGTTGAACTGATTCGTCCCGGTGCCGGGGACAGGGCCCCCGAGCGTGGCCCAGTTTTTCCCCGTCATGTCATCCATCCGGACGATCCGGGCGTTGTTGGCATCGGTCACGTAGATCGCCCCGGCCGGGTCCACAAAGATGCCCTTCGGAAAACTAAACTGGTTGACGCCGGGGCCGATGGTGCCGAAGGTGGTCCAGCCCGCGCCGGTGATCTCATCCATGCGGATGATCCGGTTATTGGCCGCGTCGGTCACATAGATGTGCGGCGGGCCTCCACTGTGGGCGCTCTCGGCCACAAAGAACCCGAGGCCTAACAGCAGACCAAGCAGCCCGGCCCAGACCAGCACTGTGTGAGGCGACTGTTCTCTCATGAACACTCTCCTCCCGTTCGGCAGCGCGGATGACAGCAACCCCGACGGTCGACCCAGAGCAGGATACGCCGAAACAGCGCCGGAATCAACTTGTCCGCCCGTCGCTCTCCGGACCATGCTGTGATTTGGTAGTGGGCCAGTTTCATACATTCATCACGCTCCACACATGAAAAATAGGGACACGTCCCAATTTTGCCGAGTATGCACTTTTGCAAC
>JBGPIL010000132.1:0-6266 GCA_041484905.1 Nitrospiria bacterium
GCCTGAACCAACGGCTCGATGACCACGCCGGCAATCTCGTTCCGTCGGCGGTTGAGCGTCCGTTCCAGTTGATCCAGACAGGCAATGCCGCATTCCGGATAGCGCAAGCCGAGGGGGCAACGATAGCAGTAGGGGGCGTGGACTTTGAGGGTGGGAAAGAGCAGGGGAGCAAAGCGCCGGTGAAACAGGTCGATGCCACCCACGCTGACCGCACCGAGCGTATCGCCATGGTAGGCATTGGCAAAGGAGATGAAGGTGCGTTTGCGTCGCCCGGCCCTACCCGACAGTTGCCAGAATTGGAACGCCATTTTAATCGCCACCTCAACGGCCGTCGAGCCGTTGTCGGAGTAAAAGACCCGGTTCAACCCTGACGGGGCGCGCCGGGCCAATTCGCCCGCCAGTTCGATCGCGGGCGGATGGCTGAGTCCCAGCAGAGTGGAATGGGCGGTCCGGCGCAATTGGGCTTCGATGGCCCGGTCCAGTGTGGGGTGGCGGTGGCCATGCAGGTTGACCCACAACGATGACGTGCCGTCAAGATAGCGGCGTCCGTCGTGACCCCACAACACGGGGCCTTTCCCCCGCAGGATGATCAGCGGAGTCTCCTTGTTCCACCCGGCCATCTGCGTGAAGGGATACCAGAGATGACGACGGGATTGGATCAACAGGCGGTGCAGCGGGTCGCGGGGGTGTGCCATGGGTCGGGGCCTACCATATGAGAAGTCTGCGGAATTTGTCAATCCGCCGGTCTTGACAGGTTGGCGGTTTGCCGCTACCTTTTATTGAGGAAGGGGGCCGGTGTGCGGATAGGAGGCCCTTAGATAGGTGGAGGCGTGTACGCGGATTATTGGGGATTGAAATCCCTCCCATTCGAAAATGTGCCGGACCCTCGCTTTTATTTCCCCTCCAGTCAGCACGAAGAAGGTTTGCATCGCATGCTCTATGCGGTGACGCAGCGTAAGGGCGCCGCAATGCTGACCGGAGAAGTGGGATGCGGCAAAACCCTGTTGTCCAGGGAATTTCTCTCGCATCTTCGCGATGACCGGTTCAACGTGGCGATGATCACAAATCCCAGTTTCCCGGCCCAGCAGTTTTTGTATGAGGTGCTCTATCAGTTTGGGATTGAAACGACGGGAAATCGAAAAGTGTCGATGCTGCATCGGTTCAATGAACACCTTCTGAACAACGACGAGCGGCAGATCCAGAGCGTGCTGGTGGTTGATGAAGCGCAAACCATCTCCGATAATCAGGTGCTCGAGGAGTTGCGATTGTTGCTGAATTTTCAGCGGAACGACAGGTTTTTGCTGACCCTTGTGCTGTTGGGGCAACCCGAACTCCGTGAAAAATTGTGGACCATTCCGCAATTTGCCCAACGGATTGGCCTCCAATACCATCTGATGCCATTGGAACCTTCAGAAGTTGAACGATACATCAAATTCCGCCTCCTGGCCGCCGGCGGACCTGAGGAGTTATTCGATGGCGAGGCGGTGCAGCTGATCAGCGAGTGCAGCAAGGGGATTCCCCGCGTCATCAACAACCTCTGTGATCTCTGCCTGTTGTCCGGGTGTCTAGCCAAGGCCTCCCGCATCGACGCCGGCTTGGTCCAGATGGTGGCACGCAACGGCTATTTTTCCACGGTAGCCCACACGGTTGCTCATGGCTGAGCCGGCCAAAAAAGACGGTGCCATCGTCCGGTATAGCGACCTGGCGCGATCGCAGGCCACTGGCCAGCGGGACATCGAGTCGGCGGCCGCTGCACGTCCATCGGGAGACATTGCGTTCCGTAATGTGACCCAATTGAAAAATCTCCTTCGAAGCGAGGCCTCTCTCCTCGTCAGGCCCGATGTCGTCATCGACCCCAAGGCGGTTCAATTGTTTGAGCAGATTCTCAAAGAGGTCAAGGCGATTTATGACGCGGTACGGGCGGACCAGGGTTTTCGCCTTGATCGCGTGTTTGGATTGGCGCAGGCGATCGTCGACCATCCGACGCCGGATCGATTGTTGTATCAGATTTTTGAAGCGCAACAACAGGCATATAAACCCTATCTCAACGCGGCCCACTGCACGCTTCTGGCGATGCAGATCGCCAGAGGGTTGGGCCACCTGCGTGACGAATTGGTCCAACTGACCGTGGCGGCACTGGTTCACGACATCGGCACGCAAAAACTGTCGCAGGACTTACTCGACAAGCCGGGCAAGTTGTCGAAAGAAGAATTTGCCGCCGTGCAGACCCATCCGGAAGTGGGGTACAAACTCCTTACGCAATATTCGCCGCAGCACCCGTGGCTGGCCAAGATCGTCCGGGAGGAGCATGAACGGGAAAACGGGCAGGGCTATCCCCATGGGCTTCACTCGGAGGAGATCCATGATCTGGCGAAAGTAATCGGCGTGGCCGATATCTATGATGCGCTGATCAGCCCCAGGCCCTACCGGCATATTTTCAGCCCGCATGAAGCAGTGCAAGAGTTGCTCGATTGTCAAGAGCGCTTGGGCTATCCCCGGCTGGTTGTCCGGGCGCTGATCCAACAAGTGTCGCTCTTTCCCGCCGGCTGCTGGGTCAAGCTCAGCTCGCAGGAGATCGGCCGGGTGATTCAAGGCAACAGCCGGTCGCCGCTCAGACCGGTGGTGGAAGTGTTGCAGGATGCGGCCGGGCAGCCGCTGGAGCCCACGCGCGTGGTTGATCTGAACAGCAATCCATTGCTCTACATCGTGGCATCGCTTCCCCTCGAACTGCCGTCGGCGGTCGCGCCGATGAACGGGACACACGGGTAAGCGGACTATCGGTTCGCTTCCAACCCGCTCCGCAACAGCCGCAGGATCAACCGGGCACCCTGCCACGTCAGGCGACCGAACCGGCTCAGATATCCCCAGGTCAGGTTGCTGAGAGAGGATGAACTGGCCTGTTCCCGCATCATCTCTGTCCCCGGCGCGAGGGCGTGGCGCAGGAACCGCCACCGTGCTGACGGTGACCCGATGGACAACAGATAGAGCAGATCGCCCATGCCGTCGATCCGGCGGTCATCCGTCAACCATGAAACCAGCCGTTGTTCCGCCCAGTTTAGCGGCGGGGCGGGCAATGGGTGTGATCGAAGCCGGGGAAGTCTGATGATCTCACGCAAGTAGGCGCAGACGAAATAGAGTGGTTGTTCAAGCGATAATTCCTTGGCCCGTGTTCGTACCTCGTCCAGCCGTGTCTGGCCACCCAGCAGGTTGAACAACCGGCCGATGTCAACAAACCAGATCAACCGGCTGAACGAGTGTTTTTGCAAATGGGCGCTGAGAATGATGATCTGGTCGGCGGGCGACAATGTCCAGGCCCGTGAGGCGCCGAACGGATGGTGGACGGCGGCAGCCCAGAGATTTTCCTCATTGACGCGGAGCGGGTTGACGGCCGGCGCCGTGCGAGACAGATAGGCCACTTGCTGATGCAGATCGATCCAGACACTGTCCCGGGCATAGACCGGTGGATAGCGGGACAGGCGGGCATATCCAAGCCGGATCAAGAGCGGATCCATCCGGTCAAACTCCTCCCGCCGAACGAGCAGGTCGATGTCACTGAGCGGACGAACTCCGATCGGATAGAGTGTCTCGGCGATGGCCATGCCCTGAAGCAGCAGGAGACGGATCCCCTCCTGGTCGGCCAGGTGCAGCACCTCTTCAAGGGCCCGATGCTTGATCTGATAATCGAGGAGGCGATGGGTGTGGCGTCTTTGCAGGTGGTGCCGCACGTCGGGCGGGATGGTTGTGATCAGCCCTTCACGGGTCAACCAGTCGTGGAGCACGCCATCCATCCCCTCCGCCTCGGTCCGGGGCAGGAGGGCGGCCCAATCGGACCCCACGGCGGCGAGGACGTCGCGCTCGGCCGGTTCCCCCGCGTCGCAGCCGATGCGGGCAAGCGTGATCAATGGGTGTCCGCCTGTCTTGGGCATGGGGGCGTGTTCAACAGAATACTCGTCAACACGTTGGATGTCCAGCACACCGCCCACCATCTTGACAAAGGGTTGGACGAGGGCTAATAGTGAAACGATGCAACGGACGCACACAAAGCATCATCTCGCGCTGAGACGGAGCGAACTCGAACGGGAGGGCGCGCTTTGGTTTGGTATCAAGGGACACAGCATGCAGCCGTTTCTTCGGACCGGTGATCGTGTCTTGGTTCGGCCCTGTGCGGTTGAGGGGTTGGCGTGCGGCGATCTGGTGCTCTTTACCAACGGTGCAGAGCTCTGCCTGCATCGTGTCATGGCATGGATGGAGCAGGGGGGCCGCCGTTGGCTGAGGACCAAAGGGGACTGGTGCGGGCGATGGGATCTGCCGGTTGCCGCTGAATCGGTCATCGGCAAGGGAGTGATGATGCATCGGGGTGATCGTCTGCTGGTTCTGGACAGATGGCCCGGTCGTCTCTTGGGTGTTTTTGGTGTGTGCCGTTCCATCGCAATGGGATGGGGGTTGTGGCTGAAATGGCGTCTCCAGTCGTAAACAAAATTCCCATGAAAGCCGTCCACACGGCCTCGCAAGTAATCGATGGCGAAGCGGTGGTTTTGGACATTCCCGGCAAGACGTTGCGCGGCCTGAACCCGGTCGGCAGTCGTATCTGGGGCTTGATTGATGGAGAACGTACGCTCACTGAGATTGCGCGTGTGGTGGCTGGCGAATACGCCAGATCCGAAGCGGAGGTATTTCAGG
Organism: Nitrospiria bacterium; assembly: GCA_041484905.1. Taxonomy (GTDB): domain Bacteria; phylum Nitrospirota; class Nitrospiria; order JACQCE01; family JACQCE01; genus JACQCE01. Next base: position 4,681 of record JBGPIL010000132.1, read on the forward strand.
ATGTGGCGGCGTTTGTGGATGAACTGGCCCAGCGGCGTGTGGTTGAATTTAAGGAGATCTAGGCAGTGATGAAACCTATCTGTTTTCAACTAGTTGGCATATGTAATCGATCCGGTTGTTGGCTTGACGGATGGAGGATCTGCGCTATATTTAGATTAACAAAGTGAAGAAACAACAGAGAGTGTAGGAACCGACACCGATAATAGCAAACCCCGAGTGATCGGGGGGCGCAAAGCCGCTCACCCCGCAAAAGAGTGACGGGGCAGGAGGGTTGCCGAAGTGAAGGGAAGACCAGAGAGAGCCCGTTTTCTCAGCCGGAGAAGGGGCTATTTTTCTGCCGACAGCCGGCGTGCGTTTGTTCTTCTCCTGTCATGCCTTTCATTCCTTGTTCTACTGCTCGGGTGGCCGTCGTTTTCTGGCCAAGAGGCGCAGGCAGCGGTGGCGTACAGAGCTTCGGGCACATTCACATCCGGCACGGGAACGATCACACCGCCATATCCGGGGAGCATGCAGGTCAACGATGTTTGCCTGCTCGCCGTCGAGTCGGAGAACCAGGTGATTTCACTTTCTTCGGCGCAGGGTTTTGTTGAAGTGCCGACGTGGTCTCCACAGAGCGCCGGGACGGCTGCCACAAACCCAGCGTCCCGATTGGCGGTCTTCTGGAAGAGAACGGTCGGCGGCGACACGGCCCCGACGGTTGCGGACTCCGGTGACCACACGACGGGTCAGATCCATTGTTTTTCGGGCGTCATCACCTCAGGCAATCCATGGGACACCGGCGCGGGTGGCAACGATAGCGGAGCCAACGATACGACCGGCACGATCCCGGGTGCGACGACGACCGTGGATTCGACCCTGGTTGTCCTCATCACGTCAACAAGCTTCAACGGCACGAGCACCACCCAATGCTCAGGCTGGACGAACGCAAATCTCACGAGTCTCACGGAGCGGGCGGATAATACCAATACAATCAATCTTGGGGGTGGGCACTGCCTGGCAACGGGGGACAAGGCCACCGCAGGGTCCTATGCCACGACGACCGTGACGCTGGCGAATACCTCATATAAAGGCGCGATCTCGCTGGCGCTCAAGCCGGCGCCGCCCAATCCGACCCAGATCCATTATCGCTGGCGAAATGATAATGGCGGCGAATCGCCCCCGCTGAACATCGCTCTCATCTGCGCCACGGCCACCTGCACCGATGTCAATATTGACGTGCCGTTAAAAAATCATCTGTCCACGACACTGGGGCATACTGTCACCACGTTCATCGGGACCAACGTTGCGTGGACACCGACCAACTATGACGTGGTCGTCATCTCCGAATCGACCAACTCCGGTGACACCGCCTGGCTCAAAAATCAGGCCGTGCCCATCCTCACCGTGGAAGGCCAGAACTGGGATGAGTTTGAGTTGGGGACAAGCGGGGACAGTAATATTGCCGGCAACGTATCCATTGATATTACGGATAACTCGCATTACATTACGTCCGGTTTTCCGCTCGGCACGTTGCAGGTCAACAATACGGGTACCGACACGGCGCTCGCCATCGGGTATATGTCCGGTTTGTCGAACGGCGTGACACC
>JBGPIL010000133.1:0-6256 GCA_041484905.1 Nitrospiria bacterium
AGACCACCACGTCGCCCGGCACCAACCGTCCCTTCTTGTTCATCTTGATCACGCCGGCCACCGCCGCCGCGGATGCCGGTTCGCAAAAGACGCCTTCCAGTTGCGCGACCATCCGGTAGGCCTCCAGAATCTCGTCGTCGCTGACCAGGTCGATCTCGCCGCCCGAATCCTTGGCCGCCTGCACGGCCGGCTGCCAGCTTGCCGGGTTGCCGATGCGGATGGCCGAGGCGATCGTCTGCGGCTTTTCGACCACGTGGCCCAGAACGATCGGCGCCGCGCCGGCCGCCTGAAACCCCATCATCGCCGGCTTGCGGGTGATCAGTCCGCCCACCTCATACTCGCCGTAGCCGCGCCAGTAGGCGGTGATGTTGCCGGCATTGCCGACCGGCAACACATGATAGTTCGGCGCCACGCCGAGCTGGTCGCAGATCTCAAACGCGGCCGTCTTCTGTCCCTCCAGCCGGTAGGGATTGATCGAATTGACCACCGTCACCGGATAGCGCGCGGTGACCTGCTTGACCACCGTCAGCGCCTCATCGAAATTGCCCTTCACCTGGATCACCGTCGCCTTGTGGATCATCGCCTGGCCGAGCTTGCCCACCGCGATCTTGCCCTCGGGAATCAGTACGTAGACGCGCAAGCCCGCCCGCGCGCCGTAGGCCGCGGCGGAGGCGGAGGTGTTGCCCGTCGAGGCGCAGATCACCGCTTCGGAGCCTTCCTCCTTTGCCTTGGAAATTGCCAGCGTCATCCCTCGATCTTTAAACGAGCCGGTCGGGTTGGCCCCTTCATATTTCAGATAGAGCTCAATGCGCGGATTGATGGCATCGGTCAGCCGCCGGCAGCGGATCAACGGCGTGTTCCCCTCCATCAACGACACGACGGGCGTGCGGTCGGTCACCGGCAGGAATTCCCGGTAGCGCTCGATCACGCCGGTGCGTCGCCGATCAGGCCGCGGAGGCATCGCCGTCCTCCTCCCCTTCGATCCGCATCAGCACCGTCCGGCCCGCCACATCCTGTCCCGCATCGATCTCGGCCAGCGCCTGACGAACCTGCCGCTCCCTCGCCCGGTGCGTGCGCATGATCAACGGCACCGCCGCGCCCAGTGCCCGCGATTTCTGAATCACCGACGCGATGCTGATGCCGTGGTGGCCGAGCACGCCGGCGATCTTCGACAGGACACCAGGCTTGTCATATGCCTGGAAGCGCAAATAATACACGCTCTCGATCTCCGCCATCGGCCGCACCCGAAGCGCCTGGCGGGCCTCCGGCCGGTAGCCGGTCGGCGCCACACGTCCCGCGGCGCCCCGAAGCAGGTTCCGTCCGATATCGATCAGATCGCTGACGACCGCGCTGGCCGTGGGCAACTGCCCCGCGCCCTTGCCGTAAAAGAGCGTCTCGCCCACCGCGTCGCCGACCACGAAAATCGCGTTGTCCGCGCCCTCCACCTCGGCAATCAGTTCGTCCGAGGGGACCATGGTGGGGTGGACCCGCAGTTCCAATAACTCGCCAGCCACCTTGGCAATGGCCAGCAGCTTCACCCGATAGCCGAGTTCGCCGGCGTAGGCGATGTCGGTGGCATCGAGGCCCCGGATCCCTTCGGTATAAATGTCCTTCACATCGACCGGCGTCCCGAACGCGAGCGTCGCCAGGATCGCCAGCTTGTGCGCGGAGTCGATCCCGTCAATGTCGAACGTCGGATCGGCCTCCGCGTAGCCGGCCCGCTGGGCCTGCGCCAACGCCTCGTCAAACCCGGTGCCCGCTTGGGTCATCTGGGTCAGAATATAATTGGACGTGCCGTTGATGATGCCGGAGAACCCCTCAATCCGGTTGGCCGCCAGCCCTTCCTTCAACACGCGAACGATCGGAATCCCGCCGCCCACGCTCGCTTCAAACCCGATCTCGACGCCGTGCCGGTCCGCCGTCTCGAACAACCGCTCGCCGGCCGTCGCCAGCAGCGCCTTGTTCGCCGTCACCACGCACTTGCCCCGACTCATCGCCTCGGTCAGATAGCGCTCGGCCGGATCATAGCCGCCGATCAATTCGATCACGATGTCGATCGACTCGTCCGACAGCAGTTCCTCGGCCCTGGTGGTAAAGGTGCCCGCCGGGAGTTTCAGCTCCTTGGCCCGCGATGCCTCCCGGTCGGCCGCCTTGACCAGACGCAGCGGCACGCCCAACCGGCGGCGAATCACCTCCGCGTTGTCGCGCAACACCCGCACCACACCGCCGCCGACCGTCCCCAGACCGATCAGCCCGACGCGAATCTCGGTTTTCTGTTCCTTCTTACCCATCACTCGTCACTTGTCACTTTTCACTATCCACTGCTTCTCCACTTTCCACTATTCACTTGTTCAGCACTTTCTTGATCCCCTGGACCGCCTGCCGGGTGCGGCTCTCATTCTCGACCAGTGCAAACCGGACGTGATCATCGCCGTAATCCCCAAAACCGACGCCCGGCGACACGGCGACCTTCGCCTCGGTCAGGAGCAGCTTGGCAAACTCCAGCGAGCCCATGCCGCGGAACCGCTCCGGGATCTTTGCCCAGACGAACATGGTGCCCATCGGCTTGGCGACCGGCCAGCCAATCCGATTCAGGCCGCTGACCAGCACATCGCGCCGCTTGCGATAAATCTCGACGATCTCCTTGACCGGCTCCTGCGGACCGTTGAGCGCGGCGATCGCGGCGATCTGAATCGGCTGAAAGATGCCGTAATCAAGATAGCTTTTGATCTTCGTCAGCGCGGCGATGACCTGGGCGTTGCCGACACAAAACCCCACCCGCCAGCCCGGCATGTTGTAGCTTTTCGACAGGGAATAAAATTCGACCCCGATCTCCTTCGCCTCAGGAATCTGCAGAAAACTGGGCGCCTGATAGCCATCGAACACCAGATCAGCGTAGGCCAGATCGTGCACCACCAGCAACGAGTGTTCCTGGGCAAAGGCAACAATTTCCTTAAAGAAGCCCAAGTCGACCACCCGCGTGGTCGGATTGTGCGGGAAACTGATGATCAGAATCTTCGGACGGGGCAGCGTCTGCTGATAGGCCGATTTCAAATCGGCCAGAAAATCGCCCTCCTCCCGCAACGGCACGCTGCGCACTTCCCCCCCGGCGATGATGACGCTGTAGGGATGAATGGGATAGGTCGGATTCGGGGTCAGCACCACGTCGCCAGGACTGACCAGCGCGAGCGCCAGATGGGCCAGGCCCTCCTTCGCGCCGATTGTGACAATCGCCTCCCGTTCCGGATCGATCGTGACGTCGTAGCGCCGCTTGTACCAATCGGCGATCGCCAGCCGGAGCTTGTAAATCCCCTTGGAGGCGGAATAACGGTGATTGTGCGGCTTGCGCACCGCCTCCACCAATTTTTCAACGATGTGCGGGGGCGGCGGCTGATCGGGATTGCCCATCCCGAAATCGATGATATCCTCGCCACGCTTCCTTGCCTCCTGCTTCATCCCCGTGACAATGCTGAAGACGTAGGGCGGAAGGCGCTGCATCCGTGTGAAATCAGGCAACATCTTCGATCCGAAGTCAGCGAATCAACATGCGATTCACTGACGAAACCGTCACGATACGCGGCGGACGACGGCCTCCATAGATACATTGTGGGGTGCGTTGTGGAGGTTCGATTTCATAACTCATTCATATTAAAGTAATTTTCTTTCATTGTCAATGCCTCGGGTCGTACGACCCGTTTTCGAATGTTGCCGCACGCGGATCGATGCGCCGACGAGAATCCACTTGCTAACTCATTGAATCTTTGTATAATAGAGACACTCTCTTGGTCTCAATGATCATGAAAGTATTTCGGCCCACGCTTCAACCAATTTCAGGACAACCTTTATGGCACGATTAGGCGTCAATATCGATCATGTGGCCACGCTCCGGCAGGCCCGTGGCGGCCACGAACCGGACCCGATCGCCGCGGCCATCCTGGCCGAGCAGGCCGGCGCCGACGGCATTGTCGTCCACCTCCGCGAAGACCGCCGCCACATCCAGGATCGTGACCTCCGGCTGTTGCGCCAGATTCTGCAGACAAAACTCGATCTGGAGATGGCGCCCATTGATGAGATGGTCAAGATTGCGCTGGACGTCCGGCCCGATATCGTGACCCTGGTGCCGGAGCGGCGGGAGGAAAAGACCACCGAAGGCGGCCTGGATATCCTGACCCACCGCGACCGGCTGCAAGAAGTGATCAGCCTGCTGCGCGACGGCGGCATCGTCGTCAGCCTCTTCATCGAGCCCGATCTGGAGATGGTCAAAATGGCGCACAAACTCGGCGCCCATTATATCGAGCTGCACACGGGCCACTATGCCAACGCCCGGCGCTCAAGCGAAGAGGCCGCGGCCGTGGAGGCGATTCACCAGTCGGCCAAATTCGCCGCCAAACTCAATATCGGCGTCAACGCCGGCCACGGCCTGACGTATCGGAACGTCAAGCGGCTGGTCGCCATGAAGGAGATCGTCGAATTCAACATCGGCCACTCGATTGTCGCCCGGGCCGTGCAGGTCGGCATGGAACGGGCGGTGAAGGAAATGAAGGAGCTGGTCAAATAGCCCCGCCCCGCCGCCGGCCGTCGCCGCCGTCGATCCTTGGTATCGGCGCGGATATCGTGAAACGCGCCCGGATCGAGTCGGCCATCAAACGCTGGGGCCAACGGTTCACGGACCGGATCTTCACGCCGCGCGAACAGACCTATTGCTTCAAGTTTCGCGACCCCTACCTGCACCTGGCCGGCCGCTTCGCCGTCAAGGAGGCGCTCTTCAAGGCGCTCGGCACCGGCTGGAGCCGCGGCGTGGCGTGGAAGGAGATCGAAACAACCAATGCACCGTCGGGCCGGCCGCACGTCGCGGTCACCGGCCGGGTCCAGGAATTGCTCGCGCAGCAAGGCGGCGGGGAGATCTTCGTCACCATCAGCCATGACACCGACTATTCGATCGGGCAGGTGATCATCACCCGCACCCCCTCGGCATCCACCCCCTCTCCCCGCCCTCTCCCCCCTCGAGGGGGAGAGGGAAAGGCAAAGAAGAAAGCACACCGGTGAAAGTCGTCACGACCAAACAAATGCAGGAGCTCGACCGGCTCGCCTCGACGCGGTACAACATTCCAACCGCGCGGTTGATGGAACGGGCGGGCGAGCAACTGCTGGCCGCCGTGCACGCCGAACTCGGCTCGCTGACCGGCAAACGGATCGTGATCATCGCCGGCAAGGGGAATAACGGCGGCGATGGGATGGTCCTGGCCCGACTGCTGCGACAGCATCCTTGTACAGTCGAGACCTATCTGGCCGCCGACGGTGCGGCGCTCGGCGGTCTGGCGCAGGAACAATGGCAACGACTCCGGCAGGCGGACGGCCAGAACTTCGACCGCTCCGAATGGACCGTGGATGTCTTGCGCAACTCCGCCGCGGGCGCCGATCTGATCGTTGATGCGTTACTGGGCACCGGCTTGACCAAACCGGTGGAGGGAATCTATTCCGACATCATCAGCGCAATCAACAACGCCGGTGTGCCGGTCCTCGCCGTCGACCTACCCTCCGGCATTAACGCCGACACGGGCGCCGTCATGGGTGTCGCGGTGAACGCCGCGCTGACGGTCACCTTTGCATTGCCCAAACTGGGGCTGCTCCTTTATCCGGGCGCTGCACATGCCGGCCGCGTGACCATCAGCGACATCGGCATTCCGCAGGCCGCCGTCGACCAACTGGCATTGACCATCGACCAGATCACGCCCGCTTCGATCCGGCACGCACTGGCCCCCCGCGATCCCCAACAACACAAGGGTGATTTCGGCCATCTTCTGATCATCGCCGGCTCGGAGGGAAAGATGGGCGCCGCGGCGATGAGCGCGCTCGGCGCGTTGCGCGCCGGCGCGGGACTGGTTACCGTGGCCGTTCCGCGCAGCCAAAATTCCATTATCCAGGAACGGATCATCGAAGCGATGAGCGCCCCGGTGACCGAAACGGCCGAGCACACCATTTCCGAGGCGGCACTGCCGGAGTTGCTCCAGCTCGCTGGCGGCAAACGGGCCGTCGCACTCGGCCCCGGCCTGTCGCTCCATCCGAACACACAGGCGCTCATTCGCGCGCTCGTCCCACAACTCCCCTGCCCCGTGGTGATCGACGCCGACGGGCTGACCGCACTCGCCGGCCACGAAGCGGCAACGACCACGCGCCAGGCGCCGACCCTGCTCACTCCCCATCCGGGCGAGATGGGCCGGCTGCTGGGCTGCGCCGCCGATCAGGTGGAGATCGA
>JBGPIL010000134.1:0-6226 GCA_041484905.1 Nitrospiria bacterium
AGTTCATCACCCATCGGCCCGCCGTGGCAGACGAAGACGATCCGATCCTTGGGCGAGAGCTCCTTGACGATCCGGGGTTTGGCATCGTCATAGGGAATGTTGATCGCCCCCTTCAGGTGGCCTTTCACGAACAGCTCCGGTTCGCGCACATCCACAATGACGAGCGGTTTGCCGTCGGTCATCATTGTTTCCAGTTGCGTGCTGTTGATCGTGGTCAGGTCCGCGGCCAACGCCGGTACGGAGACGAGTGTTGCGCCAAGACAGGCGGCCAGCCCAAGCGTGATGAGCAATTTGGTCATTGATTCCTCCTGATGATCCCCGTCACGAGGTTCAGGCCTGTTGCGCCAGGCCCCAGCGGATGCGGATGCGTTGTTGAATCAATCCAAACACGAACCGATCCAGCAACAGACCGAAGAGAATGGTCAACACCATAATGCCGATCACCTGCGACGCGTCGTTGAGCTCCCGTCCCATATACAACAAATAACCGAGGCCGATGCTCGATTTGATCAGTTCGGCCGAGACGCCTCCGTGCCAGGCCAAGGTCCAGCCCAGTTTCAACCCGGTGACGATGCTTGGGAGCGCGGCCGGCAGCATGACGCGCGTGGGCATGGCCCAGCCCGGCGTGCCGAGCGTGCGCGCGACCCGCAGATAAATGATCGGGATATGCGAAATGCCATCCGAGGTCGCAATGGCCACGGCGGGGAGCGAGCTCATGATGATGACAAAATAAATGCCCTTGTCGCTCAGGCCGAAGAGCAGCAGCGACACGGGCACCCAGGCGGCCGAGGGGAGCGTTTGCAGGCCCAGAAAAAGCGACCGTAAGCAACTGTTCACAACCCGGCTGGTCCCCATGAGCAATCCAATAACCAGACCGACCGACGCCGCAATCGAAAAGCCGATGCCCATCCGCTGGAAGGTGGCTTTGACGCTGGGCCAGAGATAATTGTCCGCGGCCAGCTCCCAGAGGCGCGTGGCCACTTGCAGGGGAGAGGGAAACAGGTAGTCGAGGACGAGGCTGGCCCAGAACATCACCTGCCAGGTCGCGATCAGAAGAAAGTAAAAACCGATGACGTAATATTTGATGTTTTGTTCAGGCACCTGCATCGGCCGGCGACTCCAAATGGCTCAAGATGGTGGCGGCATACGCGCCGACGGCAGGATCATTGATCTCGCGAAGACGCGGGAGGTCGATCCGGATGTCGGCTTTGATTTTTCCTGGCCGGCCGGAGAAGACCAGCACGCGGTCCCCCAGGCAGGCCGCCTCGCGCGGATCGTGGGTCACGAGCACGATCGTTTTCCTCGTCCGCATAAAAATCTCCTGCAAATCGCCGTAGAGCTTGGCGCGGGTCAAGGCATCCAGCGCGGGAAAGGGTTCATCGACCAGCAACACCTTCGGATCCGGCGCTAGGGCGCGGGCCAGGGCCACGCGCTGCTTCATGCCGCCCGACAAGGCATGAATGGGTGTGTGTTCGAATTGTTCCAAATGCACCATCTGGAGAAATTGCCGCGCAGTGCCCCGGCGCGCGTGGGGTTTGAATCGGAATTTTCGTTTGAGGCCGTACATCACGTTTTCGATCACGTTCAGCCAGGGAAAGAGCCCGTGCTCCTGGAACAGCATCAGCCGGTCATGGTGAGGGCCTTTGACCGTCTGGTTATCCAACGTGACCGTGCCCTCGGTCGGTGTTTCAAAGCCGGCGATGATGTTCAGTAGGGTCGACTTGCCGCAGCCGGACGGGCCGAAAAAGACGACGAATTCACCGTCCAGCACCTCTACGCTCACCGGCTGCAACGCCTCGATCGTGTGCGAGCCGTTCGCATAGGTTTTGGTGATGTCGGTCAATTTTAACTTGACCGGACGTGAACCGGTGGTAGGCATGGCGACTACGGTGTCAGTCCCTTGACGGGCGGCAGGTTTTTCGTTTTTAACACGTCGTTAAGCGGCTCCAGCGCGTAGATGCCGTCCAGGACCGGCGGACTCTTGATGAAGCCGACCCGGTACAGGGCGTCGGCCGATTTCCTTAGCGAGGCGCTGATCGGGTCCCAGGTGAACTCCACGCGGGCCATCGCTTTGCTCAGAATCTCGGGGGCCAGTGTCTTGCCGGTTTCCTTTTTGAGTTGATCATTCAGAATCGGCATGGCCGCGGCTTGATCCGCGTTGATCTGCTGGGTGACCTCGACCAGCGCTGCGATCAATTTTCTGACGACCTGCGGGTGGCGCGCCAGATAGGCTTTGCTCACCACCAGATGCGTCGTCACGTACTGTCCATCGGGCCACAAGGTTTTTTCTTCGAGAAACACCTTGCCGCCGCCTTCCACCTCCAGGCGGGCCAGCCACGGTTCCACCGTCCAGGCGCCGTCGATCTGCTTTTTCTGAAACATCGTGAGCTGGTCCGGGTTGGCCAGCGTAATGATGGTGAGTGTTCCGCCTTGTTCGTGCAGCCGATAGCCCTTTTCGGCAAACCAGCCGCGCGCCGCGACGTCTTGCGTGTTGCCCAGTTGGGGCGTGGCGATCGTCTTGCCGTTAAAGTCACGGTCGCTGGAGATGCCGGCGCCCTTGCGAACCACCAACCCGGCGCCGCCGCCGGCGCTGCCGGCCACGATCACGAATTTCTCGCCTTTGGATTTGATGTAGCCGTTGATGGTCGGGCCGGGGCCGACGAACGTGGCATCGACCGCGTCGGTGAAGAGCGATTCGATCGCGGTGGGGCCGGCGTTGAACGAGACCCAGGTGATCGGCGCGCCGACCGCTTTATCAAACGCGCCGGTCGCCCGCGCGTAGAGCGCCTGGGCATGGGTGATATTGGGGAAATAGCCCAGCCGGAGCGCCTCGCTCTTTTGATCGGCCGCTGATGCCGTCACAGCCGGGATGTGCAAGACAAGCAAAAAAGCGAGAAAAATTTTTTTCACAGCTCCCGACCGTTCTCCGCGATGCAGGCTGGTCGTGTTTGAAACCCTCATGATTAATAGACCATGGCGTGGTCAACGCAATAACGGCCATCAGCTTCGACGAGAACAATTTCGGCCACATATGCATCCGCGGTCTTTGAACATTTTTGCTTCCACATCACCGCGATGAAATCCTTTCTTCTCAATACTGCGACGAATTTTCGTTCTTGAAAGAAGCCCCATTCACGTTGATAGCGTTGACAGACCTTTTCAAGGCGTTCTTTGGCGACTATTTTCTTTAAACGATCCGTGAGGTCTTTGGTGTGTTTCTCATGGTGATCTCTGTCGATCCCTCCATGAGGTTATCCATCATCGCATTGGCGGTCTTCAATACGGCTTATCTGAGAGCGTCGTCAATTCCATCATTCACCATCAGCACACGCTGGCTTGCGCAGCCTGACTCCGCGTTACTCCCCTCTCATAACCAGCCGAGTTTTTCCCTTTCCCTCTCCGCATCACTTGCTGCGGGCAAGGGGAACAGATTTATTCTCTATTTTCTTGGGTTGGTTCAACGTGTACAGAAAGAGCCTCTCCGATTCACGCTTTACCATCCACTATTTACCGAAATTTCCCGCCAAGGGCCGTAAATCGTAAATGGTAAATCGGGGCAATCCCCTGGCGGAAAATTTCTGGTCCCAACGGGATTCGGCCATGCCATTGCACCAACGGTGCCAACGTTCAATTGAACACAGCTTGTACCGAGAATCGAATATGCCTCTCATCTTCGATTCGAGGTAAAGGCATCCGACCATGATTCGAATCCCGGTGTCGGATCCAATGCGTACCGTACTTGGTGGTCCCAACGGGATTCGAACCCGTGTCTCCACCTTGAGAGGGTGGCGTCCTAGGCCGGGCTAGACGATGGGACCGGCCGTATGATGGTTCACGGTGAACGGTTCATGGTTCACAGCAGAAGCAAGCATTCCTGGCCGTGAACGGTGAACGATGAACTGTGAACGCTGTTCAGCGAAGGGGTACCTTATCATGCGGCTCTGATGACTGGCAACCGGTCTATTTATAGGGGCTTGCGTCGCCACCTCCATGCGCCTCTGGCTGCATGGAGCCTCTCCCTCACGCTCGCGTTGCTCGCTGGGTAGATCCCCACGGGCTTGCCTGTGGGGATCTATGGCGACCAGAGGTACATGAAGCGAGGCGAGGCGAAAGCGGCCAGCGCGCCGAGATTGATCTCAAGCCCGCCGCTTCCACGGGAATAAATGGTGCTTTTGTAGGCATTGGCTTGATGATAGACGACGATTTTGGCGGTATCCAGTTTTGCGGCTTTTTTGGCTTCGGTGATCGCGTCGGACAGGTACCCGATCTCATCGATGAGCCCCAGGGTTTTGGCCTGCTCGGCGGTGTAAATCCGGCCGTCGGCCGCAGTGCGGATTTTCTCGGCGGTCAGCTGCGGCCGTCCCTTGCCGACGACGGAGAGGAATTGTTGATACATGTCGTTGATGACGGCCTGAAAAATTTTCTGCTCGTCAGGCGTGAGCGGCCGGAAGGGGGAGCCCATGAATTTTTTCTCGCCCGATTTGATCTCGGTCGTCTGGACGCCGATCTTGTCGAGCAGCCCCTGCACGTTGGCCTGGACCATGATCACGCCGATGCTGCCGGTGACGGCCGTCGGGTGGGCGATGATCCGGTCGGCCGCCTGGGCGATGTAGTAGGCGCCGGAGGTGCCCAAGTCCATAATGCTGGCGATGACCGGCCGCTTGGTCCGTTCCTTGAAGCCGAGGAGCTCGTGATAGATGATGTCGGAGGCCGTGACCGTGCCGCCGGGGCTGTCGATCCGCAGGACGACCGCTTTGATGTGCTCGTCCTCTTCGGCTTTTTTGAGCGCGTCCTTGACCCGGTCGACCAGGCTCGGCTCGGTCGTGGGATTGACCAAGCCGGAACTTGACTCCTGATTGGTGATCATGCCGCTGATGTCGAGCAGCAAGACTTTGTCGCGCCCCTTGCCCTCGAGCGTTTTTTCCTTTAACTCCGATGGCCCCTGATTCATCGAGACGGTAATGCAGCCGGGCAGGAGCAGGGCCAGCAGAACGAGCGGGAGTGTAGGACGACAGGGCAGCATCACGACGGGCACTCTATCATGGCGCCGGAGGCCGATTCAATCCGCTTGTGCCGGCAGGCACTTGCTCATGAAAAAGGGGACAGGCTACTTTTTCCCCCATTAATTTCTTCAGGCTGCTGAAAAAGTAGCCTGTCCCCTTTTTCACCCCCATCGCCATACGCATACCCCGCTTGGCTCGCGCGTCGAACCGGCGCTCGGCCTGTCTGGCAGGAAAATGCACTCTGCGGGCGAGTGATTCACCGGCGATCAGTGTCTCGTATCGGCGAGCTGCGAGAGCAGGACACCGACGAGGATCAGCCCGCCGCCGACCATCGCGAGTCCCGTGAGCCGTTCGCCCAAGAGGCCGGCCGCCATCAGCGACGCCCAGACTGGCTCGACGGTATAAATGATGACGGCGCGGGTGGGGGTGGTGTCGCGCTGGTAGCGGGTCATCAGATAGCCGGTGAGCAGTGTGGCGGCAAGCGCCAGATAGACGATGACGCCGAGGCTGAGACCTGCACGGGGGATGGTCGGCGGTTCCAGGAGCAGCGCGCCGGCCCAACTATAGAGGGCCGTCGAGGCGACTTGAATCATCGTGAAGGGCAGAACGGCGTGGCGGTAAGAGGTATGATCGAGGGCGACGATATAGCAGGCGAAGGCAACGGCGCAGAGCAACGTCATGGCGTCGCCCAGATTGAACCCGCCGCCCGGCCGGGACGGATCGATCGGATCGGTCAGCAGCCAGAGGCCGCCGATCACGATGAGAATGCCCATGAGATTGGCGCGGTTTGGTAGTCGTCGTTTCCAAAGGTATTGGACCACCGGCGTAAACGCGACCATCAGACCGGTGATAAACGCCGACTTGGAGGCGGTGGTGTAGTGCAGGCCGATTGTCTGAAGCGCGAAACCGGCGAAGAGCAGGAGACCGAGCAGGTGGCCGTCGAGAAGCGCGGCCCGGGTGAGCGGCGCGCGCCGCCACAGGACGATCAACGCGCCCACGGCCGCCGCCAGCGAAAACCGCCAGGCCATGAGCCAGAGGGGGGAGAGTTCCTGCAGCCCCCACTTGAGGGCGACGAACGTGCTGCTCCAGATGAACGTGGTGCTGAAGAGCAGCAGTTCCGCCGTGAGTCGGCGGGAAGGGGAAAAAGAGTTCACAGTCTACTGTTCACAGTTCACGGCCAATCATGCACGGCTTCTGCTGTGAACCATGAACTATGAACCGTG
>JBGPIL010000135.1:0-6215 GCA_041484905.1 Nitrospiria bacterium
CCGATGTGATCGTCCATCATCTGGCTTTTGACGCTTTGAATCTTGATCGTTTCCCGGGTCAACGTCACCCGAATCGGCGCCGGTTGTCCCTCCCGCCTGAGCGTGAGCGAGACCTTGGTGCCCTTGGGACCACGGAGCTTGTTGACGGCGTCTACCAGTGTCATGTTCTTGGTCGACGTCCCTTCGATCTCCGAAATCACATCGCCCGCCTTGACGCCGGCACGGTCGGCCGGCGTCCCTTCGATGGGCGAGATCACGACCAGCCGGTTCTCCTTCAATCCGATCTGGATGCCAAGCCCGCCGAATTCCCCCTTCGTATCAACCTGGATCTCGCGGTAGACATCCGGCGGCATGTACGCCGAATGCGGATCCAGCGTGTTGACCATCCCCTGCAGCGCGCCGTCCACCAATTTGGCGCTGTCGATCGGCTCGACATAGTTCTTTTCCAGCTGGGACAGCACTTCAGCAAACACCTTCAGCTTGTCGTACGTCTCCACCGCCGCGATGCTGCGCCCTTCCAGGGTCTTCCCGATCAGGACCCCCGCGAACAGCATCGTCACCAGCCCCAGTGCAGAGAACACCGCCTGCCGACCCACACGTTTCATCTCATTACCCCTTTCCCGTCCTCTTTTTTAACCAGGTTAATGGGTCCAGCGGCGTGCCATGATGGCGCAGTTCGAAATAGAGCGTCTGTTCGTCGCTCAAGCCCGTCTCCCCCACCATGCCGATCGCCTGCCCCTCTGTCACCGCTTCGCCCACCTTGACGTCCGCCTTGCCCAAGTGGGCGTACAATGTATAGTAATGATCGCCGTGGTCCAACACCACCACGAGACCGTACCCTTTAAACCAATCGGCGTAGACAACGACTCCTTGATGCACCGCCTTGACATCATCGCCTTCCCGGGCCTTGATTTCAATCCCACGCCGGAAGATATCCGTATTATACTGCGAATGGCGCTGGCGGCCAAATAGCCCGATGACGGCCCCCTCATAGGGCCACGGCAACCGGCCCTTGGCCTGGGCAAGCTGCCCGTCGGTTTTTCGCTTATCGGCCTCCCGCTCCAGTTGCTTGAGCAGCTCCTGGAGCTGCTTGGCCGACTCCTCCAGCTCCGTAATGGCCTTCCCCGTCAGTGTTCGTTCCGTGCGCACCTTGGCCAACAGCGTCCGCTTGCCGGCCCTGGCGCCGTTGATGTCGTCCAACACGCCCGACAGTTGGCGGCGCTCCTGGGCCAGCCGTTCGGATGCCTCCCGTTGGGCCTTCAACGTACCGGCCAGCGCACTCTGCCGCCGGGCATAGTCGGCCATCAACGCCGATTCGGCCGTGGCAATGCGCTGCAACCCGTCCAACCGCGTCACCACATCCTGATAATCGCCCGCGCCGAACAGCATCGCCCATTCACCATCGACGCCGCTGATATAGACCGCCTTCAAGCGGGCCGCCACCGACTGGCGGAGCGTCCCCACACTCCGCTCCAACTGTGCCACGTCCTCATCCAACCGGTCAACCGACCGGCTCTGCTCGCGGATCTGCCGATCCAGGATCGTCAACTGCCGATGCCCGATGTGGACGCGATGATCCAGTCCCTCCAATTCACCCAAGACCGATTGTTCCTTCCGGGCCGTCGCCTGTTGCTGGCGTTTCTTTTGATCAAGCTGCCGGTTGAGCTCTTCCAGTTCCCGCTTCGGGTCGGAGGCCGAGCGGGCCGGCTGGGCCGCCGCCTGGCCGAGCCAACAGACACCCCACAGCACCCCCACCACAACCCCCATCGAGCCGATGACCGTTGCGCGCGTGACGAATCGTTGCAGGAACGGCGCCACGTGCGTCATTCCGTCACCCCGCCGCCCACCGCAGATAGCGTTGCAGCGCGATGAGACTGCCCACCACACCCAACACCGCCCCTGCCGCAAGCATCAACAGTAACTGAGTGACCGAAAGAAACTGTAGCCCCCCCCGCCCCAGCAGAAACCCGCCCACGACCTCGAGGGTCGGCCCGAATTGCATGACGACGGCGGCAAGCAATCCGATCGCACACCCGACGCTGACGATGCCCAGCATGACGCCCTCCAGCACATAGGGCAGTGCGATCACGCCGGGCGAGGCGCCGACAATCCTCAACACCGTGATATCGACACTCCGCGCGCCGATCATGAAGCGAATCGTATTGGTCATAATGGCCACGACCGCGATCGCCACCAATCCGCCGATGCCCACACCGAGCACCTTCACAAACGACCAGAAGACCCGAAACCGGTCGACCCATTCACGCCCGTATCGAACCGTCTCAACCCCAGACCAGGCTTGAACCCGTTCGGCCAGCGCGGACAAGCCGCCCAGAAGGGCCGGATCCTGGCGCAATCGCACTTCAAAAGAAGCCGGCAGCGGATTCGTGCCCAATCCCTCCAACAGCGCCGCCTGATCCTTGAGTCTGGCCTTGAACCGGTTCAACGCCTCATCCTCCGAGACATAGACCACCGATTCGACCGCGGGCTCCCGCTCCAATTGCGAGCGCACGGCATCCCGTTGGACCTGATCGAGTCCCGCCTTGAGAAACACCTGGACGCGCGCTTCATCCGAGACCGCCTGCGTCATCTCGCGGATATTCACCCAGACCAGCAGAAACAATCCGAGCACAAAGAACGCCACGGTGATCGTGGAGACGGCCAGCACCACGACGCTCCGATGCTCTCGCAGATGACGAACCAGTTCTTCAAGACAAAAGAGAAGCCGTCTCACCGCCGCCCCCTTCATCTTTGACCACGGCGCCGTCTCGGAGCGTGATCACGCGACACCCGAGCCGCGCAATCAGCGCCCGGTTGTGCGTCGCCAGCACGATGGTGGTGCCCCGCACGTGAATGCCCCGCAGCAGCTCGCCGATGTCCCACGCCAGTTCCTCGTCGAGGTTGCCGGTCGGCTCGTCAGCCAGCAACACGGGCGGCTCGTTGACCAGCGCGCGCGCGATGCAGGCCCGTTGCTGCTCCCCCGCCGACAGTTCGCGCGGAAAGGCGGCCCGCTTCTTTTCCAATCCGACCATCCGCAGCGAGAAGATCGCGCGCTGATTGGCCTCCGAGATCGAATGGCCGGCGACGCGGGGCGCCAGCAAAATATTATCGAACAGCGACCGGGTCGGCAGCAATTTAAAATCCTGGTAGACCATGCCGATCATCCGTCTGACGGTGTGGATCTTGCGGGCCGGCAGCCGGCTGATGTTGCGTCCCATGACCACCACCTGTCCCTGATCGGCCCGTTCTTCACACACAATCAATTTCAGCAACGTCGTCTTCCCGGCCCCGCTCGGACCGGTCACGCAAACAAATTCGCCCCGCTCGATCTGCACGGTGACGTCATTGAGCGCCGGCGCCGACCGGCCGTACCGCTTGGTCACATGATAGAGCTGAATCACGTCGTTCCGGTCACAGACCGTCCCACTCGGGTGAAAAGATGTCCTTCAACAACTCGATCCGTGCGGAACGGGCCCCGTCCGTCCCCCCGCGTTCGATAATAACCAGATCAAAGCGACATGAGGGCAGATCACTGCGATTCGCCGCCCCGGCAGACCCCTTCGACGGGCGCAAACCGGCCAAATAGGCAAGCGCGACCTTCGTCAACTTCCGCCGCTTGTCATGGGTCACGGCGGCTTGCGGAGAGCCGAACCGGTCGTTCCGCCGGGCTTTCACCTCGACGAACGCCAGCACGGCCGCGTCATAGGCCACCAGATCGATCTCGCCGAACCGCGTTCGGAAGTTGCGGGCCACGATGCGATAGCCGGCCCGTTGAAGATAGCGCGCCGCCTCCGCTTCACTCACCCGCCCGAACTGCTGCGCGTCATTGACCATGTTTGGTAACACGATCGGCCGCATGACCGGTTGTCGGAACGTCTTGGGCGGCACGTGAACGTCCGGTCCCTCCGTCCTCGACGTTCACCACCGGCTGGAAACTCATTCGGTGAATGGCGCAGGCACCCAAGCGACGCAGCTGCGCCAGATGAACGGGTGTCCCGTAGCCTTTGTGGACGGCAAAGCCATAGGCGGGATAGTGCGCGTGGTAGCCGATCATCAAACGGTCCCGGGTCACTTTGGCGATGATCGAGGCAGCAGCGATCGGCAGCACGCGGCGGTCGCCCTTGATCAATCCCCACACGGGGCACGGGACCGGGAGCACCACGGCATCGGTGAGCAGAAAATCGGGAGACGGCCGGATCGAGGCGGCGGCGTCCCGCATCGCCAGCTTGGTCGCTTCCAAAATATTCACGCGGTCGATCTCGTCGTGCGGGACAATCCCGATGCCCACGCCCAACGCTCCGGCCATGATCCGGTCGTAGGCGGCGTCTCGTTGCGCCGGGGTCAGCCGCTTGGAATCGTCGATCCCCTCGGACTCGAACTCGTCCGGCAACACTACCGCCGCGGCCACCACCGGGCCGGCCAGCGCTCCGCGACCGGCTTCATCCAGCCCCGCAATACGATAATAGCCGAGCGCGCGAAGCGTCTCTTCCCAGGCGCGGCTCCGTACCGCCCACCCCGCGCCATGACCGCTCACGGGCACTCTTTCATTATGACGGCATCATGAGGGCATCACGAAGGCGTGCGACCTCCCTCGCCACCCGCACCGGCCCCGACTTTTGCCGATTCGGCGACTGGCCCGACCGGTTGTTCGCCATCGCCGACGGCCGGCGCTGAGGCCCGCGCCGAGAGCGATTCCCGCTCAGTGAGTTTGGCCGCCCGGCCGCTCAGCTTGCGCAGATAGAAGAGTTTCGCCCGCCGGACCTTGCCGGAACGGATGACCTCGATACGCTCGACAAACGGCGAATGAAGGGGGAAAATCCGTTCCACGCCCACACCGTAGGAGACCTTGCGGACCGTGATCATCTGGCGATGCCGCTCTCCGCGCCGGCCAATGACGACCCCTTCAAAGGGCTGCACCCGCTGCTTTTCCCCCTCGATCACCCGCACGTGAACGCGGATCAGGTCGCCCACCCGGCAAGCGGGCGGTGTTTTTTTCATCCACGTCCGTTCCAATGCCTCAATCCGATTCATGACCCCGCTCCTTCGTCTGCTGTGTCCCCATCACCGGCGCCACCGCCCGCGACGGCGGATCGTTCTCCGGCCGATCCGTCTCCGTCATCACCAACCATGCCTGTTCCTCGCGGCTCAACGCCGCACCGGCCAGCAGTTCCGGCCGCCGGCGCTTGGTTTGAAGCAGCGCCTGCCGGCGCCGCCACTGCGCAATCGCCCCATGATCGCCGGACAACAGCACCGGCGGCACCGCCATGCCGCGATACTCGGCCGGCCGCGTGTAATGGGGATACTCGAGCAACGACTCCGCAAAGGATTCGTCCCACACGCTCTGGGGCGCGCCCAACACCCCCGGCACCCACCGCGCGGCCGCCTCCACGATCACCAGTGCCGGCAATTCGCCGCCGGTGACCACATAGTCCCCGATCGAAATCTCCTCGGGCTCCAGACCGATCCTGACCCGCTCATCGATCCCTTCATAATGACCGCACAGGAACACCAATGGCCGCCGTTCACGGGCCAGCTCCTGCGCCATAGCCGTTGTCAACGGCCGGCCCTGCGGCGACGGCAGGAGCAACCGCACGGCCCCTTCCTCCCGCCGGATCGTCTCCACCGCCTCAAAAATCGGCTCCGGCTTCAACACCATGCCCGGTCCCCCGCCATAGGGGGCGTCGTCAGCCACCTGATGACGGTCATGCGTAAAATCCCGCAGGTTGACCACCGCCACGCCGAGCAACCCCTTGTCGGCCGCCCGCTTGAGCATGCTCTGGCCCAGTACGGGCTCGATCATCCCGGGAAACAGCGTAATGAAGATCACCCGCATGCGCGGTCACCCCTTTTTCACGCCCGCTTTATGCAGAAGACGCTTCACGGTCGCGGTCGCCTGGGCGCCCCGGTTCAACCACAGCCGGACCCGATCCGCTTTCAACTCCGTCTGGTTGGAGGCGATCAACGGATTGTACGTGCCCACAACTTCCAGGCACCGCCCGTCCCGGGGAAACCGTTCATCCGCCACCACGATCCGGTAGAACGGCAGTTTATGACGACCACGACGAGACAATCGAATTTTTACCACCTGTCCACTCCTTCTTTGCCTGTTAGGAACCCAACATCCGTTTCACACCAGCCGCCCGCCCCGATCGACCGGCCACCTGCTTCATCATCCGGCACGCATCATAAAACTGCCGCACCAGCTGGTTGACTTC
>JBGPIL010000136.1:0-6193 GCA_041484905.1 Nitrospiria bacterium
ACAACCTGCCGCTCTCGGGCGAAGAGCGGAACATCATCGGGGGACAGTATCACCCCACGCTCAAATATCTGGGGTTGATGTCGGCCAAGAACGCCGTTGTCAACTTCATCATTCTCTCGACCTTTTTAAGTTTTCTGCTCTACCGCCGGGCCAACCTGGGGGAGGGCGTTCCTTTTTCGCGGCAGGGGCCCAAATCCCGCCTGATCTTATTTGCGATCGCGGGCGGCCTGATCCTGCTGCTGGGCTCCTACTCCAATTACCTGTTTCATCTCGATCCGGCCAAGCTGGATCTGTCGCCGGACAAGGCCAAATATTTCACGCTGCCGGCCGTGCTGCTGTTGATCCAGATCGCGGCCATTATCGTGACGGTCATCCTGACGCTCAAGGATAAGGGAAAGATCGGGCAGCTCCTCTATCTCGTGATCACGATCATCAACATCACCTTCGTCCTCGGCGTCTACGGGTTTATCGTGATGGCGGTGGCAAATCCGTTCCTGCGCAACGTGGCCGTGACCCAGTGGATGACGATGATGAGCGCGCTGGCGCTGCTGACGACGCTCGACGTCTTTCTCTTCAAGGGCGCGCCGACGGTGGGGCAGATGACCTGGGGCAAAATGCCGACGCGCTCGCAGTATACGTTGATCTTCCTGTGCGTCTTCATCGTGATGCTGATCGGTCTGATGGGCTTTATCCGGTCGGGGCTTCGCGAGGATTGGCATATTTATGCGGTGCTCAAGGACACCTCGCCCGATTCCTGGACGCCGGACAACGCCCTGATGGCCAAGGTGGTGAGCGCCTGCGGGCTGATCTTCCTCACGATGGTCTCGTTCCTCTTCTGGCTGGGCAGCGCCAGCGAGAAAAAAGAAAAAAAAGATGACGAACCGGCCGTGCCGCACGCCGGCGCCGTGACCGGTTCACCCCGGCGGACGGGATCGAAGTAACGATGAATGCCTTTATCAAAGCGGCCCTCTTCGCCGTGGCGGTCTGCGCCGTCTATATCTATATCGGCGAGGAGATCACCGAGATCTCCGGCGGAGCCAAATCGGCCTCGACCGCCAAAGGCATCAATCCCGAAGCCGGGGAGGCGATTTTCTGGGGCCGCGGCAAATGCCACACCTGCCATTCGATCGGCGATCGGGGCAGCGCCATTCGGGCCCCCAATCTCGGAGTCCACGGGACGGATTTCCCGTTGCCCATCGGCCTTCGAGCCGAAGAACGGGCGAAGGAGCTGGGGCAAAAACTCGGCAAACCACTGACCGCGGCCGATTATCTCGTCTCCAGCCACTTTGACCCCGGACTCTATGTGGTCAGCAGCTACAAGAATGAGATGCCGACCGTCTGGAAACCGCCGATCGGTCTGTCGGTGGATGATGTGCTGGCGGTCGATACGTATCTGCAATCCCAGGGCGGCGAACCCAACGTCGAGGCCTTGATGAAAAGCCCCTTCTTCGATCAGCTCAAGAAAGCGGCCGGCAGCCAGACGGCCGCCACCACGGTCGCGTTCAAACCCTATCTGCCGGGCGATCCGGACAAGGGAAAGGAAATATTCTTCGATCCAAACAGCAAGACCCCGTGCGCCAAGTGTCACACCGTGGGCGACAAGGGCGGCAAGGTGGGGCCGGAGCTGACCAACGTCGCCGGCACGCGGGACATCCAGTACATCATTGAGTCCGTGCTCGATCCCAGCGCGCAGATCGCCAGCGGGTATGAGGCTTTTCTTGTCATGACCAAGGACGGGCAGATGATCGGCGGCGTGAAGAAGGGCGAGGACGACACCAGCGTCACGATTGCCGATAACGAGGGCACGTTGCACAAGATTTCCAAGGACAAGATCGAGAAGATGAAGCAGCAGCCGAAGTCGATCATGCCGGACAATTTCCGCGATCTCCTGTCGGTTGAAGAGTTCCACGACCTCTTGGCGTACTTGGAGACACTCCAGTGACCAAGCGAAAGCTGTCGCTCTTTTGGTACGCGGTCATTACGCTGGCGATCGTCTTTGCCATCGTCAAGGTGGTGATTCCGCGTATCTCAATGTGGATCATCCACTGGCCCGAGCCGCTCATCGTGCCGTCCGCCCTGACCGTGATCTACATGCTGCTGGCCATGATCGGGCTGACGATTTATATCACCATGTCCGAAGCGAACATGGAGGAGTTCCTTGCGCCGATCCGGAATTTCCTGCTGGGCGGCGCCGGTGTGCCGGGGCCGGTGCGTCTCGTGGTCCTCGCGCTGATTCCGCTCCTGGTCGGCGGGATCACCTACCAGCGGTTGGCGCCGAAGATTCAAAGCCCGACGGGCATCCGGATCCAGCATCCGACGATTCCCGGCCAGTATGAGAAGCTGATCAATCCCTATCGCGATCCGTCGGAGGAGCTGGTCAAATCGTTTATCGAGGAGGACAACTTCGGGGCCATCTCGATCGAGGATGCCCGCGCCAAGCTCGTCCAGAAATCGCTGGCGGAAGGGCGGGGACTCTACCAGCGAAACTGCCGTCCCTGCCACGGATCGAAAGCGGACGGCAACGGCCCGATGGGGCTGGGCTTCCGGTTGAAGCCGGCCAATTTCCGCGACCCCGGCACGATTCCGACGGTCGTGGAAGCCTACGTTTTCTGGCGGGTCAAGGAGGGCGGGCGGGGATTGCCCAACGAATCGACGCCGTGGGATTCGGCCATGCCGCGATGGAAGGACGAATTGACGGACGATCAGATCTGGAAGATCATTCTGGCCGAATACAACACGGCCGACGTCGAACCGAGAAAACCGGAAAAGTTGCAGTGACGAGTGGAAAGTGGATAGTGGAAAGTGGATAGTGAAAAGCGAGCAGAGCATGATTGAGATGGCAAAACCAGTGAAGAACATGATGATGAGCACGAACAAGAAAGGGATCCTTGGTTTATCCTTCTTGTTGTTCTGCTTCCTCTATTCACTATCCACTATCCACTTTCCACTGGTGTTCGCCGGGGAGCTCGACGACTCCCACGGCCCCACGGCGCCGGACGAGATCACGTCGAAGCAGGCGCCGACAACGCCCGACGCGATCGAAGCGGGCAAGAAGCTCTACGAGCGGAGGTGCATGCCCTGCCACGGGGAGCACGGGGCGGGCGACGGGCCGGCCGCAGACGTGATGGACCCGAGGCCGCGCGATTTTACCAAGGGGCTGTTTAAAATCCGCTCCACCGCCCACAACGAGCTGCCGACCGACGCGGATCTCTACCGGACAATCAGCCGGGGCATCCCGGGCTCCGGCATGCCGGCGTGGAAACGGCTGCTCTCGGAAGACGAGCGGCTTCAGGTGATCGCCTACGTCAAAACCTTCTCCGACAAGTTCAAGGACGCGCCCCCGCCCAAGATGATCCCGATGGGGGCCGAACCACCCTCGTCGCCGGAGCTGATCAAGAAGGGCAAGGAGCTCTTCACCGGCAAGGCGGCCTGCTTTACCTGTCACGGTATGACCGGCCACGGCAACGGCCCGATCGCGCCCTTTACGATGGATGCCTGGAGCAATCCCCTCTATCCGAGAAATCTGACCAAGAGCTGGCAGTACAAAGGCGGGAACGACACGAAGGATATTTTCCTGCGCATCTCCGGCAGCCTGAACGGCACGCCGATGCCGTCGTTTTTGGAATCGTTGAGCGAGGAAGAGCGCTGGTCAATCGCGCAGTACGTGAAATCGCTGCAGCGGCCCAAGCCTGAAGGCCGCGAAGTCATCATCGGATCGAAGCAGGTGAAGGGCGAGCTCCCGATCGATCCCGCCGCGCCGATCTGGGACGGGGTGGAGGTCACCGACGTGATGATGAGCGGGCAGGTGCATGTGCCGCCGCGCAACCAGAGCCCAACCGTCGATCTGGTCCAAGTGCAGTCGATTTACAACGACAAGGAGATTGCGTTCCGGATGACGTGGGACGACCGGACGGAGAACCGGGCCCATCAGGACAACGAGCAGACGCTCAAGATGGAGACGCCGGACTTCACCGCGACCTACCCGGTGCTCTATCCGCCGTTGGTGCGGCTGAAGAATCTTCGCGATTCGATGGCGTTGCAATTTCCGGTGAGGCAGCCGCAGGGGCCGGAGAAGCCGCACTTCTTCCTGGGCGACACCGGCAAGCCGGTGAACCTCTGGCAATGGAAGGCCGACGGCGATACAGTCGAAGAGCTCAACGCCAAAGGCTACAAAACGCCGGCGGCCAAACAGCCGGAGGCCAGCCAGCAGGCGGCGGGCAAAGGCGTGTTCACCGACGGCGTCTGGCGGGTCGTGATCAAACGGCCGCTCACGACGCCCGATACGGCCAATGACGTCCAGTTCGTGTCGGGGGGCCAATTGATCCCCGTCGCCGTGCATGTGTGGGACGGCGCCAACGGCGAAACGGGGCTGCGCCGAACGATCTCGTCATGGTATTTTGTGGTGTTGAAAACCGGCGTGCCGCCGAGCGTCTACGTCTCCAGCGTGGTCGCCATCGTGCTGGCCGCCGGGGTGGAGTGGTGGTTGGTGAAACGCACAAGACGACAGACAAACAGAAAGGGGTCAGGATCATGAACTTGTTGGCTGCTGGAATCGCCGCGAGCGGAATCGGGTTCGTCGGCATCGGATTGGGGTACTTTTTCGGGAAGTTCGTCGAGGGTGTGGCGCGGAATCCTGGCGCGGTGAAGGAGATGAATAAATTCTATTTCCTCTGTTTCGCATTGACGGAAACCATCGCGATCTACGTGCTGGCCGTCGCCTTGATCCTGCTCTTTGCCTTTAAATCGGCCTAACGGGCGGAACGGGATCGGGAGCCGGGTCGGATGAAAAAGGTCATTGTCTGGGGCGGGGGAGGGCTGGTGATCGCGCTGGCCCTCTGGTGGATCGGCGGGATCATCTTCGAAGATCCGCACATCGCCCAGGGGCGCACACTCTTCGAGTATTACTGCGCCCAGTGCCATGGCGCAAGGGGCCGGGGGGACGGCTACAACGCCGAGTTCATGGATCCGCATCCGCGCGATCTCACCGATCGGGTGGAAACCACGATGGCCGACCTGTCGAACGAGCAGATCTACGACACGTTCAGCCGGGAGGTCAAGGAAGAAAGCCAGGTCACCAACCCGGACGAGGATTTTATCCCTGGCTCGATGCCGACGTTCAAATACACCCTGTCGGATGAAGAACGGTGGGCCCTGGTCGCTTATGTTCGCACGCTGCACAAAAACGACGCCCCCAAGATCGACTTTACCAAGCCGATGAACACGACGAGGCCGACCGTCGAGGCCAACGCCAAGGTCGACCTGGCCGGGTTGACGGCTCCGCAGCGGGATAAGCTCGCGGAGGAGGGGCAGCATCTCTATACGTCGAAGTTCATGTGTCGTTCGTGCCATCGAATCGGCGACAAGGGGGGCAAGGTCGGCCCCGATCTGAGCCGGTCCGGCTTTCGCCTCAACCCGCAGTGGATCTATCGCTGGACCAAATACCCGCAGGCGATTCGTGAGGATACAAAAATGCCGAGCTTCGGCATGACCGACGATGAAGCGATCGCCATCGCCGCCTACCTGAACACCCAGCGCGCCGATATCGTCATCGCGCCAAAACAGTAGCCTCTTCCTGCCGGTTGTTTGCTCTTACCCTCTCCCCCCTAGCGGGGAGAGGGAGATTTGTACCGAGAATCGGACGATGCCTCTCATCTTCGATTCGAGGTAAAGGTGAGGGGGGCAGCCTATCGCGGATGTTGACTTGTTCCTGAGGATTGGACTATACAGAGACCAACAATCCTGAAACATCCCTGAGGGAGGGAGCCCATGAAAAAGAATGTCGGCGGTGTGGATCGATTTTTTCGGTTCGGGATCGGGTTTGTCTGTCTGGCGTTGTTCTTTGCCACCGATGATCTCTTATGGAAATTGGTGTTCGGGATTGTGGCCGTGATCGGCCTGCTGACGGCCGCAATGAGCTACTGTCCGGTCAGTGATCTCTTGAAGTTGAATACGGCGGGGAAAAAATGAAATGACGAATGTCGAATTGTGAATGTCGAATGGAAGTGCTGTTGAAGTGATTTTTGTTTCTCATTCGGAATTCGACATTCTCCCATTCGACATTACTACGCGGGTTTGACACACCGGAATCCCAGATCCTCCAGGCCGTCGTTCGGATAGTAGAAGAGCCGGTAGGAGGCCCGCGCGTAGTGGCGCATGACGGCCTTGGCGTCCTCGGCGTCGTAGTGGCCGATCG
>JBGPIL010000137.1:0-6175 GCA_041484905.1 Nitrospiria bacterium
CGCCTCCCCCCCCCATACCCTGGATGATAGGATGGGTAAAGCCCGCAGGGCCGGCGACCAGCAACAGCAGCCCCGCCGCACCGATCCCGGCCATGGCGCCCAGACCGGCGCCCGCAAGCGGGGCCGCCGGAACACGCGCGACCGCGCGTTCAATAGCCACGGCCAATCCTCCGAACAATGCCCCGATCACCAATCCATGGGGGCTGATCAGACCGCCCTCCCAGCGCGGGGCGAACGCCAGCCCGCCAAGAAGGGTGGCCAACAGGACAAAGCCCGCCCGAATCAACCATGCCGTCTGCATGCGACTCCGTTTCTTCCGCCCGCCGATGGTGCCATTCCCTTGCCGGAGCGGCGGTCTCCAGCCTCGTGGACAGACAACCCGTTAGGTACTCACCGTCACAAAGAGCATCTGCCCGTTTCGATTCAACAGCATCAGGACCGACTCGCCGGCCTTAAGCTGCCGGCCGATTCGTCGATAGTCGTCAAGCGTTTTGACCGCCTGCCGGTTGATCTCGACCAGCACGTCGCCGGCCCGCACCCCCGCCTCCTCCGCGATGCTGCCGCCCTCCACGCTGACGATCACGACGCCGGTTGCCGCGCGGGGCAGATTCAATTGCTCGGCCAGAGCCGGCGTCAACTGCTGCACCTCCAGCCCGGCCAAGGCTTCGTTCTCCGACGGAGCGGCCGGCCCGCCGCCACTGCCGGCGACCTCCTTCGGCTGCTCCTCGATCTTGACGGTCAGTTCCTTTTCATGTTTCTCGCGAATCACCACAACGGCGACTTGCGATCCGACCGGCGTCTCCGCAACCAGATTGCGGAGCTGCCCCGCGTTGGTCACATCATGGCCGTTATATTTGACGACCACGTCGCCGCGCTTCAGGCCGGCGCGATCCGCCGGCGTCTCCTTCAGCACGTCGCTGACCAGCGCGCCGCGCGCCTCCTTCAGACTGAACTGTTTGGCCAGTTCGGACGACACCTCCTGAATGCTCACGCCCAGCCAGCCGCGGGTGACCTTGCCCTCCTTGATCAGGCTGGTCATGACGAGGCGCACCATATTGCTCGGCACCGCGAACCCGATGCCCATATACCCGCCGCTCCGGCTGAAAATCGCCGTATTGACCCCGATCAGCTCCCCCCGGCTGTTGACCAACGCGCCGCCCGAGTTGCCGGGATTGATGGCGGCATCGGTTTGAATAAAATCTTCATAATCGGCGATGCCGACGTTGGCCCGGCCGACCGCGCTGATGATGCCCATCGTGACGGTCTGATTCAACCCGAACGGATTGCCGATCGCCAGGACATACTCGCCGACCTTCAGCTGTCCGGAATCGCCCCAGGGGACCGTCGGCAGATTAGTGGCTTCGATTTTGACGACGGCGACATCGGTCTTCGGATCGGTGCCCACCACCTTGCCGGAAAATTCCCGCTTGTCGGCCAGCAGCACCTTGATCTCGTCCGCCTGGGCGATGACGTGATTGTTCGTCACGATATACCCGTTGGGGTCGACGATGACGCCGGAGCCGAGGCTCTGTTCCCGCCGCGATTGGGGCGCTTCGAACTGGCGGAAGAAATCGTCGCCGAAGAAGCGGCGGAAGAAGGGATCTTCAAACAGCGGATTTTGCTGCGCGCCGCCCTGCCGGCCCTTGATCACGCGGCTCGTGGAGATGTTGACCACCGCCGGCGTCGCCGCCTCGGCCATCCTTACGAAGAGCTGGTCGTCGATGGGGAGAGCCGGAGCCAGCGGCCCCGTTGGCCGCAAGGGCGCGGGACTCGGTGACGTGGCGGCCGCCACCGGCTCCTGCACCGAGTGGCCGGCCGGCCGCCAGTTCACATCTGTTGCCAGCAAGAGTCCGATAAGAATTCCGATGCTGATCATGACACTGCCAACCACCCATTGCCGGATCGAAATCCGGCGATGGTCCTGCCCGTGTTGTTCGAATGACATGAAAAAGACCTCCTATGATTGGTGTTCCATCATACACGAACTCTTTTATTATACGGGTAGATACGGAAGGTTGTAAAGACAAACGCGAGAGGGTTGTACGCGCACCCGTAGCCGGTTGTCAAAGTCACTGCCAGACCGATTGTACGGGCAACCGCTAGATTGGACGGTTCCGGTGGCCGTGGTATTCCAGCAAGGTCACCAGGATCAGAATGATCACCGCCTGCAGGATCAGCAGGAGCGCCTCCATTAAAGTCGCATCACGCAATTCTATGGCGGCCAATCCCAACGCGATATTCAGCAAAAAGATGAACCAGACGGCCATGGAGGGACGCCCCAACACCTGCAGCAGCCGATGGTGCAGATGATCGGTCCCCACGTAATCGATCCATTCCTGAAACGTGCGGACCCGCCCGGTGACCAGCCGCGTCACGGTGATGTGCACCATGTCGAAAATCAGCACGCCGAAAATGAGGAGGGGATTGCTGATCGAGACCAGCGGGTCACTCGAAGACCAGTCGCCGGCCACGGCCAGGCACGCCAGCAGAAACCCGATGAAGGAGGCCCCGTTGTCCCCGAGAAAAATCAACGCCGGCCGCTTCCACCGCCAGTTGTAGAGCAAAAACCCGAGCGAAGCGCCCACCAGGGCCACGGTCATCCAGCCCAGCAACGGCTGATTCGTTCGAAAGGCGATGACGCCCATGAAGCCCGCGATGATGATCGCCAGGCCGCCGGCCAGCCCATCCAACCCGTCAAAGAAGTTGAAGGCATTGGTGATCCCGATGATCCACAGCGCCGTCAGCACCAGATTGGCCAGTTGGCCGGCGGGGGTCTGGGGAAAGAGCGTCAACATCTGCCCCGACACCATCACCACGATGACCGCGGCCAGTTGGACAATCAACCGCCACGCGGCCGGCACGCCGCGCCAATCATCGAGCAATCCGATCACCAGCATCATTGTGGCCGCGGCGATGATCCCTCCCATCCCCTTGAGCAAGATCGAGTTGGCTGCCAACGCGCCCAGCATGGCCGCATAGATCGCCAACCCGCCCAGCTTCGGCGTCGGGCGTGTGTGCCGCTTGCGGTCATCCGGCTGATCGATGATGCCCAAGCGCATCGCCGCCCAATGGCACAGCGGCATGGCGCCCACCGAGAGCGACAGGGACAGGAGAAAAATAAACAGCCAGCGATGGCCCACCTCATGAAACCAGCCGGTGATGGGTGGCAGCACCACCAGGCCGGCGACCACCAACGCCCACAGGCCGGTCCATCGCATTGGGCCCATTGGGCGCATCGGGGGCGTCATCGTTGCCCGCCTCGCGGCCGGTGCCCCGCCGCCCGTTCAACCGCCGACACGATCCGGCGCAGCTCCCCTTCGGTCAGCCCCGGATAGATCGGCAGCGACAGTGCCTCCCGCCAGATGCGGCTGGTCACCGGAAAACCGGTCAACCCCAGATACCGGTGAATCGGGTTGAACACCGGCCGCCGGGCCGTCACGCCAGCCGCAAGCAAGCGCGCCATGATGCGCAAGAGGCGATCGCCGCCGCCGGGAATTGTGACTACATAGCGGTAATAGGCATGGCCCCGATCGGCGGGCCGGAAAGGCCGGCGCCAGGGCAGTCCGGCGAAGGCGCGATGATACTGTTGGGCGATCCGCCGCCGCCGCGCCAGGATCGCGGGCAAACGCCGCAACTGGCTCAAGCCGAGCGCCGCGTGGAGCCCGGACAATTTGAAATTGAAACTGGGGACCAAGCGCCGCTGCTCGTCGCAGGCGCGGCCGTCGCGAATGCTCGCCAGGATGCGTGATGATGAGCTCGCCACCATGCCCCCCTCGCCGGCCGCAATCAACTTGGTCGCATAGAAGGAACAGATCGCAATCGTGCCGAACGAACCCACCGGCCGGCCGCGATACGGCACCCCGAGTGTTTGAGCGCAATCCTCGATCACCGGCGGGCCCAGCGCCAGCAATTCATGCAAATCGGCGGGCAAGCCGAACAGATGCGGCACCAGCACGGCTTTGGTCCGGCGGCGCAGTTGCCGGCGGGCGTCGTCCGGGGCCAGGTTGAACGTGTCCGGATCGATCTCGACCAACCGGGCAGTCGCGCCGACCGCGTGAACGGCGTGCAAGAGGGCCGAACAGACATAGCTGGGCAGCAGCACCTCGTCGCGCGGGCCGATCTTCAGGGCCCGCAGCGCCAGATAGAGCGCCGCCGTGCCTGAACTGACGGCCGCCGCTCCCGCTGTTCCGAGTGCTTCCGCGACGGCCGACTCGAACTCGTCGATCACGGGCGCTGGAGACAACCGGCCGCTGCGCACGACCGCCTCAACCGACCGCACGTCGGCCGGCGAGATCCAGGGCCGTGTATGGGGAATGGGCAATACGATACGCCGGCGGCCGGAGCGTGGCCGGGGGACAGTCACTGATGCGCGCGGACGGCTTCGCACACGGAATCGTCAGTCGATGTTGATAAAGAGCCGGAGGGGGATGAACCCCTCCGCATTGCGTACCCGCCCCTGGATGCCCCGAAAATGGGCGGACGATCGGGCCACGTCGATGATCGACAATCCCTCAATGTTGGTTTTCATCACCTGTGACCCGTGCGCCTTGAGCGTTTTGAGTTTTTTGTCCAGCACCGAATCGATGTTCACGAACACGGTCGGGGTAAAATTTTGGGTCGTTGGCCCTTCATAGAACAGCACGTTCCGGGTATACCGGGTCGCCGTCACCGTGCAAATCGCCAGATGGCGGTGATCCTGATGCGTATCATCGCCATAATGGACGAAGATAAAGAGTGGATTGACCTTGGCAATCACCTTCTCGATGTTTTGAATGAGTTTTCGATCCACGCCAACCTTGGTGTCTTCGTGTGTCCCCCAAAAAATACGCTTGGCGCCCAACAGCCGCGCTGCGGACTCCTGTTCCCGCCGGCGGATGGCCCGGTTGCCGCCCTGCTCTCCCCTCGTTACGACCATGAGATGGATTTGATGGCCATGCTGGGCGTATTTGATCAAACTGCCGCCGCAACCGATTTCGATGTCGTCCGGGTGCGCGCCGATGGCCAGAATATTCATCGGCGGCAGCTTGCTGTTCGTGGAGCGAGGCCGCGTCATGTCAACCTCACGGAAGCCGTCCCTCCAACAACGCCCCTCTGGAGGCCCGCAACAACGCCAGACTGTCCGGCCCGCAGTTGAAGAGCAGATCGATCACCGACAACCCCGGTTCGAAGGGGGCGTACACCTGCGGATAGGTGGGATGGGTGAACTGTTGAACCTCGACGACGATGTTCGACGCCTCGAACGCAGCCAGATCGAGATAGTGACTGCTCCCCGACCCGGCCAGGTAATGATCGGCCCCGACCTGCCGGCAAATATCGATGAGCCGTTGATTCGGCTCCTCGGTCAGCCTCATCTCCGAGGCCAGCCGGGGCGCCCAGCGAATCCCCAGTGCGGAGGCCAGCCGTGCCATGCTGGCCAGCGCCAGATCCACCAGCCACTCCCAGCGGGTTGTGTAGAGGGGTTCAAGCAGCGGCGCATACCGATCGAAATGAGGCGCCTTGCGATAGGCCTGGGTGATCGTCCGCCAATGGGTGCGTTGCCACTCGGTCTCGGCCACCCGGACTTCGCGCAACCGCTGGGGAAAGGCATAGTGCACCGGGACGGTCAGCCATCGCCACCCCTGCGGCGTTTTGATCCGGTTGCGATTTTGCCATTCGTTTTTTTGATATTGGACATTATCCAGCACCACGAACCCGTCGGCGTGGTCGATCTTGTCAAACAGTCCCGACCAGGGCAGGTACTGTGGCTGGTGCACCGCCACCCGCATCAGTAACTACTCGTGCCTGCCGTTCTCCCGATTCCGGCAACGCGCCTGACACCACCCGAGCAGCGCGATCGTGACGCTGATCATATCGAGCGATACGAGATAGCACAGCGTGTACCATTCATCGGGCCGGTTGGTATACCCCAAAAAATGGAGCACCACAAAGAGTACGGTTCCCATGGCGTCTCACCTCCCCCTTTAATGTTCCGATTGACGTCCCAATTTATGTCTCAATGTACCGCGTTCCATCGAAAATTTTCGTTATTATAGAGGGGTTTGCTCCGGAATGCAAATTCATCACCGAACACGTCGTGACGCCGTTGTACGGGCGACCCGGCGGGTCGCCCCCCCATCATCCTATGCCACATACGTCCAGCGATCAAACAGCGCCGCCTGCCCCACGACGCCATCGC
>JBGPIL010000138.1:0-6163 GCA_041484905.1 Nitrospiria bacterium
AAAACGATTTACGGTTTCTACCTTGCGCGCGTGGAAGAGAAGCGGCCCGGCCGGCAACAAACGTTTGATGAGCTCAACAAAACGTTGTTCCGGCAGGAGCTGACTGATGCCAAGCGCCGGGAGCGCTATCGGGAATGGCTCGAGACGGTACGGTCTCGAGCGAAGATTACGCGGGTGTTTGACACTGCGACAGCGCCATAGGGGCGGTTGTTGAGACTGCGGTAACAGCCCTCTCATTGTGGAACCACGCAAGGGTGAGAGGTTGCGATCGACTCATGATCATTCCATGCCGGCGACGGTGCAGAGACGAGGTCCAACATGTGACTGGAGCCGGGGCGGCCGCCGGGCGGCGGTGTTGGCCGGGATGGGACTGCTGAGCGTGTTGTGGCCCGCTGCCCGCGTCGACGCCAGACTGCTCGACTTGACCGGGGAGACCGCGCTTGAATATCACCTGGTGAGCGTCGATGCCGGGGGAAGCCATTCCGAAACCTCGGCCTTGAGGGAAACCGTGATGGTCGGGACCGGCGGGGAGATTTTTCTGCAAGCCATCGGGCGGTATCGTGTCAACTTCAGTTTCACCAACCAAGACCGTTGGAGCCACGGCACGAATCTCTCCGGCGAGGAGAACAGCCAGGTGATGAATTTTTACGGCTCGTTCGATTTTTTCCCCCGGTTGATGCCGTTGTCGCTCAGCGCGCAGCGAACCACCCAGGACATGGAGGTGAGCGTCGGATCGGGGAGCAGCATCACCGGACAGACGACGACGACCAACTACAACCTGGCCTGGGAAGTGCCGCGCATCTGGAAGCTGCCCCAACTCCATCTGAATCTGTTTTACTACACGCTTGAAACCGATAGTTGTACGGCGGCGGCGCCGCCCTCCTGTGATAACACCTCCCGCCTCTTCGGCGGCAGCCTGACCGCGTCGGATCAATACCCGTACCGGTATATCATCAAAAACACCGAGTTGAATTGGAGTGTTTCGTTTTCTTCGGAACATTTGTTCGGCGGGGAGGGGAGCGGCCTAAACGTGGGCGCCCGGGCGACGGCTGACAGCCAGTGGACACCGGCCGTCAAAAGCAACCTGAGGGTGTCCTATGCGACCGGCCTGTCCGACCGGGTCTCCACGGTGCCTGGTGGGATTCCGATGGTGACCACGGCCGGCGCGACACTGTACTATCGTCCTTCGCTGAAGCTCACCAGCAGCCTTGCCTATGACTACACAAGAGACACCTACAACCGGCACGTGGGCGGCGGCGATTTCCTCTACCGACCGACGCCGCAGTTCGACATCACCGGATCGGCCCGCGGGTCATATCTCGATCTTGGCCCGAGCCAGGTCATCTCGGGGTTTGGCAGCACCGTCGTCGCCTACCGTCCCATGTTGAACCTGAACGCCAATTTTTCAGCCACGCTGGGCGTGACACAGACACAGGCAGCGGCCCAGCCGCTGGCCATTCCGGCGCCGCTCCCGGCCGTAACCACGCGTTCGTTCTACCAAAACTACGCGGCGTCCGTCAGTTATTTCAAACTCTACGATCTGGTTCGGGTCTCCACGGCCGCGGGGCTGAACGTCAGTGATATCGTTGCCACAGGCAGCAACAGCGCCGCGCTCAATGGAAACTGGATGGCGGAGGCCACGAATACGAAAACGCAATATGTGACGGTCACGGGCGGCTACATGGGCAACTATCTGCAGCAGATGGGAGGGGGCTCGACCGAACAATGGGCCAACACGCTGCGGGTGAACGCCACCAGTTCGTATTTTCATGAGTTGCTGCTGCGCGGCGATGCGTTGACGCTGCACGCCTTCGCGGGCGATCAGTGGATAACCGGCATCGGCAATGACCAGGTCATCGACCTTGGCACGGATCTGCGCTATGGCTGGCGGTCGATTGGGATCGGTTCCGGCTATGCCACGCATATCACCACGCAGCAGAACGCGGATTTTGACGCCTATTTTTTCGAACTCAATTGGACGGCGCCGCCGATCGCACGCGGCCTCTACCTGGCGCTCCATGGCCGGTATGACGAGCAACTGGCGAAGGGGCCCGCCCAAACCAGTTCGACCATGGCGGTGGCCGATGTGAACGGCACCTATCAGATCGGTTTGGTCCAGTTCAGTGTGCAGTATCAGTTGAACTATTTTGACCAATCCACCTCGACCTTGTCGCACAGCGTGAATCTCCGGCTGACGAGGCGATTTTCGATCTAGGCGGCAGGAGAAACGAGCATGACGCCATGACAAATCATCGCCTGAGGGACCGGATCGCCATGCTGGTCATGACGGTGATGGTGGGAGGCTGTGCCGCCACGACGGCTTCGCCGGCGCCGCCGCGCGTCTGGCCGCTGCCGCCCGATCCGCCACGGATCGAGTTTGTGGGGCAGTTGACCGGTTCGGGAGACGTTGGGGAAAGCCCCTCCCTCTTCCGCCGTCTGCTTGGCCGGATCACGGGCAAGGACCCAATCCCGATGGTCAGGCCGAGCGCGGTGTTCTCTGATGGACGGGGGAGAATCCTCGTGACCGATACCGGACTGCAGGTGGTGCATCTGTTCGACCTGAAGAAGAAGGAATACCGGCAGATTTTCCATCTTGTGGGCCAGGCCAGACTCATCTCCCCGGTCGGCGTGGCCGCTGACGATCAGGGGCGCATCTATGTCTCCGATTCGACGTTGAATGATATTTTTCTCTTTAACGCGGAGGGCCGGCTCTTGGGCCGGATCGGCCGGCCGGGGGACTACGACCGGGTGGCCGGCATTGCGATCGGCCCGGACGGCCGCCTCTATGCCGCGGATGTCGGCGGCCACAAGATCGTCGTCTACGGGCCGGATGGCGGCAAGGTGGCCACGATCGGCAAACGCGGCGGGGGGCCGGGCGAGTTCAATTTTCCGAGCCAGGTGGCCGTCGACCGCAGCGGAACGCTCTATGTCTCCGATTCATTGAATTTCCGCGTCCAGCTCTTCAATCGGGATGGAACGTTTCTCCGGATGTTCGGGCAATCCGGCACCCGGATCGGCTCCTTTTCCAAACCCAAGGGCGTGGCCGTCGATACGGAAGGGGACATTTTCGTGGTCGATGGTCTCTTTGACGTGGTGCAGATTTTCGACCAGCAGGGACAACTGCTCCTGCACGTGGGGGGCGGCGGATTGGAAGAAGGACGATTCTGGCTGCCGACCGGCATTGCCATCGATCAGCAGAACCGGATCTACGTGGCGGACACGTACAATCAGCGGGTTCAGATTTTTCAACTCCTATCGGTCAAGGAGCCGTAGCGGCCATGCGCTGCTGCCCATGCTGTGCTGTTGCCATGCCCTTCTATTGATTGACACGCAGGAACCGGTTGAATACAATGAAGCCTACTAGCGGCATGAAATGGTTGAGACTCCTCGTGTGTGGTGTCGGTCTGTGGGCCTCTGCGGCTGTTGCGGGCCCTCCGCCGCCTCCCCCCCCGCCCCCCCCGCCGCCCGGTGGCTCGCTGTTCAACCTGTTGGAAGACGTCAAAAACACCAAGCACAATCTCTCATCAACACCCAGCACGGCGACCCGGCAGGTCTTTACCACGGCGACGAGCGAGATTTGCGTCTTCTGCCATACGGCGCATGGCGCCGCGCCGGAAGCGGTGGCCTTTGGCGGGCCGCTGTGGAACCGCCATCTCTCGACGGCGAGCTATACGTTGTACGACAATACCTGGAGTTTTTCGTTTGAAGGACAGTTGAACGCCGGCGCGCCGACCGGGTATTCCCGCCTGTGCCTCTCCTGTCATGACGGGACGATCGCCATCGGTTCCGTCCTGAACGCGCCCGGCTCGGGCGGCTACCAGCAGCAGATCCCAATGACAAACGGGGCGGGTCCGAGCGAGACGATGCCGTTGGGACCCGGAGGAGAACTGACCGGTGATACCAGGCGGTTGGGGACCAATCTGCGCAACGACCACCCGATTTCCTTTGTCTTCGACAGCACATTGGTGACGACGAAGGATCCGGAATTCAACAATCCCGGGCCGCCGCCGCTGAGACCGTCCCAGGAGCCGCCCTATCCGGCCGGCATCGGCCCGCTGCGCCGCTATGCGGGTGACAACCCCGCCGTCTATGACTCGGTCCAGTGCGTGTCATGCCATAACCCTCATGCGGTGACGTTCCCCAAGTTTTTGCGCGCGCCCATCGAGGACTGCTCGAACGGCGCAAATCCCTGCCCGGGCACCGGCCTCTCCGTGAACAGCACGGGTCAGATGCTGATCTGTTTATTCTGCCATAATAAAAATCTCCCCAGCGGCAATTCGTACAGCACGAGCACCCACGCGGTCTCCAAGGCGCTCCATACCACCTACCCATCGGCGATTGTCTACCCGTCGAACCCCGGGTATGATTTTGACGGCGCGCACAATGTGGCACAGGCCTCCTGCCGGAATTGCCATGATCCACATACGGCGCAGGGCGCGATTCGCCTGCATCGCGAAGGCGTCGACACGCCCGGCGGCGGCGATGCCATTGAGAACACCTGCTATCTCTGCCATTCCCCGGGCCCGACCCAACCACAGCCGTTTGGCGTGGTGAGTCCACCCCTGCCCGCAGGGGACAATACCGGCTTTGTGGCCAACGGCCAGCGGATTGCGCCGGATATCTACAGCCAGTTTGCCAAGGATCACAATCTCGGGATCAACTCCCCCTGCGATCAGACGCCGGCCGGCGCGCCGGCCAAACCGATCGCCTCGGCCCAGACCGATTGCGGCAGTGCGATGAATTTGAAGCTGGATGACGGCCTCGGCGCCTTGCGGGCCCACCAGCCTTTTTTCATCAAATTGCCCAAAGAGGGGGTGGAGTTCAACGACCCGCCGCCGCCGATCACCGGGAACGAAGACCCGGCCCCGCCGCCGACCTCCTACGCCATGAGCCAGGCGGATGATCTGACCCACCGGCATATTGAGTGCGTCGATTGTCATAATCCGCACCAGGTAACCAATCCAAATCTCGGCGGGGCGAACGTCGCCGGCCGGATCAAGGGCATGAAGGGGATCACCTATAACGACAAAGTAGTCGGAGTCGAGACGACCGAGACGGGATGTGCGCCCGGTCCCTGCGGACGGGAGCCCTACGTCTATGAAGTCTGCTTCCGTTGCCACGGGAACGCCGTGCCGACGCTCTTTAACGGGGATGACAATCCGGGCAGCACGACCTTTCGATCCAACCCCCAAGGGGGCGCGCTGGCGAGCAATCCGAATCTGAGCTATCAGGGTTTCAGCAACAAACGATTGGAATTCGCGCGGTATGGAGATGGAACGGTGGAGGTGTCAACCGACGCCGATCCGCGCGGGGGCAGTTACGAAGGCAACAGTCCCTATGCCAACACGCAACGGCCGACATGGACGGATCCCGGCGCCCCTGACGGCGTGACGCCCCGCTATGTCGGCCCGGGCAAGCACAAATCATTTCATCCTGTGGTGGGGCCGGGGCGCAATCAATCCGTCCAGCTCTTCAACCAGCTCAAGGAAGCCTTTGGCCTGGCGTCGCAGGCCGACTTGGCCTCGCTGACGATTCAATGCACCGACTGTCATAACAACAATTATTATGATCGGTTTACGAATCCCGGCGTCTTCGGCCCCAGCCCGGCCGGCGGGTTGCTGTCCGGTCCGTTGACCGAATCGAGCCTGCGCACCACCGACCGGTCGCCGAGTTATGCCATCAGCTACACCGACCCGACGACCGGCCGGGTCGCCCAGCCGATCGGCCCGCACGGCTCGCAATATATTCGTCTGCTCCGGGCGCGCTACAACACTGATATCGCCAACCCGAATCGTAGTTTTCGCAATGATGGATTCGGAGGATTGAATCAGGATGTCGGCACCCATTTCAATAACTTTCTCCTCTGCTTCCAGTGCCACGACCGAAAAGCGTTCGACCCCTATTGGTCCGGGGCGAATGCGTATAACGATCCGGCGAATCCACTGACCAACTTTTTCGGCCGTCCGTCTTTGGCGGGGAGCGGGATGGACAGCTTGCGGCAGAAGGATGATACGGCTGAGCCGGTGGCCAATGAGCCGGGGACCACGCCCTGGGATCTCAATCTTCACATGTACCATCTGGTCAGGACGGGCGCCTATTGTCATGAATGCCATTACAATGTCCACAGCAACGCCCAGGCGAGGAACACCATCTACGGCGACGG
>JBGPIL010000139.1:0-6147 GCA_041484905.1 Nitrospiria bacterium
CCTTCCCCCTTCCCCCTCTCTCTTTGCCCGCATGGCGCTGATCGGCGTCGGGCTGATGGGCGGTTCGTTGGGGCTGGCGGTCAAGCGGGCGCGGCTAGCCGGCGAGATCGTCGGCTATGCGCCCCAAGCGGCTGCGTTGAAGCGCGCCGTCCAACGGGGCGCCATCGACCGGCCCGCCAAGACGGCGGCGGAAGCGGTGCAGGGGGCCGATCTGGTTGTCTTGGCCACGCCGGTCGGTGCGTTTGAATCGCTGGTCACCACCTGCGCCGCGTCGTTTCAACCAGGCGCTATTGTGACCGATGTTGGCAGTGTCAAGGGCGCGCTGGTGGGTCGAATTGAAGCGTTGCTGCCGCCGCAGGTGGTCTATCTGTCAACGCATCCGTTGGCCGGGCGGGAGCAGTCCGGCATCGAGTCGGCCTCGGCCACACTGTTCGACGGCAGCCGCTGTCTCATCACGCCGGGGAAGACCGCTCATCCCGATGCGCTAAAGCAACTGACCCGTTTGTGGGAGAAAATCGGGACGACGGTGACGATCATCGACCCGTTTGAGCATGATCGCTATCTGGCGCTGGTCAGCCATCTCCCGCATCTGGTCGCCTACGCCTTGGTGAACTGTGCGATGGAGGCAGCGCGTGAAGCGCCGGGTTTACTCGGTTTTTCGGCCGGCGGTTTCCGTGATTTTACCCGGATCGCCGCCAGCTCGCCAGAGATGTGGCGGGATATTTGTCTTGAGAACCGCGCGGAGATTCTGCGCGCGTTGACGCACTACCAGTCGATACTGGAGCGCTACCGCCGGCTGATCGAATCCGGCGACGGCGCGTCGTTGGAAACCGCCTTCCGCGATGCCCGCCGGGTCAAAGAACAACTCCGGTCGTCATAGTGCTGATGGGGGCCTGCCCATGAGTCGGCTCATTGTGCGTCCCGCGGCCCGGTTGGCGGGCACGGTCACCATCCCAGGAGACAAATCGATCACGCATCGGGCGATCCTGCTGGCGGCCCTGGCCGACGGCCCGACCACCATCCGAGGGTACCTGCCGGCCGATGATTGCCTGCGCAGCCTCGCGGCCGTCGAAGCGCTCGGCGTCACGGTCGTGCGGGACGCAGGACCGAAATTGCAGCTTCGCATTGAAGGAAAGGGTGTCGCGGCGTTGCGGGAGCCGGCAGGGCTGCTCGATCTGGGCAATTCCGGCACCAGTCTGCGGCTGCTCACGGGGCTGCTGGCCGGTCAGCCGTTCATCTCCGTCCTGACCGGCGACGCGTCGCTCCGGCGCCGTCCCATGCGGCGGGTGATCGAACCGCTCACGCGCATGGGCGCTGAGATTTTTGCGTGGGGAGGCGGCGAACGGGCGCCTTTAGTCGTGCAGGGCAAACGGCTGTTGCAATCGATCGACGTAACCCTGCCCGTGGCCAGCGCGCAGTTGAAATCGGCCCTGCTCCTCGCCTCGCTCTCGGCCGAGGGGGCGACGCGGATCACCGAGCCGGCCCGCTCGCGCGACCACACCGAACGGCTGCTGCCGCAATTCGGCGCGACCCTCACCATTGATGCCAACCGCATCGCACTCGTCGGTCCCCAGCGGTTGCACGGGACCGAGATTGATGTGCCGGCCGATCTTTCCTCGGCGGCGTTTTTGCTCGTGGCGGCGACCATTGTGAAATCATCCGCCGCCGGCGGAGAAGTTCGGCTCCCGTCCGTCGGGGTCAATCCCACCCGGACGGGCCTGTTGGAACTGCTGGCCGCGATGGGGGCGAAGATCCAAGCGGAGCGGCCCCGCACCATCTCGGGCGAGCCGGTGGCCGATCTGACGGTCCGCCCGGCCGCGTTACGCGGTGTGACGGCGGCCGGTGATCAGATTGTGGCGATGATCGATGAATTCCCCATTCTCTGTGTGGCCGCCGCCGTCGCCCGGGGCGAGACGCTCATCCGGGACGCGCAGGAATTGCGGGTCAAGGAGAGCGACCGGATCGCCGTCATGGCGGAGGAGTTGCGCAAGCTCGGCGCCGGGGTCGAGGAATTGCCCGATGGTGTCCGGATCGCGGGCGGCGCGCGGCTGCGTGGCGCGCGCTGTGACAGCCACGGCGATCACCGGATTGCGATGGCGTTGGCCGTCGCTGGATTGGTCGCAGAAGGCGAAACAGTCATTCATGATGTCCAATGCATTGAAACATCGTTCCCCGGTTTTGCCGACGCGTTCCGGCGCGCGGGCGCCGACATCACCCTGGCGGCCGACTAGTCAGATGCGTCGCGCTCGCACCAAGATTGTTGGTCGCCGAACTTCCAAGCCACCAAGCCGCCTAGCTACCCAGCCACCTTCGGTTATTACCATCGACGGGCCGTCCGGGGCGGGGAAAAGCAGCGCGTCACGGTTGTTGGCCGAACGGCTGGGATGGCGGGTCTTTGAAACCGGCGGACTCTATCGGGCCGTGGCGTGGGCGGTGCTCAAGGCCGGCATCGATCCCGATGACCGGCGGGCGGTGGGACGGCTCTGCTCGCGATTGGCGCTGACGCTCACGCCGGTGCGCCGAATGCGGGGGCGCAGCGGGCCGGCGGGGTGGCGTATTCGGGTGAAGGGACGGGCGCTCACGCATGAACTTCGTGACGATGCGGTCACCGCCATCGCCTCGCGCGTTGCCGCGCTGCCCGTGGTCCGGCGCCGGTTGCTGACCATTCAACGCGCGCTGGCGCGCCGGGGCGGCGTCGTCATGGAGGGACGGGACATCGGCACCGTCGTCTGCCCGGCGGCTCCGGCGAAATTTTTCCTCGATGCCGATCCGTCGGTGCGCGGGCGGCGTCGCTTTCGGGAGCAGGCCGGCGAGCATCGGGAAGGGTTGGCGCGGCAGGGGTCGGTGCGGCAGGTGCTCTCGGCCATTCGCGAACGGGACCGGCGCGATCAGGGCCGGCCCTTGGCCCCATTGCGCTCGGCCCCTGATGCGGTGCGGATCGATACCACCGGCTTGACTTTGGAGCAGGTGGTGGATAAGATGGTG
Source organism: Nitrospiria bacterium (assembly GCA_041484905.1). Taxonomy (GTDB): domain Bacteria; phylum Nitrospirota; class Nitrospiria; order JACQCE01; family JACQCE01; genus JACQCE01. The sequence goes on from JBGPIL010000139.1 coordinate 2,986, forward strand.
GCGGTTTTGGACGGCCGCGGGATTCTCTTATCTTTCGATCGGTTGCGCCGGGTGCCTCGCCGCTGATTGTCCACACGGACAGCCAGACGGGTAGACACATGGCCGGCTCCAGGTTCTATGGCATTCTGCGGGCCATCATCGGCTGGTGGGCCGGATGGTATCTGCGGCTTGACGTGGTCGGGCGCGAGCATGTGCCCCCGACCGGCGGTCTGTTGGTGGCCGGCAATCACGTCAGCTATTTGGACATCCCCGTGCTGGCCTGCGCACTCGGACGGCAGGCCGATTTCATGGGGAAGCGGGAACTGTTTCATCATCCCGTGATGGGGTGGATCTACCGTCGATTGGGCGGGTTTCCCATCCGGCGCGGCGGGGTGACCAAAGACGCGCTCGGTGAAGCGGCCCGCCGGCTCAAGGCCGGCCGGGTGGTGGTCATCTACCCGGAAGGGCAGATCAATCTGACGGGTGGGTTGTTGCCGCCCAAGCCGGGTCTTGGCCTGATTGTCGCCAGGGCGGGCGTGCCCGTGTTGCCGGCGTATGTGACCGGGACGGATGAGGCGATGCCCCGGGGCAGTTGGTGGATCCGGCCCCGGCCGGTGACGGTACGGTTGGGGCCGCCGTTGTGTTTTTCGCCATCGGCCGGCAACGGGACGGACCAGGCCGGGGAGCAGGAGAAGGCGTACTACATGGAGATCAGCCAAACGGTGATGGACGCGATCGAGAGGTTGCGCCAAGAGAGTGCAAAGAGAAAGCAGGTCGCTGGGTAGTAAGGTGGCTTGGTAGCTTGGTAACAAGGTAGCTAGGTAATGAGGTGGCTGGGTGGCTAGGGAAAAAGATGAGGGAAGAACACCCTAGCGACCCAGCTACCTAACCACCTAGCAACCATTTACACGGATACACGAAAACAGGGAGACGAGACACATGGCAGTGCAGCAGACGCAGGAATTGGGACAGGCCGACGCGCTCAGCGAGCGGACGCGATTCGACGAGCTCTACGCCGAGACATTCAAAAATCTTCAGGAAGGCAGCCTGGTGGACGGCCGGGTGGTCGCGTTCCTGCCGGATGGCGTGGTGATCGACATCGGCTACAAATCGGAAGGGATCATTCCGCAGAGCGAATTTTCCGGTGACGAGCTGAAGCAACTGGCCGTCGGCTCCCCGATCCAGGTCTTTCTGGAATCCCGGGAGGACATGGACGGCAATCTGCTCCTCTCCAAGGAAAAAGCGGATCGGATGAAGGTCTGGGGCGATCTGGAAAAATTGCAGGAGTCGGGCGCGCCGATCAACGGCAAAATCATCTCCAGGGTCAAGGGCGGTTTGATTATCGACATCGGGGTCAAAGCGTTTCTTCCCGGCTCGCAGGTGGATTTGCGGCCGACCCGCGATCTGGACCGCCTCCTGGGCCAGACGGTGCCGGTCAAAATCATCAAGATGAACCACCTGCGCAGCAATGTGGTCGTCTCCCGGCGCGTGTTGCTGGAGGAGACCCGCGAGAAGCGGCGGCAGGAGACGCTCTCCAATATTCAGGAAGGGCAGTGGATTGACGGCGTGGTCAAGAACATCACCGAATACGGCGCCTTTGTCGATCTGGGCGGCGTGGACGGCCTGCTGCACATCACCGACATGTCGTGGGGACGGATCAGCCATCCCTCGGAGGTGCTCTCCGTCGGCCAGAAGGCGTCGGTGATGATCCTCCGCCATGACCGGGAAACCGGCCGCATTTCACTCGGCTTCAAGCAGAGAAGCGTCGACCCGTGGCTGTTGGCCGATCAGGCCTATCCGATCGGCAGCCGGGTCAAGGGCAAAGTCGTCAGCGTTACCGATTACGGCGCCTTTGTCGAACTGGAGCCGGGGGTCGAGGGGCTGATCCACATCTCCGAGATGTCCTGGAGCCATGAGGTCAAGCATCCCTCCAAGCTGGTGTCGGTCGGCCAGGCGGTGAACGCGGTCGTCCTGAGCATTGATCCGAAGGCGCGCAAGATCTCGCTGGGCATGAAGCAGACGGAGTCGAATCCGTGGGAGGTCGTCGAGCAGAAATATCCGATCGGCTCGGTGATTGAAGGCACGGTGAAAAGCCTGACCGATTTCGGCGTCTTCGTCGGCCTGGAAGAGGGGATCGATGGGCTGATCCACGTGTCGGATCTGTCGTGGACCAAGCGGGTGACCCATCCCTCCGAGGTGGTGGCCAAGGGCGACAAGATCAAAGCGGTGGTGCTCAAGATCGACCCGGCCAAGGAGCGGTTGTCGCTCGGCTACAAACAACTGGCGGCCGATCCGTGGGAGCTGGCGATGGAACGGTACAAGAGCGGCCAGCAGGTCGAGGGCAAGGTGGCCCGGCACGCCGAATTCGGCTTTTTTGTCGAGCTGGAGGAGGGGATCGAAGGTCTGGTCCATGCCAGCGAGGCGGGGGGCGACGCGGTGGATCGTCAAACGCAGAAACTTGAAGAGCTCTATCCTGTGGGGCAGACCGTGAGCTGCAAGATCGTCAAGATCGACCGGGCGGACCGGAAGATCGGCCTGAGCATCAAAGCGCTGCAGAAAGAGACGGTGCGGGATGATCTGCGCCGCTTCCAAGAAGAGCAGGGCGCCTTTGACCAGACGCTGGGTAATGTGGCCGGCCGGTCCAAGCGGTCGAAAAAGAGCGACGAGACGTCGTGACGGCGGTCTCCCCCCCTGATCTGCGGCCGGCGCCCGCGAAATCCCCCGTGTGGCGAATGATCCGGCTTGCGGCCGTGTTGATGACGGCGGTCTTCGCCGCCGTGTACCTCCTCACCCTGTTTGATGAATCGGCGCTGTTCGGCGCTCGAAAACAATTGGCCCTGGTTCGCGTCGAAGGGGTCATCACCGACGCCAAGGAAACGGTCGACGAGCTGGAGCGGTACGCGAAAAACCCCTCCGTGCTGGGCATTGTGTTGAGGATCGACAGCCCCGGCGGCGCCGTTGTGCCGGCGCAGGAGATTTATGAGGCCGTCAACCGCTTGCGCACCACCTATGACAAGAAGGTCGTCGTCTCGATGGGCACCGTGGCGGCTTCCGGCGGCTACTACATCGCGGCCGCGTCCGATAAAATCGTGGCGAGCCCCGGCACGCTCACGGGCAGCATCGGCGTGATCATGGAAATCCCGAACGTGGAAGGGTTGATGAAAAAGGTGGGGGTCGAAAGCA
>JBGPIL010000140.1:0-6083 GCA_041484905.1 Nitrospiria bacterium
CCCCCCGGCCATTCAAGCAATTTTGCGGGAATTGCCGCCGATGTTCCCCTCTCCCATCGTCATCGCCCAACACATGCCGCCGGTCTTTACCCGCCATTTTGCCGAACGCTTAAACACCCAGTGCCCCCTCACGGTGTGTGAAGCACGTGACGGCGACACGATCGAACCCGGAAAAATTCTGGTCGTGCCGGGTAACCAGCATCTGACCTTTCAAGGCCAGGCCCCGCACATCCGCGCCCGGCTGCTGCCGAAACGGGAGGACGATCGGTACGCGCCGTCCATCGACTTGACGATGGTCGCCGCCGCCAATCTGTTTGCGGACGGCGCGGTCGGCGTCCTTCTGACCGGAATGGGCGACGACGGCAAAACCGGCATGCTGGCGATCAAGGCGGGCGGCGGCCACACAATCGCCGAATCCGAAGAGACGGCCGAGATCTTCGGGATGCCGCGCGAAGCGATTCATGCGGGCGCAGTCCACCAGATCCTGCCGCTTCCCTCTATCGCCACGGCGTTGATGACCCGCACGGGGACGTCGTTCCCGTCGTAATTGAAGTCAGGGGGAGCATGCGCTTCGACTCGGCCATGGCCGTTGGCCATGTTGCCGGCTCAGATTCCGCCTTCGCAGGCAGAGCCTGCGAAGCTTCATTCAGCTCCCCCTGACAACCCCCATCGCCATACGGGTTGTCCTCACGGCTCACGTGTCAGATCGACGCTCGGCCCTTGTCCATCGTAATCCGCAGTCCATCTGGCTTCGATGCTGCTTGAGCTTGCTTGCCGACGATACATCCCTATGTTAGAATCCGCGCACTCCAAGGAGTCACGTGATGCGCGCAGGCGTGGTGGTGTTTCCGGGATCCAATTGCGACCAGGATTGTCTCTGGGCGCTCGAGGCGTCCGGCATCGAGGCCGTGCCGCTCTGGCATAAGGACGACTCCGTCCAGGGGTGCGAAGCCGTCATCCTGCCCGGGGGCTTCTCCTACGGCGATTATCTCCGGTGCGGCGCCATCGCCCGCCTATCGCCGATCATGGCGGCCATCGGCCGTCACGCGAAGGCCGGGGGCGTGGTCCTCGGCATCTGCAACGGGTTTCAGATTCTCACCGAGGCCGGCCTCTTGCCGGGAACGTTGTTGCGCAATACGGGACTTCGTTTCATCTGCCGGCCGGTCTTTGTCCGCATCGAGCAGGCCGCCAGCGCGTTGACACGGCGCTGCCAGCCCGGCCAGGTGCTGTCGCTGCCGATCGCCCATGCCGAAGGACGGTATTGGCTCGACGGGCCGGCGCTCAGACAGTTGGAGGAGCAGGGGCAGGTCGTGCTCCGGTATTGTGCGGCCGACGGCCGCGTCGATGAAAGCGCCAATCCCAACGGCTCCGTCAACCAGATCGCCGGCGTCAGCAATCGCGACGGCAATGTGGTCGGCCTGATGCCTCATCCCGAACGGGCGATCGATCCCTGGCTCGGCGGCACGGACGGCCGGTGCCTCATCAACAGCCTGCGTCATCCCGATGCCTCCGCCGCAACACCGGCGTTGCGTTCCGTGGCCTCCACCTAATCGCATGGCGTTCGAACGATTCAAACAGTGGTTGGGCGCCGGACGGCCCCCCGGACAATCTAATGACGCGACGGCCCCTCCGGGGCTGCGAGAGCGATACAACCTGACGGAGGAGGAATATCGCCGAATCGTCACCCTGCTGAATCGCCGCCCCAATGAGATCGAACTCAATATCTTCTCCGTGATGTGGAGCGAGCATTGCAGTTATAAAAGCTCCAAGGTGCATCTGAAAAAGTTTCCTACGGTGGGTGACCGCGTGCTACAGGGGCCGGGAGAAAACGCCGGTGTGGTCGACATCGGCGACGGGTGGGCGATCGCGTTCAAGATCGAGAGCCACAATCATCCCTCGTTTATCGAACCCTACCAGGGGGCGGCGACGGGAGTCGGCGGCATTCTTCGCGACATCTTCACCATGGGCGCCCGGCCGATTGCGCTGATGGATTCCCTGCGGATGGGGCCGCTGGAGGATCCGGCCAACCGCCGGCTGCTCGATGGCGTCGTCCGGGGCATCGCCGGGTACGGCAACTGCGTCGGCGTCCCCACTGTGGGCGGCGAGTTGGTCATCCAGGAAATGCACAGCCGGAATCCGCTCGTCAATGTCCTGTGCGCCGGCGTGCTCCGGACCGACCGGCTCATGCGCGCCGCCGCGGCCGGTCCCGGCAACGCGGTGCTCTACATGGGATCCAAAACCGGACGGGACGGGATTCACGGCGCCACCATGGCCTCGGCGCAATTCGAGTCCGGCGACGAGGACAAACGGCCGAACGTGCAGGTGGGCGATCCCTTCATGGAAAAGAAGCTGCTGGAAGCCTGCCTGGAACTGATCGAGCAGGGGCTGCTGGTCGGCTTGCAGGACATGGGCGCAGCCGGACTGACCAGCTCGTCCGTCGAAATGGCGAGCCGGGCGGGCACGGGCCTTCGCCTGGAGCTGGACCGCGTGCCGCTCAGAGAAGCCCACATGACCCCGCACGAGATCTGTCTGTCGGAATCGCAGGAACGGATGCTGGCCGTGGTCGCGCCGGACCGGCTGCCGGCGGTCGAGGCGATCTGCCGGAAGTGGGACGTGGAAACGGCGGTCATCGGTGAAGTGACCGCCACGGGCCGCTGGGAGTTGTTCTGGCGCCAGGCGCCGGTGGCGTCCCTTCCCATTTGTGCGTTGACCGACGACGCGCCCGTGTACGAACGTCCCATGAAAACGCCGGCCTATGTGCAGTTGTTGCAGTCGCTGCCATTGGAAATGATGCCCGTGCCGGGCGATCTGACCAAGGTGCTGCTCACGATGGTGTCCAGTCCCTCTCTGGCCAGCAAGGCCTGGATCTATCAGCAATACGACCACATGGTGGGCACGGCCACGGTGGTCCCGCCGGGCGCCGACGCCGCCGTCGTCAGAATCGGGCACGCCGACAAGGCGGTGGCGCTGTCCGTCGATGGCAATGCCCGCTACTGCCTGTTGAATCCCTATCTGGGCGGCGCCATCGCCGTCATGGAGGGCGCGCGCAACGTCACCTGCGTCGGCGCCACACCGCTGGCCGTGACCGATTGTTTGAATTTCGGCAGCCCGGAGCAACCGGAAACCATGTGGCAGTTCGCCGCCTGTGTCGAGGGGATGGCCGACGCTTGCCGGCAACTGGGGCTTCCGGTGGTCAGCGGCAACGTCAGCCTGTACAATGAAACGAACGGCCAGCCGATTTACCCCTCCCCGGTGGTCGGGACACTGGGTCTGCTCGACCATCTGGACCGGATCGTGACGCCGTGGTTTCAATCCGAAGGCGACCTGGTGGTGTTGCTGGGGCCGCAGGGGGATGCGCTGGGCGGGAGCGAATACCTGCGGCTGATTCATCACCAGGAGCGGGGATTGCTACCGGACGTCGATATGGTCCAGGAACTGGCCGTGCAGCAAGCCAGTCGCGCCGCGATGGCCGCCGGCCTGATCCGCTCCGCGCACGACTGCGCCGAGGGTGGATTGGCGATTACGCTGGCGGAGGCCGCGCTTGGCACGATCACACCGCTCCGGCCCGGCGGGCTGGGTGCGGTGATCTCGATTCCAGCCCCCGCACACCTTCGGGTCGACGGGGTGTTGTTCGGAGAGCTTCAATCACGAATTATGCTGACTCTTCAAGAAGATAAAATAGAAACTGCAAGTAAAATATTTACCTCTTATTCCGTGCCGTGGGCCGTCATCGGACGGGTGGGGGGCGATCGCCTGACGATCACCGTCCCCTCCGCGCCATCCTCTCCTGGCCTGGCCGGATCATCTGGCCGGGACGGGCGACCTGTCATTGACATCGATCTGACCGCGCTCCATAATACATGGCACTTCGGATTGCCCCAGTTGATGGGGGACACATCATGCCGCTGATCCATTCAGACAAACTCCGGGAAGAGTGCGGAGTCTTTGGTATCTACGACCATCCTGAGGCGGCCAATCTGACCTACCTGGGGTTGTATGCGCTCCAGCACCGCGGCCAGGAAGGCAGCGGAATCGTCACATACGACGGGAGCCAATTCCATGTCGAGAAGGGCATCGGTCTCGTGAACGAATTGTTCACACAGGACCGGCTCCAACGATTGATCGGTCGAGTGGCCATCGGGCACAACCGGTATTCGACGGCCGGCGGCAGCGGCCTGAAAAACGTCCAGCCGTTGGTCGCCGATTATGCACTGGGCACCCTCGTCGTGGCCCACAACGGGAATCTGATCAATGCCGGCCTGCTTCGGGCGGAATTGGAAGCGTATGGGGCGATTTTTCAATCGACCGCCGACACGGAAGTCATCATTCACTTGATCGCCCATTCACAGGGCAGAACGTTTCTGGACCGGGTGGTTGATGCTTTGCAACGCTTGCGGGGCGCCTATTCGCTGTTGATGATGACCGAGCATGGCCTGCTGGCGACGCGCGACCCCTATGGGCTCCGGCCGCTCTCGGTGGGGCGTTTGAAGTCCAGCCATCCGCACGGCGAGGCCTGGGTCGTGGCCTCGGAAAGTTGTGCGTTTGATCTGATCGAGGCCGAGTTTGTGCGGGATGTGAAACCGGGCGAGTTGATCGTCATCGATGAAAAAGGTCTGTCGTCCCATACGCCCTTTCCCCCGGTGCCGCACGCGCCCTGCATTTTCGAGCATGTGTATTTTGCCCGGCCGGACAGCCGGGTCTTCGGGCGGGATGTCTACGGCGTCCGTTGCCGTCTGGGCCGGGAACTGGCGAAGGAAGCGCCGGTTGATGCGGACGTGGTCATCGCCGTGCCGGATTCCGGCGTCCCGGCCGCGCTGGGCTACGCCGCCGAATCGAAGATCCCGTACGAAACCGGCCTGGTGCGCAACCATTACGTGGGCCGGACCTTCATCCAACCGCAGCAGATGATCCGCCACTTCGGCGTGAAGGTGAAACTGAATGTGGTGCGTGAAGTCCTCGGCGGCCGTCGCGTGATCGTGGTGGACGATTCCATCGTGCGCGGCACCACCAGCCGGAAGATTGTCACCATGATCCGTCAGGCGGGCGCGAAGGAAGTGCACATGCGGATCAGTTCCCCTCCGATTATTGCGCCCTGCTATTACGGCATTGATACGCCGACCAAGGAAGAGTTGATCGGTTCATCCAAACCCGTTCAGGACATCCGCGACTATATTACGGCCGACAGCCTACAGTACCTGAGCCAGGAGGGGATGCTTCGGGCCGTCGTCGATGAACAGAATCCCACCTTTTGCACCGCCTGCTTTACCGATCGCTATCCCATCCCGCTCCTGCCTGAAGAGAGCCCGCAGTTAGGGCTCTTCGAGTAGTCGTTTACGTACACCCGATGGGGGTGATCAGGGGAAGAGTGGCTTGAGCAACGGCGAATGTTCAGCAGAACGGATCAACACGATTATTCCCGCGCCGTCACGACGCGGTTTTTCCCCGTCCGCTTGGCCTGATAGAGTGCACCGTCAGCCACGCGGACGAGGTCGTCCGGCTGTGTGACGTCGGGGGCGGGATAACTGCCGACGCCGATGCTGACCGTCACCGGCACCGGTTGTCCGCTGACGGTGGGAAAGGCATGGTCCTGGATGTTCTTGCGGAGTTGTTCAGCAAACATCATGGCGCCCTGGTGATCGGTCTGGCAAAGAATCAAGATGAATTCTTCTCCGCCGTACCGGGCGGCCAGATCGTGCGTGCGGTGTGATCGTTTGAGCAGCGCGCCCAGCTCCTTGAGCACCTTGTCGCCGGTCTGGTGCCCCCACTGGTCGTTGATCCTCTTGAAATTATCGATGTCGAGCATGATGCAGGACAGATTCAGCTGATAGCGTTTGCTCCGGGCAAATTCCTCCCGGAGCCGATCGGCAAAGTGGCGGTGATTGAACAGGCCCGTCAATCCGTCGGTGATCGCCATCGCCTCCAACCGTTGATTTAACTCGGCCAGCTGGCTGTTCTTTTCCTCCACCTCCTGCTGCAGTTCCTTGATCCGAAGCAGATTCTTCACGCGCGCGACCAGTTCGCCGGGATCAAACGGTTTGGTGACATAGTCGTTGGCGCCCAGATCCAGTCCCTTGATCTTGTTC
>JBGPIL010000141.1:0-6058 GCA_041484905.1 Nitrospiria bacterium
CCGCAAGGATCAGATCACCCAGCATGGCGAAGCTGGCCGTCACCCCGCCGTAGGTCGGATCGGTCAACAGCGAGATATAGGGAAGGCCGCGCACTTTCAGCCGGCCGATGGCCGCCGAGGTCTTGGCCATCTGCATCAGCGAGAGGATCCCCTCCTGCATGCGGGCGCCGCCGGACGAGGTCACCACGATCAACGGCGCGTTGACGTCGATGGCGCGTTCCACCGCCCGGAGGAGCTTCTCCCCCACGACCGACCCCATGCTGCCGCCCATGAACCCGAACTGCAACAGGGCCAGCACCACCGGCATGCCGTCCACGCGGGCATCGCCCATCACCATCGCGTCCCGCAGGCCGGTCCGTTCCTGGGTGTCCTTCAGCCGGTCCTGGTATTTCTTGGTGTCGCGAAAAGCCAGCGGATCCAGCGGCGCGAGCCCCCGGTCCCGTTCCACAAAACTGCCGTCGTCAACCAGCAGCGCGAGCCGCTCGACGCAATCGATCGGGAAGTGATAGTCGCATTTGGGGCAGACCTTGCCGTTGCGCTCCAGCTCCTTTTTGTAAATAATTTCGCGGCAGTGGTTGCACTTGACCCACAAGCCTTCGGGAATCCTGACGCGCTTGTCAGTGCCGGGGTCTTGGGGCTGATCTTTTTTTCGAAACCAGGCCATGGGTCAAACACGTAGGTCGCTGGGTGATTAGGTTGCTGGGTAGCTAGGAGTGACTATTTGTTCTTCTAGCCACCCAACTACCTAGCAACCGAGCCACCTTCCTTTGAACTCTCGTCACAATACCACACTTCAAAAAGAGGGCGCAAGGCGCGAGGGTCAAATGCGCTCTAGGAGCACAACAATCAATGGGGGTCGTCAGGGGGAGCTAGCGGCTCCCCCAGACTCCAATTTGACACTCCGAAAGTCAGCGTGCTATAAGGGATTCTCGCTTTCACGCATTCCATGCATGGCATGAAAAGGAGCCACACATGAAAAATCCGCTCGACACCATCACCGGCACGATCATTTCCGGATTCGTGCTGACGGCGATTCTGTACGTCATCGTTGCCGCGCTGGTTCCGTGACAACAACCGACTCACCACACGTCTGACTCAAGGAGGGCGCGTCTCATGTCTGCAACGATGGAGCTGTTCTTCCGGTGGGGCCATTTCCTCTCCGGTATTACCTGGATTGGATTGCTGTACTATTTTAACTTTGTCCAGGGCTCGTTTCTGAAAAAGGTCACCCCGGAAGGCAAAGCGGAAGCGTTCAAACATCTCGTCCCGCTCGCCCTGCTCTGGTTTCGCTGGGCGGCGCTGGCGACCTGGCTCTTCGGCGCGGTGCTGCTGGCCATGCAGGGGCGGCTCGGCAAAGCCTTCATGCTGCAAGGGGAAGACGCCGTAATCGGCATGGGCGCCTGGCTGGGAACGATCATGCTCCTGAACGTCTGGGGCATCATCTGGCGCAATCAGAAGAAGGTCCTGGGGATGGTGCCGGCGTCGGCCGAGCAGAAGGCGAAGGCGGCGCGGATGGCCTTCCTAGCCTCGCGCACGAACACGATGCTGTCGATTCCGATGCTCTTCTTCATGGCCGCTTCCGGCCACGCGCCAACCGGCCTCTTTTAAGCAACATTAGAGTCAGGGGGAGATGCTCAGCTCCCCCTGACAACCCCCATCGCCATACGGGTTGCACCCGAGGCTCGCGTGTCAAACCAACACTCGGCCCCTGGCCATCGGCATACTGCAGTCCGCTGAGCTTCGATATGGAGGGAAATGGCTTGTCCCTCTCTTGAGACCCCATCATTCATACGCAGGGCTCACAATCGTAAATCCGATGGGGGTGATCAGGGGGCTCAGGGAGAGAGTCGGATTTTCCTCCAGACTCGAATAAAGAACAGCGGCAAGAACAACACCAGAAGAAAGATCGCAGCGCCGGTTGGGCTGGACGGAGCGGCCGGCGTCCCGATGCCGCACCCACCGCCGCCTCCGCCACCTGCTCCGCCACCTGAAGGGATGTTGTTGACCATAACGGTAGCCGCGATGCTGTCATTCGCGCTCACCGGATCGGTGACGCTCCCTGCCACGCTGGCGGTATTGTTCACGGCCCCCACCGCCGTGGTCGTCACGTCAATCGCCACGGTCGCGCTGGCATCCTTGGCCAACGCCCCGAGGTCGCAGGTCACCGTGGTGGTGCCGATGCAACTACCCTGACTGGGTGTGGCCGAGACAAACGTCACCGTACCCGGCAGCACGTCGGTCAGCGTCACATTGGCCGCGTCCAGCAGACCAAGATCGGTCACTGTCATTGTAAAGGTGGCATTGTTCCCAATGATGACGGCGCTGGCGCTCACGTTCTCGGTCACCTTCAAATCGGCGCCGTTGGGATATTGAACCGCGCCAAAGGCATTGAGCCGGCCGCCGGTCAGGACCTTGCCGATCAGGCTGCTCTTCACATCCACAGAGTTCAGGATCGACCGTTTGATATCGCTCGGCGTCAATGACGGGTCGACCGCTGCCACCAAACCCGCCACGCCGGTCACGTGCGGCGTCGCCATCGACGTCCCCTGCAAGTATGCATACCCCACGCTGGGCATGTTCACCGTGCTCCGAATATTGGTCCCCGGCGCGGCCAGATCAACGGATAAGACGCCGAAGTTCGAAAACGACGCGAGGGCATCGCGCTGGGTGGAAGCGGCAACGGAAATGATGTTCGGGAGATTGTAGTTGGCCGGATAGGAGGACTTGGAATCGTTGTTTTGCGCGTCGTTGCCGGCCGCCGCGACAAACAACAACCCCGCCGTGTTCGCCGCGCTGATGGCGTTAAATTCGCTGTTTGAAAACGTGCTGTCGCCATAGCTGGCATTGATGATCTTGGCGCCGTTGTCGATCGCGTACTGAATGGCCAGCACTTCATCGGCGACACTGCCCGATCCCGATGCATCGAGAAAGCGGACCGGCATGATCTGTGCCGTCCACATGATGCCCGTCACTCCCAGGCTGTTGTCCCCGACGGCCGCAATCGTGCCGGACACATGGCTGCCGTGGCCGGGCGTATCCTCGGACGTCGGATCGTTATCGTTATCGACGAAGTCCCACCCATGCACATCGTCGACAAACCCGTTCCCGTCATCATCGGTGCTGTTGCCGGGGGTTTCGCCTGTATTGGTCCAGATATTCGCGGCCAGATCGGGATGGTTCCAGTCGACGCCGCTATCAACCACCGCAATGATCACACTGGAGGAGCCGGTCGTCACGTCCCAGGCTTCGGGCGCATCAATGTCGGCATCGGCCGTCCCCGTTGTACCGTTGACCGTCTGGCCGGTGTTGTTGAGCCCCCACAACAGTCCAAAGCTGGTGTCGTCCGGCATGAGCAGCGCATGGCGCAAATAATTCGGCTCGGCATAGTCGACGTTGGAATTCTTTCGATAACGGGCGATGCCCTCCTCCACCGTCATGCCGTTGGGCAGTTTCACCTGCTGCAAACCGCCACGCCGGTCGAGATTGCGCTTTTTCACAGCCCCGATGGCCGCATGCAATCCTTCGATCAGAAAGGTCGGCGTGTTTGATTTAAATTGAACCAGGATTTCACCCGAAACGTAGACGCCGTGGAGTGGCGCAGCGGGTTCCTCCGGCGCGTTGGCGTGACCAGCCGGGTTCAACACGAGACCAAGAAGTGCAATCAGTCCAATGGAAAAAAGGCGTGTCATATGATCATCCTTTCTTTAGGGCGTCTGCCCCAGACCCTTCCCCAGACCCTTCCGAAGATAGTTCGGCTCGGCATATTCAACATCAGGAAACTCGGCGCAGCGTTTCACCGTCTCGTCCACGCTCCGTCCGCCTGTAATCTTAGCATGGAGCAGGAAATGCCGCTGATCGTAGGCGATCGGCTCCACACCCAGTTGGCGGATGATCTCCATCCTCCGCTCAGGGGTCATGCCAGCCCGGAACTTGATGAGCAGTTCCCCCGGCCGATAGCCCGGCTGATCGCCCAGCCCATCGGATGATGTCGCCGACGATCGGGGGGATGGCACCACAGAGCGGTTACAGACTGTCAGGACAATCGCAAACAGAAACACACAGAACAGAAGGAAGGGAAAGAAGAGCGGGGAACAGCGAAGACGCGTCATCACTCCCAGACTGGAGCGACCCTGTTCCTCATGGCGCCGGAGGCGCGCTGTCGGCGCTGGTCACCGCCGCACGGATGGCTGTGCGGAGTTCGTTCAGGGTCTGCGGTATATCAACGACGGGTTCGCCGGGCTTGGGCGGACTGAAATGAAGCCCCTCCAAATGGCGCTCAACCAGCTCCTCGCCGGTCTTGGGATTGGTGCGAACCGTGAATTTCCCCTGGGCCCAGCCGACGATATGATAGTGCTTGCCCGCCGCATCGCCGGCCGGTTTCAAAAATAGCACCGCCCGTTCCCCCTGCTCGAAGACGGTGCCCCCGAAGATGTTCAACTGCTCGTGGCCGAAACCGCTGAACAACTCCACGGCCAGCTCGTCACCCGGCTTGCCCCCACCCTTTAAGGACTCCTCGCCCTCGAGCTTGACCACGGTGATCAGCATATTTTTCTCGCCGTCCCATTCGCTCTGCTGGTCCGTCATGTGACAGACACAGATGACCGCGGCCTGGCCGGCCAAGTCAGCCAGATTCAGCCGGGCAACCATCGGAGGAGGCGCCTTTGCTGCCTGACCGGGCGCAACGCTCAACAACACAAGCGCCAACGCCAGCATCACCCCAGCCCCGGCCACACGAAGAAGCCGGCCGGCCTGGCCGTGACCGGCAACGCGCAGTGTTAGGTGCCCTGTTCCCATGAGGCGAGGTAGCGTTCCTGCTCTTTCGTCAGCCGATCGATCTGGACCCCCAGCGCTTCCAGCTTGAGCCGGGCGATCCGCCGGTCGATCTCGGGCGGCACGGGGTAGACCTGCTTGCCGAGCTTGCCTTTGGAGGTGACCAAAAACTCGGCGGCAAGCGCCTGGTTGGCAAAGCTCATATCCATGACGGCCGAGGGGTGGCCCTCCGCCGAGGCGAGATTGATCAACCGTCCCTCGCCCAACAGATACAGCCGCCGCCCGTCCGTCATCCGGTATTCGTCGACGAAATCTCTAACGGTCCGCTTGCCCCGGCTCAATTTCTCCAGCGCCGGGATGTCGATCTCAACGTTGAAATGGCCGGAGTTGCAGACGATTGCGCCGTCGTGCATCGCCTCGAAATGTTCCTTGCGGATCACTTTGATGTCGCCCGTCACGGTCACGAAGAAATCGCCCTGCGGCGCCGCCTCGGCCATCGTGGTCACTTCGAAGCCGTCCATGACCGCCTCGAGCGCCTTGATCGGATCGATCTCGGTGACCAGCACCCGCGCGCCCATCCCGCGGGCCCGCATGGCGATGCCCCGGCCGCACCAGCCGTAGCCGCTGACGACCATCACCGCGCCGGCAATGAGCCGGTTCGTGGCGCGCAACATGCCGTCGATCGTGCTCTGGCCCGTGCCGTACCGGTTATCGAAGAGATGTTTCGTCTCGGCGTCATTGACGGAGATCACGGGAAAGCGCAGTACCTTCTTCGCCGCCATGCTGCGCAAGCGAATCACGCCCGTCGTCGTCTCCTCCGTGCCGCCGATGATGTTGCCCGCCAGCGCCTTCTGCTCGCCGTGCAACACGGAAACCAGGTCGGCGCCGTCGTCCATCGTGATCATCGGTTTGATCGACAGGGTCGACAGAATATGGCGGTAGTAGGTCTTCTGGTCTTCGCCTTTAATCGCAAAGACGGGCAGTTGATGATGGGCGACCAACGAGGCCGCCACGTCATCCTGCGTGCTCAACGGGTTGGAGGCGCACAGCGCGACCTCCGCGCCGCCGGCTTTGAGCGTCAGCATCAGGCTGGCGGTCTCGGTCGTGACATGCAGACACGCGGCAATCCTGACGCCCCTGAACGGCTGATCCTTTTTAAACTGCTTCCGGATCAATCGCAACACGGGCATCTCCTGCTCCGCCCACTCGATCCGCCCCGCTCCGCGATCAGCTAACCCAATATCTTTCACATCGTAATCCACGTTCTCTCCTATTCTTCCTTAAAGGC
>JBGPIL010000142.1:0-6050 GCA_041484905.1 Nitrospiria bacterium
CTCGGCCCCGGAAAACGTTTCGTCTTCAATTATGACTACTGCAAAGGCTGCGGGATCTGCGTCCAGGAATGTCCCTGCGGCGCGATCGAAATGGTGAAGGAAATCGTCTGATGAATATCCATCTTGCATTGGTAAAGGAGATAGACATGGAGTTCAAAATTCCCAAACCGCTCAAAGAGGAGCACGAGGAACTTCATGCCGAGCTCGTCAAGGCGACTCAAGTGAAGGGAAAGATCGGGGAGGCGGCAAAGGCCGTTGCGAAGGTTCTGCACCCGCATTTTTTAAAGGAGGAGGAGTACGCCTTGCCGCCGCTGTGTCTGCTGCGCCCTTTGGCCGAAGGAAAGATTACGCCGGAGATGGCCCGTGTCTTTCGTATGACCGACACGCTCAAGTCGGTGCTGCCTCAATTGTTGAAGGAGCATCAGACGATCATGGAGGCGCTCAGGGCCATGGCCGAGACCGCAAAACAGGAAAGGAATCTCGAGTATGCGCGGTTCGCCGAAAAAATGATGCTGCATGCGCGGACCGAGGAAGAAGTTCTGTATCCGGCGTCCATCCTCATCGGCGAATATCTGAAGCAGAAGCTGAACCCGTCATCGAGCCTTTGGTGAAAACCTGCGAAGGGGACGGCCATTGTCTGGATATCTTTGAAACTCCCGTGTGCCGCATGGCCGTGATTGAAGACCGGATGGGGACCACATCATTATGACTCAAAGAAATTTAAACCCTGACATTTCCCAGACCCTGGGAATTGATCAGTCCTCAGAACATGTCAAGCGTCTGAAACGATGGTTAATACCGGCCATTTTGGTGTTGGCGTCACTGGCTGTTTTAATAATTTGGAATGCAACTCGAGGCACCGGTTCGACTCAGTACAAAACCCAGGAGGTCCGGCGCGGAAATCTCACGGTGACGGTGACCGCGACCGGTACATTGGAGCCGACCAACCAGGTGGACGTGGGGATTGAGGTGTCCGGGACCATCAAGACCGTCGAGGTGGATTACAACGACCGAGTGAAGGTCGGCCAGGTCCTGGCGCGGCTTGATACCACGAAGCTCGAGGCGCAGGTTCTGCAATCGCAGGCCACCCTGGAATCGGCACGAGGGAAGGTTTTGGAAGCACAGGCAACCGTTATGGAAACACACAATGAGTTGGAAAGGTTAAAGCGGGCCTTGGAACTGAATCCGAAAGGCATATCGCAGCATGACCTGGACGCGGCGGAGGCGGCGTTCAAACGGGCACAAGCCAATGAGGCCAGCTCGAAGGCCCAAGTCTCACTGGCCCAAGCCACTCTGAACGCGAATCAGACGGATCTGGCGAAAGCCGTTGTCCACTCACCCATCGACGGCATCGTGCTCAAACGGTCAGTTGAAGCCGGCCAGACGGTCGCCGCCTCCTTGCAGGCCCCGACCCTTTTCACCCTGGCCGAAGACCTGACCCAGATGGAGCTCCATGTGAATGTCGACGAGGCGGATGTCGGGCAGGTGCAGAAAGGGCAGGAGGCCACGTTCACCGTCGACGCCTATCCGGACCGAACCTTCCCGGCCCGCATTAGAGAGGTTTATTATGGCTCCCAGACCGTCTCAGGCGTCGTCACGTACGAAACGGTGTTGAAAGTGGACAACTCGGATCTGTCCTTGCGGCCAGGGATGACGGCCACCGCGTCGATCACGGTCAAGCGATTGGAAAATGCAATCCTCGTACCCAATGCCGCGCTGCGGTTCACACCCCCGGCCCAGGTCCAAAAGCCGAGCGCTTCGACGGGCGGCGGAAGTCTTATCAGCAAGATTCTGCCGCGTCCGCCCAGTTCCACACCCAGTTTTCGCGAGGAGGCAGGCACCGGCACTAAACAGCAGCGCGTTTGGGTTGTCCGCGATGGGAAGTTGGAAGCCATCCCCATTACGACAGGGGCGACCGACGGCATTATGACCGAAGTGACGGCAGGTCAGATCGAGCCCGGAATGGCCTTGGTGGTCGATATCGTTAGTGCGAAATCGTGAACCAATGGCTTCCGAGCAAAACAATGTTCAGCCTCTTATCGAATTGCGGGGCGTGACCAAGGTGTATGGAACGGGTGGTGCCGCCATGCACGCGTTACGCGGGATCGATCTGCGCATCGACGCGGGCGAATTCGTTGCCGTGATGGGACCAAGCGGGTCCGGTAAGAGCACCTGCATGAACATCCTGGGTTGCCTGGATACGCCCACGGCGGGAAGCTATCATTTCAAAGGCGTCGATGTCGGCAAACTGACCCGCAACCAGCGCGCTCTGTTGCGCCGCCATTACCTGGGGTTTGTGTTCCAGGGGTATAACCTCCTGGGCCGGACCTCGGCGCTGGAAAATGTGGAGTTGCCCCTGATCTACCGTCGTGTCCCTGCGGGCCCGCGGCATGAACAGGCGCGGCAAGCCTTGGAGGTGGTGGGTCTGAAGGGGTGGGAGGACCATACGCAGGTCGAGCTGTCCGGCGGCCAGCAGCAGCGGGTCGCGATCGCGCGTGCCATCGTCACCCGGCCCGCCGTGCTGTTGGCGGATGAACCGACCGGCAATCTGGACACGGCTCGCGGCCGCGAAATCATGGAACTGCTGACGGCGTTAAACCGCGAGCAGGGGATTACCGTGGTCATGGTGACCCACGAGGCGGACATGGCCGCCTATGCGAGGCACACCATCCGTTTTCTGGATGGCCTGGTGGAAACCGGTGCGCCACAGGAGGAGGCAGTCTGATGGTGTGGAACGCCCTGCTGCTGGCGCTGCGTGAGATTCGTCGCAATGTCCTGCGTTCTTTCCTGACCATACTCGGCATCGTCATCGGGGTGGCCGCGGTCATCATCATGGTGACCATCGGCGGTGGGGCGACGGTTCAGGTCACTGAACAGATCGCGAGCCTGGGTAGCAACGTGTTGATCGTCGCTCCGGGTAAGAGGATGGGGCCCGGTGGATCGACCGGCGCCGCTCCATTCCGGATTGGCGATGCCGAGGCGATCAGCCGGGAAATCCCGTCCATTGTTGCCATCGCCCCCTCCTCATCGCGTTCCATGACGGCCATCGTCGGCAACGAGAACTGGTCCACACGGGTGACCGGGACCGACAACGGGTATTTCAAGGCGGGCAACTGGTCCATCAAGGCCGGCCGGGAGTTTAGCGCCAGTGAATTGCGCGCCGGCGCGGCGGTCTGTATTATCGGAGCGACCGTGCGCACAAAGCTCTTAGGCGGTCAGGATCCGATGGGCGGTAAGATTCGCTTGCAAAAGCTTTCGTGCGAAGTGATCGGCCTGTTGGAGGCCAAGGGCCAATCCATGATGGGCACCGATCAGGATGACCTCGTTCTCATTCCATTGCGTACCTTTCAGCGACGCATTACTGGCAATCAAGACGTCGGCATGATCCAAGTCTCGGTTGAGGAGGGCGTGCCGACGGAGAAGGTCGAGCGGGACATTGGGCGACTGATGCGCGAGCGACGCCATCTCTCCGCGACCGAAGAAGATGATTTCAATGTCATGGACCTTAAAGAAATCACGAAAATGCTGACCGGAACCACGCAGATGCTGACCGCCTTGCTCGCTGCGGTAGCCGCGGTAAGCCTGATGGTGGGTGGCATTGGCATCATGAACATCATGCTGGTGTCGGTTACCGAGCGCACGCGGGAGATCGGCATCCGGCTGGCGATCGGGGCCCTGGAGCGCGAGGTGCTTCTGCAATTTCTGGTGGAGGCCATGGCGCTGTCGTCGCTGGGCGGTTTGCTCGGGATTGTACTGGCCATTGGTGTGTCCCTGGTGCTTGCCGATGTCTTGCATGTGCCCTTCGTCTTTAACGCGGGCATCGTAGCCGTGGCGTTCGTGTTCTCCGCGTCGGTGGGAGTGATCTTTGGTTATTTTCCGGCGCAAAAGGCCGCGCGTCTGGATCCGATCGAAGCGCTGCGGCACGAATAGAACGTACTGAAATGGCAGCTAAGATTGCCCAAATGAAAATCGTTTCTCGTTGGATCAAACTCATCGCATCGTCGGCCTCAGGATTAGCAATGCTGCTGCTTGCCGGATGCGTTACCGTCGGACCGGACTACGTCCCACCGGAGGTGCCAGCCCCCGCACAGTGGAGCGCTGAGTTAAAAGATGGTCTAACTCCCGGACGCATGGATCCTCAAGCCCTCGCCAGTTGGTGGACAACGCTTAAGGATCCTGTGTTAACGATCCTCATCGAGCGTGCGGTTGATAGCAATCTGGATCTGCGCAAAGCCGTGGCGAGGGTCCGGGAGGCCCGCGCACGGAGGGGCGTTGCTAAATCGGATCGCTTTCCAACCCTCAATGCCACGGGCTCTGCCCAGTTGAACCGTAGCAGTGAGGATGCGGGTACTGGTAAAGTGAGCAGGCTCTACACTATGGGCTTTGATGCGAGCTGGGAGCTGAATTTCTTTGGAGGTATTCGACGCTCGGTCGAAGCAGCCGAAGCAGACCTGGAAGCGAGCGGAGAAGATTTACGCGACGTGCTGGTGACCCTGCTTGCTGAAGTGGCCCTCAATTACGTCGAAGTGCGTTCGTTTCAGACCCGGCTTTCGATCGCCGAGGCCAATCGAGATACGCAGGAGGAGACCTACCAGATCGTCCAGGCGCGTTTTGATGCCGGCCTGACGAGTCAGTTAGATGTGGAACAGGCGAAGTTCAATCTAGAGCAGACCCGATCCCAGATCCCCACGTTACAGATTGGACTTGAACAGGCAAAGAATCGACTTTCCGTGCTGCTTGGACAGAACCCGGGTGCCCTGAAAGAAGGGCTGGCCGAACGGAAACCAATTCCGGTCACCCCTCTTGAGGTGGCCGTTGGGGTCCCGGCGGAGGTGTTGCGGCGCCGCCCCGATGTCCGGCGGGCGGAACGCCAACTGGCGTCACAAACAGCTCAGATCGGCGTGGCGACTGCGGAGCTTTACCCCAAATTCACCCTCGTGGGATCGATTGGTCTTGAAGCCCTGTCCTTCGGGAATTTGTTCTTGGCCAGTAGCCGGACGTACGGAATCGGCCCCAGTTTTACTTGGAACATCTTTAATGCGGGCCGCATCCGCCAAAATATCGAGGTGCAGAGCGCCCTTCAGGAACAGGCATTGACGAGCTATGAGGTCGCGATCCTCACGGCGCTGGAAGAAGTGGAAAATGCGTTGATTGCCTACGCCGATGAGCAGGTCCGGCGGCAATCTCTGCTAAATGCTTCCGAAGCCGCGCAACGCGCCGTTGGTCTTGCCCGCGATCAGTACGTGTCAGGTCTGGTCAATTTTCAAACGGTGCTGGATGCACAGCGCTCCTTGTTATCCCTTCAGGATCAGTTGGCGCAGAGTGAAGGCGGAGTGACCTCCAACCTGATCGGCCTGTACAAGGCCCTTGGAGGTGGATGGACATCCTTAGCGCCTGCAAAGGAGAAGTAGCCTTTGCAGTCCGATGGGTGGCTCAGAGTTAGAAAGATGCGACTTCCAAGAAAAAGGAGATGAAGGTATGATAACCTCTATTGCGTTCACCCGGGGTCGGCGATATCCCGCTTGTCGGCACCAGGACGGTGAATAATTTCCCGGTGCCTCCTGAGGACCGGACTCGGTTCGCGATTACCAAAGATGAGATATTGACGCTGGCCCGCTGGACCTGTATTATCGAGGAGCCATAGAGCGAGAAGAAGGTCGGGGTGTCCCTCAAGGACATCGAATGGGCCCAGGGCGGTATATCGCTGAACCCGGATGCGGTGATGAAAGCGACGCTGGCACTCCTGTAGATGGGGAAGGCCCGGTAATGGGAGATCGATGAAAAAAATTGGGGTGTTGACCAGCGGGGGAGACGCCCCCGGCATGAACGCCGCGATACGGGCCGTGACTCGAACGGCGATCGCAGAAGAGATGGAGGTGTATGGGATTCGGCACGGTTATGCCGGTCTGATCGCGGGCGATCTCATTCTTTTGGCAACGCGCGATGTCGGCGGGATCATCGGTCGCGGCGGCACGATTCTTGGCAGCACCCGAAGCCCGGAGTTTATGACGGAAGTCGGTCGGCAGAAAGCCCTGGCCATACTGAAGACC
>JBGPIL010000143.1:0-6030 GCA_041484905.1 Nitrospiria bacterium
AGCCATGAAACGATGAGATGAAAAGTAAGGGATCATAAGAGAAGATCGGTTTTCCACTTTCCACTTTCCACTTTCCACTTTCCACTGCATTATTGATACCATTCGGCTTTATTGGCCGGCACGTACCAGTCCTGCGCAAAGTTCCACCAAATTCCCAACTGCGTCTCCTTCACCCCTTTGAACCGCTTGTGCAGGATCGGCAATGCATCGGAATAGTAGAGAAACGTATAGGGCTGCTCTTCGTTCATGATCCGGTGCAGTTCACGATAAATCGCCTGCCGCTTGGCCTGGTCACACGTTTGTCGCCCATCGATGAGCAGCTGATCGACTCGGGGATTCGCGTAGGAGACGAAATTGAACTCTTCTTCGGCCGTTTTGCTCGAATGCCAAATCTCATAGGCATCAGGATCCCGCCCCAACCCCCATCCCAAAATAATCGCCTCAAACTTCCGCTTTTCGATAAATTCGTGCAAAAACGCCTGCCACTCCAGCACGCGAAGCTCCACCTTGACGCCGATCGCCTGGAGATCGCGTTGAATGATTTCGGCAGTCTTTTTTCTTTCGTCGTTGCCCTGGTTAGTCAGGATCGTAAAGGCGAAGGGCTGTCCGTCTTTATCCAGCAGGCCGTCGCCGTTGGTATCCGTCCAGCCGGCCTCGGCCAGGAGCACTTTGGCCTGGGCGGGATCATACGGCAACGGTTGGACGTCGGGATTATAGGCCCATGAGTCCGGTGGAAACGGTCCCGTCGCCACCCGCCCCAAACCCAGCTGCACGCCATCGATCACCGACTGCCGGTTGATCGCCATTGTGAAGGCCCGCCGGACCCGCACGTCTGCAAAGCGAGGATCCTTCAGATTGTAGCCCAGGTAGGTATAGGCAAAGGCCGGGTAACGGAATTTCTGAAAATATTTGACCGCCCATGGCTCAGAGGTCTGCCGTCGATACTGCACCGGCGTCAGTCCCATGAAATCAAGCCCGCCAGACTTGAGCTCCAAAAACATCGTCGCGCTGTCGGGGATGATCCGGTAGATGTACCGGGCCACCTTCGGCTTGCCCTCGAAATAGTCCGGATTCGCCTCCAACGTCACACGCTGGCCAGTGGTCCATTCCTTCATCTTATAGGGACCGGTGCCGACGGGAGTGCGATTGAATTCCGACGTGTTCAGCTCCTTCCCATCCAGCAGATGCTTGGGAATGATGCCCATGGTCCAGCTTTCAAGCCCAGGTGCGAATGGTTGTTTGTAGGTCACCTGAAGATGCAGGGGGTCGACAACCTTCAACGATCCAACCCGTTCAAAGGCGTCGCGATAGGGCGTTGCAACTTTCGGATTGATCATTTGTTGATATGTAAACTGGACGTCATCCGCCGTAAAGGGGGCGCCATCCTGCCACTTCACGTTGGGCCGGAGCGCAAAATCAACCTGTTTGCAATCGGGTGTGACGGTGAACGACTCGGCCAGTTCGCCGACCAGTTGAAGATTGGGATTGTATTTGACCAGGCCGTTGAAGACCAGCCCGGAGATGTCACCCGAGGCGCCGTCAGAGGCCAGCATGGGGAGAAGCTTTTTCGGCTCGCCGATTGACCCGTACGTCACAGCCTGCGGATCGGTCGGCTCGATCGCTTTCTGCCGGCTGCAGCCGAACACGGCCAGCGAGACCAGAACCAAACCGGCCAACAGCGACCGGCCGACCGATGCCGCGATCAGGCGGCGCGGGCCGATAGCTGGTTTTTTCACGGCTTGGCTGGTGATGCGGGAGCAGTCGACGACGCTGCGGGCGGAGCGCCCGTGGCTGTGCCTTGCGTAGACGGCGAGGCCGGTGCCACCCCCTCGTGGCCTGCCGGCGCAGCCGAAGTCGATGATGACGCGGCCGGTGGCATGGTTGAAGAGGTAGCGGGCTCGGTCGGTTTGGAAATCGGCGGTTCACCCCGAGGGTTCTCCGCGAGGGGCGGGGTGGGCAGCTTCAGCGAAGTCCCCAGCGACCGCTCCTTCGACAGGATGGCCAGTCCCAGCGACGTCAACATGAACACAAGGGCGCAGCCGGCGGTGAACTTGGCCAGAAAGGTCGTCGCGCCGCGGCCGCCGAAAATCGTCTGGCTGGAACCGCCAAAGGTGGCGCCGATCTCGGCGCCTTTGCCCGATTGGAGCAAAATCGCCCCCACCATGACGAACGCCGTCAGCAAATGAATCACAATCAACAGAGCATACATGCAAACACTCCTTTCATGATGAAGCCTCGCTCCGCGCCATCCGCTGCGCGAGCAGGACAAATTGCTTGGCATCCAAGCCGGCGCCGCCGACCAGGGCACCGTTGACATCCGGCTGCGCCGCCATGGCCGCCACGTTCTCCGGCGTTACGCTCCCACCGTAGAGCAGCCTGACGCGTTCGGCCGCATCGCCCAAACGATCCCGCAGCCATTGTCGGATGGCGGCGTGTACTTCCTGCACCTGTTCGGGCCCGGCGACCCGCCCCGTGCCGATCGCCCACACCGGTTCATAGGCGACCACCAGCGGCAGTTCCGCGCCCTTCGTCCCCCGTTGGGTCAACGCCGGCACCACGGCGCCAAGGCCGCCGGCCAGTTGCCGTCCCACCACCTCCAGGACCCGGCCGGCTTCCCGCTCCCGCAAGGATTCCCCGATGCACCAGACCGGCGTCATCCCGTGGCCGAGCACGGCCTGCAGCTTTCGGGCGATCTGCTGGTCCGTCTCGCCCCACTGACTGCGCCGCTCCGAATGGCCGATGATCACATAGCGGCAGCCCAGATCGGCCAGAAAACGCGCGGCGATTTCGCCGGTAAAGGCCCCTTCTTCTTCCTCATGCACGTTCTGCGCCGCCAGCGCAATCGACGTGCCCCGCAACGCGCCGCCCACGGCATCGAGCGCGGTGAACGGGGGCGCAATCGCCGCTTCGCAGGCCAGCCGGTCGGGCCAGAGCCGCCGCAGTTCATCGATAAAAACCAGCGCATCGGCTTTCGTCTTGTGCATCTTCCAATTGGCGACGAGTAATGGGAGCATAGTTGATAAAGGTCGCTGGGTGGTAAGGTTGCTAGGAAATTCGCCGATCAGCATCTCTTGTTTCCCTAGCCACCTCGCTACCCAACCACCTAGCCACCTTTTTCACTCATTATTATCCGGCAGCACCTCCAGCCCCGGCAGGGGACGGCCCTCCAGCAACTGGAGCGCGGCGCCGCCGCCGGTCGACAGAAACGTGATGTTCTCCGATTCGTGCGCCCGGTCGACCGCCAGCGCCGTATCGGCGCCGCCCACGATCGTCAAGGCGTAGGCGTTGGCCACCGCGTGCGCGATGGCGAAGGTGCCTCTCGAATAGGCGTCCATCTCGAAAAGACCCATCGGGCCGTTCCACAAAATGGTCTTCGCGTTGGCCAGCGCCTCGGTAAAGAGCCGAACGGAGGCGGGACCGATATCCAGCCCGATCCAGCCCTGCGGGATTTCCTGGATCGGCACGATTTTCGTTTCCGCGCCGGCCTCCCGGCTGGTGGCAATCACGCAATCGACGGGGAGATAGAACTTCACGCCGCGCTCCCGCGCCTTCTCGCGTACCACACGCGCAAAATCGAGCATCGACGGCTCCACCAGCGAGTTGCCGATCTCCAGCCCCAGCGCTTTGAAGAAGGTAAACGCCATCCCGCCGCCGATGATCACCTTGTCCACTTTTTTCCCGAGGTTTTCGATCACGCCGATTTTGCCGGACACTTTCGCCCCGCCCAGAATCGCAACGAATGGCCGGGCCGGATCAGCCACGGCGCCCTCCAGATATTCCACCTCGCGCTTCATGAGAAAGCCGGCGGCCGCCTCTTTGACGAACTTGGGCACGCCGGTGATGGAGGCGTGGCTGCGATGGGCGGCGCCAAAGGCGTCGTTGACGTAGACATCAGCCAGCTTGGCCAGCGCCTGCGCAAAACCGTCGTCGTCCTTCTCCTCGCCGGCGTGAAAGCGGAGATTCTCCAGCAACAGCACGTCGCCATTTTGCATCTTGGCCACCAACTTTTCCACCTGCGGACCGATGCAATCGGGAGCAAATTCCACCTCTTTGCCAAGCAGCCGACGCAGCCGCTTGGCGACCGGCGCCAGGCTGTAGCGTGGATCGGGCCGGCCTCCCGGCCGCCCCAAGTGCGAGGCGAGGATCACCTTGGCGCCCTCATCGATCCCGTAGTTGATGGTGGGCAGTGTCGACCGGATCCGGGTGTCGTCCGTGATGTTGAGCTGCTCATCAAGTGGAACGTTGAAGTCCGTGCGAATAAAAAGCCGTTTGCCCTTGACGTTCAGACGGTCGAGCGTCATTTTCCGGATTTGCATTCTTGTCCTCTCGTGCTCCGCTTTGGCGATCCGCTCGTGTTTCGCACTCGCTCAAGCCAAGGGAAGATGCTCATCTCCCCTTGGCAATCCTCATCGCCGTACGCCGTTAATCCCTAATCCGCCTTTGCCTCTCTAATCCGCTCTGGCGATCCGCTCGTGTTTCGCGCTCGCCCGAGTCAAGGGAAGATGCGCTTCGACTCGGCCATGGCCATGTCGCCGGCTCAGATTCCGCCTTCGCAGGCAGAGCCCGCGAAGCTTCATTCATCTCCCCCCGATAATTTAATCAACAATCCTCATCGCGTACGTGCGCTCCACTTAGTGTAACACGACGTCAGCGATGGGGGTTATCAGGGGGAGAGGAGCATCTCCCCCTGATTCTAAAGACGATCCGCCATATAGAGCAACAACTCTTTAACCCGGTTGGCGTAGCCCCACTCATTGTCGTACCAGGCCAGGACCTTCACCATGCGCCGACCCATGACGCGGGTCAGGCTGCCATCGACAATGGCCGAATAGGGGTTGCCGTTAAAATCGATCGAGACCAGCGGCTCCTCGGAATAGGCCAGGATGCCCTTGAGCGCCTGTTCGGACGCCTGCTTGAGCAATCCATTCACCTCCGCCTCGGTCGTGTCCCGCTCCACCTCGGCGACCAGATCGATGAGCGAGACGTTCGGCGTCGGCACCCGGACCGCCATGCCGTCCATCTTCCCCTTGAGCGCGGGCAACACCAACCCAACCGCCTTGGCCGCGCCGGTCGTCGTCGGAATTATCGAGAGCGCGGCCGCCCGGGCACGCCGAAGATCCTTGTGGGGCAGATCGAGCAGTTGCTGGTCGTTCGTGTAGGAATGAATCGTCGTCATCAACCCGTGCCGGACGCCCAATTGATCCAGCAGCACTTTCGCCACGGGGGCCAGACAGTTGGTCGTGCAGGAGGCGTTGGAGACGATCCGGTGCTCGGCCGGCTTGTACATCGCCTCATTGACCCCCATCACCACGGTCAGATCGGGCTCCTTGGCCGGAGCGGAAATGATCACCTTGGCGGCGCCGGCCTCGAGATGCTTGCCCGCGCCTGCCCGGTCGACGAACCGTCCCGTCGATTCCACGACGATTTGCACGCCCATCGCCTTCCAGGGCAGCTTGGCCGGCTCCCGCTCGCTCAGAACGGCGATCGAGCGGCCGTTGATCAGGAGTCCACCCTCCTTCGCCTCCACCCCGTCGCGATAGGGGCCGTGCACCGAGTCGTACCGAAAGAGATGGGCCAGCGTCTTGGCGTCGGTCAGATCGTTGATCGCCACCCACTCCAGCCGGGACTCACCCATCGAGGCCCGCAGCAGGTTGCGGCCGATCCGCCCAAATCCGTTAATTGCCACTTTCACCGCCATGTCAATCTCCTCCTTCACTTCGAACCGAAGGTGAGAAGTAACCTCCGATCTCAGTACCATTGCTACTTCGCACCGAAGGTGCGAAGTAACCTACGATTCTAGTACTACTGCTCCTTCGAACCAAAGGTGAGAAGTCACCTTCGATTTTAGTACCACTACCCCCTAGCTCACCATAACCGCACTGACAATTTCAATCGCCCGCTTCGCTGTGCGCACCCGCTCATGACCGCCGCCCCGCCGTGGAGCCCCATGGTCAAGCCCGGTCACAGTAAACCCCGTGGGCCCCCTTCTTCCACACATGGGGCGGAATCCTGAGCGAAGGCTCAGCGACA
>JBGPIL010000144.1:0-5957 GCA_041484905.1 Nitrospiria bacterium
ATCGACGTCCGGTCGTTGCCGCGCCGGATTGGATCGCGCCGGCCAGTGCCCGGGTCTCGGCCAGCGGCTGAACGGCTGTGACAGTCCCCTCATCAGCCGGTGGCAACAGCGGCTGGAACGGCGGCGGATCACCGGCCCGGCCTTTCGGAGGAACAATCGAATAGCGCTTCTTCCAGTCCTCATTCAGGTGGCTCGACGGGCTCTGCCCCAGGAGCCGCTTGATGCCGATCGGGTCATGCCGGAACGCTCGAATGGCCCCGAGCCACTTCACACTTTTGTAGCCTTGCAGAAAAGGAACAACCAGACGCAACGGCCCGCCATGCGCCTCCGGCAGCGACACGCCGTTGAGACCATAGGCAAGCAGCACCCGAGGGTCTCTCGCCTCATCGCGTGACAGCGTCTCAAAAAACACGCCGTCACGGGAATAGAAGGCGTAGTAGCCTTCCGGATGAGTTTCAACCCGGAGAAAATCGAGCAGATCGACCAGCCGGATCCCCTCCCACTCCACCGATTCCGACCAGTTGAAGAGCTGGCAGACCAGCGGAATGGTGAGCCGGATGCGGGGAAGCGACGCCAGCGCGCTCCAGCCGATCAGGCGAGGCTGCTCCTCCAAACTGCAGACCTCAAACCGAAGCGCCTCCAGCGTAATCGGCAGTGGGATGGGATAGAGGCAAAGGACCGGCATCGGATCGGCGTCAAAATCGATCCGGAAAAATTTATCGGCAAATTTTGGCTGAATGATGCCTTCTCGTTTCATCTCGCGCTTCGCTCCAAATAAAAAACGCCGATCCATCAGGATCGGCGCCATCGCCATATAGCCGCCACACTACTCCGTGTGGCAGACCATCTTTATCTTATTAAGCAAGTTACGTGCCGATCATCTCCGGCCCTGCGTCATCACGTGGTCTTCTTGTTATCTCAAAGGTTCCTGCTCAAGAAACGATGAACGTGTTGCTCCATTACATCATCATTTCTGTCGTCAAACCGACATTTTTGTCGTCTTCCGATCCTATTCGTCATTCAATACTGGCACTACTGGCGCTCCTCGACATTCGACAGGAGTCACGAACCCGGACAGCGAGCGCAGTCCCCGCCTGTGAAGACGGGGTGAGCAAGCGAATATCAACAGGTCTCTTTCCACTCGGGTCGAAGAATTCCCGCGCCTGCAAAGGCGGGGTTCTTCAACCTTCCTTCGGCTCTTTCAATCCATATTTTTTCATTCGATACCCGAGCTGGCGCGGCGTCAACCCCAGCCGCCTGGCTGCCCGCGCTTTGACCCAGCCGGTCCGTTCGAGTGCCGCAAACACTTCGGCCCGCTCCAACTCCTGGACGCTGCGGGGAAGCGATGGGGGAGGCGCGGACGCACGCTTGGCCGGTTCTTGCGGCAGGTCGAGCAAATGTGCCAGGGCGTCGATCTCTTCGGGCGTAATCATCGGTTGCGTCGTCAGGAGCACCAGCCGTTCCAAGCAATGCTCCAGCTCGCGGACGTTGCCCGGCCAGTGATAGTCGGTCAACAGCGTCAGCGCCGAGGACGCCATCGTCACCGTCTTGCCGTGCTCGCGATTGAACCTGGCCAGAAAATAGTCCACAAGGAGAGGAATGTCCTCCTTCCGTTCGCGCAACGGCGGGATCATGACGGGCACCACGTTCAATCGATAGTAGAGATCTTCGCGGAAGGCGCCCCGCCGCACCATCTCCTCGAGCGGCCGGTGGGTCGCAGCCAGCAGCCGGACATCAGTCTTCAGCGTCCGTTGGCCGCCCAGCCGTTCGAACCCCAACCCCTGCACCGCGCGGAGCAGCTTGGCCTGCACCGACAGCGGAATATCCCCCACTTCGTCGAGAAATAGCGTCCCGCCTTCGGCCAATTCAAACCGGCCGGGGCGCCGGGCCACGGCGCCGGTGAACGCCCCCCGTTCGTGGCCGAACAGTTCGCTCTCCAGCAGCGTCTCGGGCAGCGCTGCGCAATGGACGGCGATAAACGCGCGATTCCGGCGGGGGCTGAGCGCATGAATGGTCCGCGCGAGCAGCTCCTTGCCCGTGCCGCTTTCGCCCCGCAGGAGGAGAATGGCCCGGCTGCCGCTGACCCGGCGGATGACGTCGAAGAGCTGCTGCATCACCAGGCTGCCGCCGATGATGCCGCTCAACGCGTCGAGCGGGTTGGCGAGGGCCGGTAGCACCGGCGTCAGCACTTTCCGCACCCGGACCACCTGGGCGATCAGCGTCGCGACCACGGCGAGAAACTGCAGATCCCGCTCCAGGGCGGTCGATGCCACGCCGCCCTCCCGGTCAACGCTCAGGACACCCACGGTCTCCTCGTGCAGCCGGACCGGCACGGCCAGCAATGCGACGGTGCGGCCGGACAGATTCCGCCGAATGGACCGATGGAGAAATCTGGGCTCCCGGGCAAGATCGGCGATCAGCAACGGCTTGCCGTCCTTGAACACGGCCCCGGTCACCCCTTCACCGATCCGAAACCGGCCGCGGGCCCGTTCCTCTTCAGTCAACCCGTGCGCCACCTCGATCGCCAGTTCGTTCGTCTGCGGATCGAGCAACACGAGCATGCCGTGGCCCAGCCGCAGCCGCGCGTGCAGCACGGCAAGCACATGGGCGATCATCGACGACATCTCCCGGCCGGTCGCCAGGGTTTTGCTGATCTCGTAGAGAATCGCCAGTTCTTCGTTATGGCGCTCATCCGTGTGGAGCGTCGGGCTCATCTGAAGACCTCGTTCGGTTCCCCGTACAACACAAAGGCGTCCCCCAGGGACGCCTTTGTCATCACCGCACACCACCGCACAATAAAAAACGCCCTCCCCCCATCACATATTTGGCGGAGAAGACGTCGGTGTCGTGCTCGCCACATCGTTGTAGCGAGTCATTTCTACTCTAGGGAAACGGACGCCCCATTGTCAAGCGGAGGTTTTTGTCCACGTTCAGACAAAAATGGAAGAGAAGGGCTCGGGGCTGGCCCCTTGGAGCTCGGCACGCCTGGCACAGATGTTGCTGTTTGTCAGCCTGTACTGAGGCACATGCAACAACACAGGGGTCGCATTGGTCACGACACCATCACAAGGAGAACACTATGCCGCCCCATTTTCGCACCATCGGTGAAATCAAAATCTCCAACACACTCTCGACGACCGAGGAAACTTTGGCCCACGCAGTCGCCATGAAGCTCCTCACCGCCGGCTTTCAGGGTCTGCCGGTCTTGGACCAATCTGGAAGCGTGGTCGGCAAGGTCACCGAGATGGAACTGCTCAAGGCCCTGAAGAGCGGCAGGAATCTGAAACAAACGTTCATCAAGGAAATCATGGCCCCGGCACCGCCGGTGGTCAACATGGACACGCCGCTGGAACAGGCGGTGGAGATCATGGATGTCCACCACCTGCTCCGGCTGCCGGTCATGAACGGCCGGCGCTTCGTCGGAAGCGTTACCCGCCACGACCTGCTGCGCGCCTGGCTTGGTGCGGTGTGGATCGACCATGATAGTAAGGTGACATTGATCGGGTAACCTGCGTAAATCCAATGGGGATGATCAAGGGGAGAGCTGGAATCTCCCCTTGATTCCAATATCTGGATCGACCCTGTTGGTAAAGTGACCCTGGTCGGATAGATAAAGTCCTCAAGCGTAAGACGTAAGGGAAAACGAGCAACAGCCAGACAGCTAATGCGTATGGCGGCGGGGATTATCAAGGGGAGCGGCGCCGCTCCCCTTGATTTAAACGAGTGCGAAGCACGAGTGGACACCATTGCATTCAGGGGGGACGGGCCGTAGAATAGGCGCGTGACTCGACGACAAGGCGCCCCTCAACCCATTCCCCAGGCCCTGACGATCGCCACCTCCGATTCGGGCGGCGGCGCCGGCATCCAGGCCGACATCAAGGCGATCCAGGCCAATGGCGTCTTTGCGCTGTCCGCGCTGGTCGCCATCACCGCCCAGAATACAAAGACAGTCAGGATGATCCACGCGCTGCCGGGTGACGTCATCGCCGCCCAGCTCGATGCCGTGTTTGACGATTTTACGATCGGCGCCGTCAAAACCGGCATGCTCTTCTCCGACGAGATCATCGCCACCGTCGCCGACGCGCTTCGGACACACCAGGCGCCCAATCTGGTCGTCGATCCCGTGATGATCTCCAAAAGCGGTCACGTGCTGCTGAAACCTGACGCCGTCGCGCGGATGACGCGGGAGCTCTTCCCGCTGGCGACGATTGTCACGCCCAATATCCATGAAGCGCAGCAATTGGCCGATATGCCCATCGGGTCGCTGGAAGAGGCCAAGGAAGCGGCTCTTCGGATCCATGGCTTCGGCTGCCGGACGGTGCTGATCAAAGGCGGCCACCTGGCCGCCGCGCCGGCGACCGATCTGTTCTACGATGGCCGGCACATGACCGAACTCCCGGGCGAATGGATCGACACGCCTCACACCCATGGCACCGGCTGCACCTATTCAGCGGCGATTACGGCTCAATTGGCAAAGGGCAAACCGTTACCGGAGGCCGTCCGGGCCGCCAAACGCTACGTCACCGAGGCGATCCGCCACGGCCTGGCCATCGGCCACGGCCACGGGCCGACCCACCACTTCTATTTTCTGCCGCCCGATCCTGTCTGATGCCGTCCGCCCAGCCGCCCTCGCCGCCCCCCTTTAAAAGTCTGCGCCATCTGGCCCTGCGGGTGACCGATATGGCCGTATCGCGCGCCTTTTATGAAGGGCTCCTGGGCATGACGGTCGTGTGGGAACCCGATCCGAATAATGTCTACCTGAGTGCGGGGGCCGACAATCTGGCGCTGCACCAGATCCCGGCCAATGACCTGGCCCGCTATCGGCAGCCCGAACAGCGGCAGACACAGTTTCTGGATCACTTCGGCTTCATCGTCGCCTCGCCGCTGGAGGTCGATCACTGGCACGAGGCCCTGCGTCAGGCCGGCGTGCCGATCGTCAAACCGCCCAAGCGCCACCGGGACAACAGCGTCTCCTGTTATGTCGCCGATCCGGACGGCAACGTCATCCAGTTCCTCTATGAACCGACCTTGAGTCACCAGTCCTACCATTCCCAGTCCCACCATCCAATGAGCCGGTCGTAAGCCGATGTGGTGGATTGCCGTCGTGCTAGGAGTCGTCGAAGGACTGACCGAATTTCTCCCCGTCTCCTCCACCGGCCACCTCATTGTCGCCGGCCACCTGCTCGGCTACACGGGAGAGGTGGCCAACACATTCGAAATCGCCATTCAATTGGGCGCGATCCTCTCCGTCCTCTTTTACTACCGGAACAAGATCACCAGGCTGGTGACGCACAGCGCAACAGACGCCAACGCCCGCCGATTGCTGTTCGGCCTGGGGCTGGCGTTTCTACCGGCCGCGGCGGTCGGCCTGCTGACTCACCGATGGATCAAGGCCCATTTGTTCAACACGACCACGGTGGCCGGCGCGCTGATCGGCGGCGGCGTGCTCATCCTCTTCATCGAACGGTTTCACCCCTCATCCCGCACGCGCACGCTGGAGGCCACCACCTGGCGGCAGGCGCTGGGCGTCGGCGTGGCCCAATGCGCGGCGCTTTTTCCCGGCATCTCCCGTTCCGGCGCGACGATCATGGGCGGGCTGCTGGCCGGCATGGATCGCACCACGGCAACGGAATATTCGTTTTTCCTGGCCATCCCAACCATGACCGCCGCCACGCTCTATGATCTGGTAAAGAATGTCTCGCTCTTCACCCGGCACGATCTGGCGCTGCTGGCCGTCGGCTTCTCGGTGTCGTTCTTCGTCGCCCTGCTGGTCATCCACGGCCTGCTCAGCTACGTCAAACGCCATACCTTCGCGCCCTTCGCCTATTACCGGATCGCCGTCGGCCTGCTCGTGCTCGCCTGGGTCTGGACGGGCGGGCTGTGAGTCGGTTTGCATTCTCGCGCCCAACCCGTTAAGATGGGGGGCGTAGCAGCAATGACCGTCGAGACCGATACCA
>JBGPIL010000145.1:0-5896 GCA_041484905.1 Nitrospiria bacterium
CGACAGCTGGGGCCTGAGTCGAAGGGTCAAAACGTCGGTCCGGCCACCGCCCCGCCGCTGTCTAACCGGTAGAAATCGGTCACCTTGGGCCGCACCGACGGCTGCCGGGTCGGTTCCGTCCCGGAGATGAACAGCTCCACCGGCGCATTCGCCTGGTCGGGCGGCGCCAGCAGGCCCGAGTCGGGGTCCACTTTGGCGAAGGTAATCTCGTCCGGAATGTCAAACGTAGCCGGCGGCAGCAGGGGCAGCGCGCTGCGCATGAAATCGACCCACACCGGCAGAGCCACACGGGCGCCCGCCTCCCGGTCCCCGAGTGAACGGCGGTCGTCGAACCCGACCCAGACGCCCACAGCCAGGTTCGGCGAAAAGCCGACGAACCAGGCGTCGGTAAAATCGTTGGTCGTGCCGGTCTTGCCGGCGACCGGACGGTTCAGCGCCTTGGCCCGCTGGCCCGTCCCGTGCTGGACGACATCCTGCAGCAGATTGGACATCAAGTAGGCGACGGGCTTGGGCAGGACTTCGTGTTTCGTCGATTCGTGAAACTCCAGAATCTGTCCTTGCGCATCGGTGACCGACCGGATCATCATGGGATCGACCCGCACGCCCTGGTTGGCAAAGACGCCATAGGCGGAGGTCAGTTCCAACAAGGTGACGCTCGAGGAACCCAACGCCAGCGACAGATCGCGACTGAGCGGGCTCTCAATCCCCATCTGCCGGGCCAGCTCGACGACCGGCGGGATCCCGATCTGGTCCAGCAACCGGATCGTCGCCAGATTGCGGGAATGAATCAACGCCTCGCGCAAGGGGATCGGACCATAGAAGCGCTCTTCAAAATTGACCGGCTTCCAGATCTTGTCCAGTTCCGGATCGTGATAGACGACCGGCGCATCGATCAAGATGGTTGAAGGGGTCAGCCCTTTTTCCAGCGCGGCGGCGTAGATAAACGGCTTGAAGGCGGAGCCGGGCTGGCGTTTGGCCTGTAGAGCACGATTAAATTCACTCCGGCGAAAATCATACCCGCCGACCATTGCTTTCACACCACCGGTGACAGGATCAATCGCCAGCAACGAGCCCTCCACCAGCGGTTCTTGCTCCATAGAAAGTGTCGTTTTTTTACCACTTTTATCTATTTTTATGATTCCAACTGATATGACATCACCCACTTTAACTATATTTAATGGTTTAAAATCTCTTATTACTTCCACTTTACTGAAGTCTGGTCCAATCAACATGCGGCTGGCCCACGCCATGGCACTCTTGGCAATCGTCCCGGTGATTTCCCCGATCGCCACTTCCACCTGCTCCTCGCCTACTTTGGTCACCACCCCTTCCAACAGATCGCCGGGCTTGATCTGCGCGCTGCGCAGCACGCCGACCTTTGGTTCGGCCCCACTCGCCTGCGCGTCCGCGGCCGGCATCTCCTCAAGCGACCGATGGCTGGTTGGGCCTCGAAATCCCTGCCGTTTATCCAAATCCCTGAGCCCCTCATCAATCGACCGGTTGGCCGCCTGCTGCAACGCCACATTGAGCGTGGTGTAGACCCGCAGCCCGCCTTTATACACGGCGTCATCGCCGTAGCGCTCCTTCAGGTGCTGCCGAATGGTCTCAACGAAGTAGGGCGCGATCTCCTCCGTCGTGGCCGGCCGCTCGAAATAGAGATCCTGTTGATAGGCTGTCCGGAATTGCTCTTCATCGATGAAACCTTCCTCCACCATCCGCCGCAGGACGACCCCTTGCCGCTGCTTGGCCCGTTCGGGATGGCGATAGGGGGAATAATCGCTGGGCGCTTTCGGCAGGCTGGCCAGGAAGGCCGCCTCGGCCAGATTGATCTCGCTCGCCTCCTTGCCGAAGTAGGTCTGCGCCGCGGCCTGGACGCCATACACCCCCTGGCCGAAATAGATCTGGTTCAAATAGAGTTCGAGGATCTCTTCCTTGTTCAACAACCGCTCGATCTTTCGGGCCAGCAACGCCTCCTTGATTTTCCGGGTCATACTCCGTTCCGACGTCAGAAAGAGTGCCCGCGCCAATTGCTGGGTGATGGTGCTCGCCCCCTGCCGGATGTGAAACGAGCCCAGATTGGTGACAAAGGCGCGCAGAATCCCCACGGGGTCGATGCCGTGGTGCTCGAAAAACCTGGAATCTTCCACGGCGATAATCGCCTGCCAGACCACTTTGGAGACCCTGGAGAGGGGTACGACGAGCCGTTTCTCGACGTAGAACTGGCCGATCAGCTCGTTGTTGTCGGCGTAGATTTGCGTGACCTGGCTGGGGCGGTAGTTGCGGACCGCCTGCACATCGGGCAGATCACGAGACAGATACCAGACGGCACCGGCGGCCGAACCCGCCCCCAGCAGGGCGAGCACGAGCAGCGCGACCGTCCAGCGCAGCCAGCGCGGCCAGCTCTTGACCTGGGCCACATGCCGGCCGAGGTACCCCATCAGGCCGTCCCCTCCCACCGGCGGTCGCCCATGCGATCCCCCACGCGATCTAATGACCGGTAGGCGATCGCTTCGGCCACATCGGTCGGCCGAATTGCGTCGCGGCCCTCCAGATCGGCAATCGTCCTTGCCACCTTCAGGATCCGGCTGTAGGCGCGCGCCGACAGGCCCAGCCGCTGCATCGCCAGCTCGAGCAATCGCTTGGAGGCGTCATCGATCGGACAGTACTTTCTGACCAGCCGTGGCGACAACTCGGCGTTGCAGGCGATCCCCTCCGCACGGTAGCGCGCCCGTTGCGCGGCCCGTGCCTTCATCACCCGCGCCCGGATGGCTGCTGAACTCTCCTGCGACCGGTCGGTCGACAAATCGCGAAAGGGCACCGCCGGCACTTCGACCTGCACATCGATCCGGTCGAGCAGCGGGCCGGAAATTTTTGATCGATAGCGCTGGATTTGCGGCGGCGTGCAATGGCAGGCGCGTTGGGGATCGGTGAAAAAGCCGCAGGGACAGGGATTCATCGCGGCGACCAGCATGAAGCGGGCCGGAAACGACAGCGAGGCGGTCGCCCGGGCGATGGTCACCCTCCCCGCCTCGAGCGGCTGGCGGAGCACCTCCAGCACGTTGCGGCGGAATTCGGGCAATTCGTCAAGAAAGAGCACGCCATGGTGGGCCAGACTCACCTCGCCCGGCCGGGGCACCTGCCCGCCGCCGATCATCCCGGCATCAGAAATCGTATGATGGGGCGACCGGAACGGCCGCACCCCGATCAACGGCGGTCTACCTGCCTTTGATGATCGCAGCGACCCGGCGACACTGTGAACCGTCGTCGTCTCGATCGCTTCTTCAAACACCATCTCCGGCAGGATCGTCGGCAGCCGCTGGGCCAGCATCGTCTTGCCCGAACCCGGCGGCCCGATCATCAAGAGGTGATGCCCGCCCGCCGCCGCGACCTCCAGCGCGCGCTTGGCCTGCTCCTGTCCTTTGACCTCTGAAAAATCCTCCGCGCCCTGTGGGCCGTGGCCGAGCAAGCCCTCCAGCTCCACGCGCGTCGGCGCCACCGCCGCGCGGCCGGCCAGCAGTTCGACGACCTGCGGCAGGGTCGAGACACCATAGACAGCGATCCCCTCGACCACTGCCGCTTCCATCGCATTTTCCGCCGGCAAAATGATGCCCTTGAGTCCCAACCGCTTGGCGGCCGCCGCCATCAGCAGCGCCCCGCGCACGCCGCGGATTGTGCCATCGAGCGACAGCTCGCCGATGATTAAGACTTCCTGCAGCGACAGCGGCCCAGATACAGATGACGCAGATGATGCTAACGAGACCTCCGGCACCACGCCTCCGGCCGCCAGAATGCCGATCGCCATCGGCAGATCGAAGACCGATCCTTCCTTTTTCAGATCAGCCGGCGCGAGGTTGACCGTGATTTTTTTGACGGGAAATGAAAAGCCGGTGTTTTTGATCGCCGCACGGACGCGGTCTTTACTCTCTTTTACCGCGGCGTCGGGCAGGCCGACGACGGTAAAAATCGGCAGGCCGGAGGCGAGATCCACTTCAACACTGACGAGGAACGCCTCCAGTCCATAGACGGCGCAACTGAGGACTGTACCGAGCATGGGTGGGCTCCGGGCATCGGATGAGGTGGAAATCGTAGCACATGCTCCATCTCTTTGCAAAGCGCAGAAAAGGGGACAGGCTACTTTTTCGTTCTTCAATAATGTTTGGATAAGTAGCCTGTCCCCTTTATGATCCCTGCCACTGCGATTGCCTGCTCACACCGGCGCCGGCGTAGGCGCCGCCGGTTCGATCTCGAAGCCCATCTGACGGATCATCACGATCGCTTCATCGGCGGGCTGGCCGCTGGTGGTCAGATAGCCGTTCACGAACATCGCATTGGCCGGATAGAGCGCCAGCGGCTGTAAGGGGCCCAGGTTGTATTCACGCCCGCCGGCGACGCGAATCTCCGTCCCGGGATTGTAGAAGCGAAACAGGCAGAGAATTTTTAGGCAGCGTATCGGCGTCAAATCATGAACCTGTTCGAGCGGCGTCCCCTTGACCGGATGGAGAAAGTTCACCGGGATCGAATCGGGCCCGAGCTGTCTGAGCGCCTTGGCCACATCGATCAGATCCTGCTCGGTCTCGCCCTGGCCGGCGATCAGGCCGCAGCAGCGCTCCAGCTGCGCCGCCTGCGCCGTGGCCAGCGTGTCGAGCCGCTCCTGATAGGTGTGCGTCGTGCAAATCTCAGGATAAAAGCGCTCGCTCGTGTTGAGATTGTGATTGATCCGGTCAACGCCGGCTGCCTTGAGCGCCTCGGCCTGCCCCGGCTCCAACAGTCCCAGCGACGCGCAGATCCCCAGCGGCAACTCCTGCTTGATCGCCCGCACGGCGTCGGCAATCGACTCGATCTCCCGATCGGTCGGTCCCCGGCCGCTGATGACAAGGCAAAAACGTTTGGCCCCCACCTGCGCGGCCTGCCGGGCCTGCGCGATCATTTCGTCGCGGGTCTTCAGCGGGTAGCGCTCGATGTCGGCCGTCGAAATCGACGACTGCGAGCAGTAGCCGCAGTCCTCGGGACAGAGGCCGCTCTTGGCGTTCATGAGGACGTGCAACAACACCCGTTGACCGAAATAATGCCGACGCACCCGAAAGGCGGCGGCCAGAAGATCCAGCACTTCCTCATCCGGCGCTTGGAGCACGGCCCGTCCCTCTGCATCGGTTAAACACTCCCCCGCCAGCGCCTTGTCCGCATAGAGTTCGTATTGCCGTTCACTCATTGTTCTTTTACTCCCCTCTGGTTTTCCAAATGTTGCTTCACTCATTCGCTTTTCATTTTCCAGTTGTCGCTCATCACTCTTCACTTTTCACTATCCACTTATCACTCACTCTGCCCTTACGGTGTTCTCCCCCACGTGCGGATCCGATCGAGATACTGGCTCAGCAGCGGATGAGTTTTGGGCGTCAACGGTTCGGAGAACTTCACGCCGATGGCGTTGCCATCCAGATCAACCTTGAGCCACACGACGGTCCCCACCACGCGCTCCACCCCTTCATCATGCCGCCCCGCAAACAGATGCAGTTCCACGTCAACACTTTGCCCCTCGTCGATGGAGCGCGGCGCGAACAGTTCCAATCCGCCCCGCCCCAGCATCGTCACGTTCGCCTCGATCCGGATGCCGGGCTCCAGCCAGGTGACTTCCGCGGGGATGATCGCCGAGACCCGTTCGTATTTGCGTCGCTTGTCCATGGCTCACCTCGTTATTGGATGTGGGGGCCCGTGCGAAGGAGATTTCGGAATCCAGCCGCCTCACCGACTCGGCGGCGCGCATAAACCCGCCGCTCCTTCCTCGTCGCAGCGTGCGCCCTCCGATGCCCCCACACCCCGAGCTTTCCCCTCACGCTCTCCGCCTTGATGGGCTCTGGGAAGTTATGCCAGCACCCACCGAAATACCGCATACAACGCC
>JBGPIL010000146.1:0-5876 GCA_041484905.1 Nitrospiria bacterium
CGCGCTGGGGATTGTTCTGGGCTTGCTGTTGCCGCTGATTTTGCCGTGGGTGTTGCGGAATTAAGGTGGCTGGGTAATAAGGTCGCTGGGTAGCTGGGTAAAAATAAATCTGTCCCTTTTTCAGCGCCCGGCTGGCGCGGGGGCGGTGTAGCGGTCCAAGAACGTCGTGATCTGCGCCTGTTCCTCCGGGCTGATCGTCGTCCCGTCGCTCATCCGGGCGACCGTCGCCCGCCAATTTCGATGGTTGGCCGCGGCGCGCCAGAAGGTCGGCTTCTGGTTCAGGGCCGGATCGGTCCAGCCATGGCATTGGTTGCACTTGGCGAACGCGGCCGGGGGCGAGGATTTTACCTGTGGCGGACCCGGCGGTGGGATCGTCTGGGCGTCGATCGCGGCGATTTGTTTCTCCACCGGATCGAACGGCAGCCCTTCAAGCTTTATCCAGGTGGCGCCTCCGTCCGCGGAGCTGAAGAGGCCGGCCCCGTGCATCCCTGCATAAAGATGCTCGGGGTGCTGCGGGTCGAGGGACAACGCGCGAATATCCTTCTCCGGCAGGCCAATGTTGATCGCCGTCCAGGTGGCGCCCTCGTCGTCGCTTTTGAGCACCCCCGCATCGCTCGTGGCCACGTAGATCCGTTTGGGCTCCGAGGGATCGAGCAGGATGGCCCGGATCCATGATTTTTCCAGCCCCGCGCCCGCCGGTTGCCAGGTCGCGCCCTGGTCCCGGCTGATGAAGGGCCCCCCGTCGGCGATGGTGCCGGCGTAGAGCCGGCC
The DNA here is from genome assembly GCA_041484905.1 of Nitrospiria bacterium. Lineage (GTDB taxonomy): Bacteria > Nitrospirota > Nitrospiria > JACQCE01 > JACQCE01 > JACQCE01. Next base: position 772 of record JBGPIL010000146.1, read on the forward strand.
GGTGACGGGCTGAACCGCCAGGGCGGCGATCCGCTTGCCTGTGAGCGCGGCGACTTCTTTCCAGCCGCGCGCACCGCGCGACCTCACGTAGAGCCCCCGCTCCGTCCCCACGTACAGCGTTTCGCCATCCGCTCCGATTATCAGCGCGTTTTGAAACTGCGGGCCGTTCCAGATGCGCAGCCGGTCGGTGATCGAGCGCCAGAGCGTCTGGTCCGTCCGCCGTTCGTACAACTCGGTCGATGTGCCGAGATAGAGACGGTCCTCCTGGCCCCTGGCATCCGCCAGCACGGCGATCTCGCCGGCGGCGGTGTTGCCGAGCCCCTGATTCAATTCCCGCCAGGCCACCCCGTTATCGTCGCTTTGATAAAAACCGCCGCCCCAGGTTGCCGCGTAGAGGCGATCGGCCGCCGTGGGCGAGGTTTTCACGTCGTAGACCAGATAGTTTTTGATGCCTGAGTTGATGAACAGCCAGTTTTTCCCGCCGTCAACGCTCTTGAGCAGGCCTTGATTGTCCGTCGCCACATACAGGGTGCCAACGACCCTGGGATCGACGGTGATGGCGCGAATGAAATGGTAGGGCACGGCGGCCGCAGCCGGCCGTTCCGGCGAGGCAAGAACGCTCACAAGCAGCAGAAGGAACACAACCAATACACGGCGGTTTCGCACCATGCCCGTTATGGTAACCGCCCGCTCACCAAATGACAAGGGCCTGCCGACGGGGCAGGCCCTTGCATCGATCCGATGAGATGAGATGCTAATTCACCACTAACCCGCCCGTCTTTGTCACCGACAACCCCCCGGCGGAGGCCGGGTTGGTGATGGTGACGTTGTATGTGCCTACCGGCAGCGACGTGTTCGCCCACCAGATGGAAACCTGATTCCCGCTGGCAAAAACAAACGGCTTGGCGGCCGTGGCAATGGCGCCGTCCAGCACCGTCGCCCCCGAGAGCGTCCCGATTGTGATCGTGGCGCCCACGACAAACCCGCCCCCCGAAATGATGATCGCTTTACTTGGAGTGCTGTTGTAGGTGACGGAGGACGGACTTACGAGTGCGATGGCCGGCGAAGGCGCGGTGACCACCAATGCGCTGGTCTTGGTCGCCGACAATCCTCCAGCCGCGGACGGATTGGTCACCGTGGCGTTATACGTGCCGACCGGCAACGGCAAGCCGTCCCAGAAGTAGAGCACTCCGCTGCTGCCGTAGACAAACGGCGTGTCGGCGGTGGCGGCCGTTCCGGTCACCGTCGCGGAGCCGGTGATGCTCCCCACCGTGAGGGTGGCGCCTGGCATAAAATTCGTCCCCACAATGGCGAGACTGCCGACTGGGCCGCCGTAGACCTTGGTCGCCGGACTCACCTGGGTCAGGGTCGGTTGGGGCGCGGTGATCACGAATGCGCTGGTCTTGGTGACCGACAAACTTCCAGCCACGGGCGGATTGGTCACCGTGACGCTATACGTGCCGACCGGCAACGAGAAGCGGTCCCACCAGAAGTAGAGAATATTCCCGCTGCCGTAGACAAACGGCGTGGTGGCGGTGGCGGCCGATGTTCCGGTGTTCACAACCTGACCGGTGATGCTCCCCATCGTGATAATGGCGCCCGGGACAAAATTCGTCCCCACAAGGGCAATACTGATGTTTGTGCTGCCGTAGGCCATGGTCGCCGGAGCCACTTGGGTAATGGTCGGTTGGGGCGCGGTGATCACGAATGCGCTGGTCTTGGTGACCGACAATCCTCCAGCCACGAGCGGATTGGTCACCGTGACACTATAGGTTCCAAGCGGCAACGAGAAGCTGTCCCACCAGAAGTAGAGCACACTACCGCTACTGTAGACAAACGGCGTGGTGGCGGTGGCTTGCCCGGTCGCCACCACGGTCGGACCGGCGGTGAAGCTCCCCACCACCGTGATGATGGCGCCCGGGACAAAATTACTCCCCACAAGGATGATACTGCCGCTTGCGCTACCGTAAATTTTGGTCGCCGGATTCAGGGAGGTCAGGGTCGGTTGGGGCGCGGTGATGGTGTAGGCCGACGCCTTGCTCGCCGACAACCCGCCCGAAGGGAGAGAATTGGTCACGCCGACGTTATAGGCCCCGATGGCCAGCGAGGCTCCGTCTATATAGACGCTAATAGTCCCGGTGCTCATGACGAGAGCCGGATGGATCGCGTTGGCGGCGGTGAGACCGAAGGTATTGTTCTCGGTCGTAAACGTGAGCGGTCCCACGGTGACGGTCGCTGGACCGATGAAGGGCCCTCCACTGAGGGAGATCGCCGCGCTGACGCCGTAGTTGCGCGTCGCCGGATTCACCGTGTTAATGGCTGGCTGGGCCGGATTGATCGTAAAGCCCGACGTCTTGCTCACCGACAAGCCTCCGGCTACGGACGGATTGGTCACCGTGACGGTGTAAGCGCCCGGGGCGAGTGACGTGCCGGACCACCAAAACCTGAGTACGGTGCTGCTGCCATAGCCAAACGGGTTGGTGGCGTCCGTGGGGAGAAGAATCAGGGGCGTGGTGGTTCCCGAGATGGTGCCGCCGGGGCCGGAGACGGTAATCGTCGCTCCATCCACAAATTTGGTGCCATTGATGAGAACGACCGTGCCGGCGGAGCTTGTCGTCACGCCATAGGTCACCGTCGCAGGACTGAGGCTGCTGATGGTCGGCTGCACCGGGACGGATTGGACCACAAAGGTGCCGGTGGCGGTCCCGCCGCAGTGATCGTTGTTGGTCACGACCACGGTATAGCTCCCCGCCGGGAGAGAGGTTCCATCCCAGTAGAACTTCAACAGGCGGCTGTTCACATAGACGAACGGCGCGCCGGAGGTGGCATCGGTCCCCTCCACCGTTTTGCCGGTAAGGGTTCCGATCGTGATCGTGACGCCGTTAATGCCGGGAGTAAAGATGGTCCCAGCCGGGGCGTAGATGCTGATCGACCCGGAACTGCCGGTCGCCACCGGCCCATCGACGCCAGAGATCGAAATGACCCGTGGATTGATCGTGATCGGCGGGCTGACTCCGGTGGCCGTTTTATATGTGACGACGACCGTATGAACCCCCGCCTTCGCAGTGTCCGGGACGGTGGCGACGACCGTGGTGTTATCGGTCGAGGTCGAAGACACCGCTAACGGAGTGCCGTCATCCAACGCGAACGACGCTGAACCCCCGATCAGGTTGGTCCCGACGATGGTGATCGTGACCGGCAACGAGAGGCAATTGAAGCTGTTGGGCGTGACGGAGGTGATGGTCGGCTCGATCACCGTGGAGATATTGATCGGAATGGTGTTCGGCGTGAGGGTGAAATGGCCCGCTCCATCCCCTTTGTAGATCAAGACATTGCCGGTGGTTCCCATCGTGGCAATCGCCAGGTCGAGATTGGCGTCTCCATCGAAGTCGCCGGTGACGACCGAGACCGGCCCATCGGCCAGGGAAATACTCGGTGACACGGGGGTTGTTGCGAAGGCAGGGTTCGCCGTCCCAGTGCCGAGATACACATCAACCGTCTTTGCGCTGTTGTTTGCAACGATCAGGTCCGTTTTGCTGTCGTTATTGACATCTCCTTTCACTCCTCCGGTGGTGATGCCCGATGGGGCGCCGAGATTACCGATCACCTGTCCGGCCGTAAATGCGCCCGCGGAGCTTATAATACCGTTTCCGGTATAGGTGGTCACGGTGTTCTTTCCGCTGACACCGACGGCGAGGTCGAGTTTGGTGTCGTTGTTATAATCTCCGACCGCGAGGCTGATGCCGCCCCCGCCGCCCCCACCCCCACCACCGTCGAATGTGGCGGTGACGGTGGTGTCGGCCTGAATGTTAAAGGTACAGACGGAAGAGGTGGCCCCTTCGAAACAGGTCACGCCGCTCCAGCCGGTAAAGGTGTTGCCGGTGAGGGGGGTGGCCGTCAGGACGACCTGCGTGCCGCTGTCATACTTGGTGCAACCCGCGGCGATCGGGACGCAGGTTTGCCCGGCGGTCGCATTAGTGACGGTGCCGTCCCCGGTTCCGGCCTTCATCACGACCAGATTGCGAGCATTCACATCCGTCCGAGGTCGCACCGTGATCTTCCCGAACATCCCGGTGGTGGCGGCCGGTCCAGAGTGAACTTTGCAGTAGAAAATGCAGGGAGTCCCTGCCGGTGTCAGGGAGTTGAATGTATGGCTATATGTGTCAGTCGCACCCGCTTTCGTTCCGCTGTCAAAATTGTCGGCGCTGCTCCCGGTCGAACAGGCCCCTTGCACCGTTCCGGTGCTGCTGGTGACCGTGTGGCTGGCGGCCGCAGTCCAGGTCCAGACGATCGTATCGCCGAGTTCGATGGTAATCCTTGCAGGATTGACCGAGTTGACGTCCGAGGGATCAGCGCTGGATCTGGTGGCAAAAGTGAAGGCGGGGGCAGTGACATCAATACGATAGGTGTTCGCCTGAACGGGGGAGGGAAAGAGAGCGGAGCCAAGAAGAAAGAACCCGAACAGGGCCCCCACAACCGACATCACCTGTGTGCCATTGTGTGTTGTCTTCATGTGTGCGCTCTCCCCAATCAAACGGTGGGTGAAATGTCCAAAGGCTTCTGAAATCTCAAACAATGAGTCTCGTGAACACCATCAAGGCCAAGGCCGCGGCGGATAAAATTCAGAACAGTCATTGGAACAATCATTGGAACAAACAGGGGAACGATCAAGCGGGGAAGAACGCCATCCAGAGAAGAGAAGAACACCATATCTGAGTGCCCTCACACTCTTGCCACTCTTCCAACACCCAGCCGGTCACGCTGCGAGAGATCAATTCGACCGGCGTCTTCTTGGTGCGCGTGGATCTTTTCGCCCTCTACTTCTGTGGCAGAATATACTTCTTGTTCGAAAGATGTCAAGAAAAAAATGTGTCCAATCCAAAACATTTTGATGCGTCGATCCGGCCCGTCCGGGGTGGACAAAAACTGTCACAGCCGGGCCTCGATCAACAAAAACAGCGACAATCATCGGCTCAGATGCCGCCAGGCCACGGTTCCCGGCCAGAACAATTGACAATAGGAACAATAACATGATAGGAGAGGGGCATGTGGCGATTCAAAATCGCATACACCATCCCCCCTTTTGCGGGTCTTTTCATTGCCAG
>JBGPIL010000147.1:0-5826 GCA_041484905.1 Nitrospiria bacterium
GCCGTCGCGGCGCAACGCGCCCGGCAACTGTCGGAAGGAGCCAAACCCTCGGTGGAGACCAGATACACGAAGCCGACGACCATCGCGTTGCAGGAGTTTTACGCCGGCCTGCTGGAATTTTTGACGGGCAAAGAGGCCCGAGTGGCCCAGAAGGAAGCCAAGCGAATCAGGGAGGAGGCCATGGCGGTGAGAGCGCTTGAAGCCCGCCACGCCGCCTTGAGCGAAGAGATCAAGCGGGATCTGTCCGTTTATGTGGAAGAGGGAAGGGCCAAAGAGCCGACGCCCCGCGATGAGGGCCCGGCCGGCGGGACGGGGGAATAATCACGTTACGCCAGCCCCCCCAAGAACTTCAATGAGCGGGGACGCGGTGGCTGACTTGCACGGCAAGCGCATTCTTCTCGGTGTGACGGGAAGTATTGCGGCGTATAAATGTCCCGATCTGGTTCGGCGTCTCCAGGACCAGGGCGCGACGGTGACCGTCGTCATGACGGAAGCCGCCGGTCGTTTTGTCACCCCCCTGACGTTGCAAACGATTTCCCGCCGCCCTGTGTACACCCAGCTGTTCGATCCTCGTGAGGAAATTCTTCATCTGACGCTGGTTCAGGAGGCCGATCTGTTTCTGATCGCGCCCGCCACGGCCAATTTCATCGGCAAGGCGGCGTCCGGACTGGCGGATGACCTGCTCTCCACGCTGTTTCTGGCTGCGAGGGGCCCGGTGCTGCTGGCGCCGGCGATGGATGCGGTGATGTGGGACCATCCCGTCACCCGCGGACAGCTCCGGCAATTGCGGGAAGCCGGCATCGAGATCATCGGTCCGGAGTCCGGCCCGCTGGCATCGGGTCTGGTCGGCATGGGGCGGTTGGCCGATCCGGATACGGTGCTCGCCGCGGCGGCGGAGTGTCTGGCCTCGCGGACTGCGCTGGCCGGGGAACGGGTTCTGGTCACGGCCGGTCCGACGCGCGAACCGCTCGATCCGGTGCGGTTTCTCTCCAACCGTTCCTCCGGGAAAATGGGCTATGCCGTCGCGAGGGCGGCTGCCCGAAGGGGCGCACACGTGACGTTGATCAGCGGGCCGACGGCGTTGCCGCCCCCCTTCGGGGTTGACGTCGTGGCTGTTGAGACAGCGGCTGAGATGGCGTCGGCGCTGGAGAAACGGTTTCCGGAGGCCACGCTCCTGATCATGGCGGCGGCCGTCGCCGATTATCGGCCCACAAGCGCCGCGACGCGAAAAATCACGCGTCAAGCCGAAGGACTGCGGGTCGAGTTGGAGGCGGTGCCCGACCTGCTGGCGGGACTCCGTCCCGAGCGGCCTCGTCAGTTGATGGTTGGGTTTGCCGCGGAGACGGAGGAGTTGCTTCCGCGCGCGACACGCAAGCTTCGGAACAAGCAGCTCGATCTCATTGCCGCCAATCTGGTGGGTCCGTCCCTCGGGTTTGACGTGGAAGAGATCGCACTGACCCTGCTGGACCGGACCGGCCGGGTGACGGAACTGGGGCTTCTGCCGAAAACTGTGGCGGCTGGACGGTTGCTGGACGCTGCGGCGGCGTTGCGCCAAAAGAATTGACCTATCACGAGGTTGTGCTATGATGGCCGGAAGAGAAACCTGCGGAGTTTACGCGCATGGCTGAGCTGTTACCGCGGATTGCCGAGTTAAGCGAACGGTTACAAAAGGAACCGGGGTCGCGTCTCTTCGTCCCGCTGGCCGAGGAATATATCAAGGCCGGGATGATGGAAGAGGCCGCTCAGGTGTTGGTCGATGGGCTGAAAAAGCATCCGGAGTTTTTTGGCGCCCGTGTCGCCCTGGGCCGGGTCTACTTTGAGCAGCGCAAGTTCAAGGAGGCGAAAGTCGAGCTTGAGCAGGTGTTGAAAGCCAGCCCGGACAATCTGGTTGCGCTGAAAAAATTATCGACGATCTACCGGATGGAGGGGGAGCGGGACAAGGCGCGGCGCTGTTGCGAGATGTTGCTGGCCGACAACCCCAAAGACGCCGAGGCCCGGAAGTTGTTGGATGAGTTGACCGCGGCGGACAAGAGCGACGCGGCCAGCATGCAGATCGCCGATCCGCCGTTTGAAATTGAACGGGGGACTCGGCAGTCTCCTCCGGTCCCTTCGGTTCCAGAGCCACCGGCGGCCCAAGCGGCGCAGGAGCCTGCCGAGGACGACGCTCCGGAAGAGCTGGTGTCGCCGACGCTGGCCCAGCTGTATCTCCGTCAGGGCCATTACGCCCAGGCGGTGCGGGTCTATGACCAATTGCTCCGGCGCGAACCGCAGAACGAAACCTATCAGCAGGCGCACAGCATTGCCTTGACGTTGCTGCAGGGACAGGCAGGGGTGTCAGCCGGGACCGAGCAACCGGGGCCGCCGTCATCCGATCACCTGGCGGGCGATCACCTGGCGGGCGATCAGCCGACGGCGCCTGCCGTTGCAGACGAAGGCCTTGCCGCAGATCTCCTCTCCACGGATCACCCGCCCATGAAGAAGCCGCCCATGAAGAAGCCGAATGACCGTATGATCAACAAGCTGCAATCGTGGCTGCTCCATATTCAGCAACAGCGCCGCCGCGCGTCATGAATCGGTGATGATGCGGGTCTTCGTGCTGCATGGCCCCAATCTGAACCTGCTGGGGAGCCGGGAACCCGACATCTATGGCCGCACGTCTCTGGCCGCCATTGACCGTCTCATCCGGGACTGGGCCCGTCGGACGGGGACGGCGGTGACCATTCGCCAGTCGAACAGTGAAGGCGAGCTGGTTGATTGGATTCAGCACGCCGCGTCTCGGTATGATGTCCTGGTGATCAACCCGGCGGCCTATACGCACACCAGCGTGGCGCTGCGGGATGCCATTGCGGCCGTGGCGGTGCCGACCATCGAGGTGCATCTGAGCAATCCGGCGGCGCGGGAGCCGTTTCGCCGCCAGTCCTTCATCGCCGAGGTGGCCGTGGGCCAGATCAGCGGGTTTGGTGTTGACAGCTATCTGCTTGGGCTGGAAGCGGCCCGCGCCGTGGTACGGCGACGGTCCGCGCCTGTCTCGCGGGCGAAGCGGGCCGCCCGTCCGGCCGCGGCACGGCGACGCCGTCGGTAAACCGAACGAGACAACGAGCAGCGAAGGGGTCAAGTCGGCATGATTGGGGCGAGCGAATTTCGGGCGGGAGTCAAGGTGGAGATTGATGGGGAGCCGTATCTGATCGTCGACGCGGTGCATGTGAAGCCGGCCAAGGGCGGCGCGTTCGTACGCACCAAATTCAGAAATCTTCGGACGGGCAATCAGCTGGAGCGCACCCATCGGGTCGTCGAAAAGTTCGACGAGCCGGAGATCGAGGAACGCCGGCTGCAATATTTGTACGAACAGGCCGGCGAGTGTCATTTTATGGACAGCCAGAATTACGAGCAACTGTCGCTGACCGCCGAGCAGTTGGGGGAGAGCAAAAAGTTTCTCAAAGAGAGCATGGAAGCCGTCGTGATGTTCTACAAGGGCAGGCCGATCGGCGTGACGCTGCCGAACTTCGTGGAGTTGCGCGTGAGCGAGACCGATCCCGGCGGGCGGGGCGACACGGCGACCGGCGGCACCAAGCCGGCGACGCTGGAGACCGGGGCGGTGATCAAGGTGCCGTTTCACATCAACACCGGTGATCTGCTCAAGGTCGATACGCGCTCCGGCGAATATATCGAGCGAATCAAGGCGGCATGAATCTCAAAGAGATCAAAGAGTTGATGGAGCTGATGCGCCAGATGGGCGTCTCGGAGCTGGATGTGGAGCGGTCGGGTGTGAGAATTCGCATCAAGACCGGCCGCGCGTCCGGGGAAGAACCGTCGGGTTCCGTCCATTCCCTGACCGAACGGGGTGCGCAGGAGCTGTCAGCCGCCAAGCTGGCCGCCGAATCGGCGCCGGCCTCCGTTGAAGCGGAACAGGGCGTGCTTGTCCAGTCTCCGATCGTGGGCACCTTCTACCGTTGCGCTTCGCCCGACGGGCCGAATTACGTCGAGGTGGGCGACGTGGTCAAAAAGGGACAGATCCTCTGCATCGTGGAAGCGATGAAGTTGATGAACGAGATCGAATCGGAGAGCGACGGCAAAATTCTGGAGGTGCTTGTCGAGAACGCCCGGCCGGTGGAATACGGCCAACCCCTCTTTCGGATCGATCCGACGCCGGCCTGACGCCGCCTTCGGCCGCTGATCATCTCATGGCCATGTTTAACAAAATCCTCGTTGCCAATCGGGGAGAAATCGCCCTGCGGGTGATCCGCGCCTGCAAGGAATTGGGCGTTCGCACGGTGGCGATTTATTCCGACATCGATGCCCGGGCGTTGCACGTCCGGCTGGCGGACGAGCATGTCTGCGTGGGACCGGCCGATAACGCCTTGAGCTATCGCAACATCCCCAACATTTTGAGCGCCGCCGAAATCACCGGCGCCGATGCGATCCATCCCGGCTACGGTTTTCTTGCGGAAAATCCCCACTTCGCCGAAGTCTGCGAATCGGTCGGGTTGCGGTTCATCGGGCCGCGCGCCGAGCACATCGCGCTGATGGGCGACAAGGCCAAGGCCCGCGAGGTGATGCGGAAAAAGGCGATTCCGGTCGTGGCGGGCAGCGAGGGCGTGGTCACGAGCGAGCAGGAAGCGGCGCGGATCGCCGCGACGCTGGGCTATCCGGTCATGATCAAGGCCGCGGCGGGCGGCGGCGGCCGCGGTCTCCGGGTCGTCAACCGGGAGGACGAACTGACCAAGTCGTTTCAATCGGCGCAGGCCGAGGCGAAAGCCGCGTTCGGCGACGATAACGTGTACGTGGAGAAATATTACATCGAACCGCGTCATATCGAAATCCAGATCATGGGCGATGATAAAGGGCGGGTGGTGACCTTCGGCGAGCGGGATTGTTCCATCCAGCGCCGCCACCAGAAACTGTTGGAAGAATCACCCTCGCCGGTGATCGAAGAGTCCGTCCGGCGGGAGTTGAGCCGCGTGGCGATCGAGGCGGCCCGGGCGGTAGGCTACGTCAACGCCGGCACCGTGGAATTTCTCCTCGACAAACAGTCGAATTTTTACTTTTTGGAAATGAACACGCGCATCCAGGTCGAGCATCCCGTGACGGAGGTGGTGACGGGCATCGATCTGGTCAAGGAGCAGATCCTCATTGCGTCGGGGCGGCCGCTCAGCTACCGGCAACACGACATCCGGCTGCGGGGGTGCGCGATCGAATGCCGGATCAACGCCGAATGCCCGGACACCTTCGCCCCGTCGCCGGGCACCGTGACCGACTATCTGGCGCCGGGCGGTCCCGGCATCCGCGTCGATTCGGCGCTCTACAGCGGCTGCGTGGTGCCGCCGCATTACGATTCACTCGTGGCGAAGATCATCGCGTTTGGTGACACGCGGGAGGAAGCGGTGGCGCGGATGCATCGGGCGCTCGAAGAGTGCCGGATCGAGGGCATCAAGACCAATATTCCCCTGCACCGGCGCATTCTGAACGATCCGGCGTTTCTCAAGGGCAGATACTCCACCAATTTTCTCGAGAAATTCATCGCCGGTGAGTAGGACGACAGGATCGTCTCCGGGGTTGCCCTCGGGTCTCTATTTGATCGCCGATCGTCTCGCGTGCGGCGGTCGTCCCCTGCTCGATGTCGTGCGCGCCGCGACGGCGGCCGGCGTGCAGTGGGTCCAGTATCGAGAGAAGACCCTGACGCGGCGCGCCCGCTACGAGGAAGCCCTTCGACTCCGCACCCTGACCCGTGACGCGGGTGCCGCCCTGATCATCAACGATGAGCTTGATCTGGCCGTGGCGGTCGAGGCGGACGGGCTGCATCTCGGCCAGGAGGATCTGCCCCTGCCC
>JBGPIL010000148.1:0-5772 GCA_041484905.1 Nitrospiria bacterium
CATCGATCACCGAGCCGAAGATGATGTTGGCCGACGGATCGGCCAGCTCCTGAATGATCGACGCCGCGTCGGTCACCTCGTGCAGCGATAACGAACTCCCGCCGGAAATGTTGATCAACACGCCCCGAGCGCCCTCGACCGAGCCGTCTTCGAGCAGCGGACTTGAAATCGCCTTTTGCGCGGCTTCCACGGCGCGGTTGGAACCCTTGGACGCCCCCATTCCCATCACAGCGCGCCCCATGTGAGACATTACCGCACGGACGTCGGCAAAATCGACGTTGATCAATCCCGGCACCGTGATCAGATCGGCGATGCCCTGCACCGCCTGCCGAAGAATATCATCGGCAACCTTGAACGCCTCCGTCAGGGGCGTCGTCTTGTCGACCAAACTCAAGAGCCGCTGATTGGGAATCACCACCACGGTGTCGCACGCCCGTTTCAGCTCCTTGATCCCCTCTTCAGCCCGGTGGAGCCGTTTGGCCCCTTCGAACATAAACGGCTTGGTGACCACGCCCACGGTCAGGATTCCCAAGTCACGGGCCACACCGGCGACCACCGGCGCGCCTCCGGTGCCCGTCCCGCCGCCCATGCCGGCCGTCACAAAAACCATATCCATACCGGCGAGCAACTCGCGAAGGTGATCGACCGTTTCCAGGGCGGCATCCCGGCCGATCTGGGGATTGGCTCCGGCGCCCAGGCCGCGGGTCAACTGCTCGCCCAGCTGGATGCGCTTGGCCGCCAGCGACAGGCTCAACGCCTGGGCATCGGTATTCGCGGAAATAAACTCGACGCCTGACAGACGGCAATTGATCATCGAATTGACCGCATTGCAGCCGCCTCCCCCGACACCGAGGACGGCGATCTTCGCTGATCTGACCGGTTCTTCGTCAAAGATAAACATCGTCTGCGCTCCTCCTTCCCGGCCCGGTCCGGTCATCCCGGCAGGGCCGTGTGGGTTGCTTAGAACCACTCCTTGATCCAGCCCCGGACGCGGCTGGACGTTTTCGCCAACAATCCCCCGTGCCCCGCATGCTGCAACTCGCCCTCCGCCTGTTGCTGCAGCACATAGAGAATCAATCCCACGCCGGTCGAGTAGACCGGCGTCGTCACAATATCGGTCAAGCCGCCGATGTTGACCGGCGCACCCCGCCGCACCGGCATGCCCAGCACCCGTTCGGCGACCTCGATAATGCCCTCCGTCAGGGCCGCGCCACCGGTCAGCACCGCGCCGGAGACGATCTGCTCCTCGTGACCGGTCCGGCGGATTTCCTGGGCCACGAGCGAGAAGATCTCCTCCACGCGGGGCTCGATAATTTCCGCCAACAATTGCCGGGGCAGCACGCGCGGCTGCCGGCCGCCGACGCTGGGCACTTCGACCATCTCATCGGCGCGCACGAGCGAGGTCATCGCGCAGCCGTGCCGGAGCTTGATCCGTTCCGCCTCGACCGCCGGCGTGCGGAGCCCCACGGCGATGTCGTTCGTCAGATGATTGCCGCCGATCCCCAGCACGGCGGTGTGCCACAGGCTGCTCTCCAGAAAGATCGCCAGATCGGTCGTCCCGCCGCCGATATCGATCATGGTCACGCCCTGCTCCTTTTCCTCGGGCCGCAGGACCGCCTCGCTGGACGCGAGCGGCTGCAGAATGACGCCGGCGACATCCAGCCCGGCCCGGTTGACGCATTTGACGATATTCTGCATCGTCGTGGCCGCGCTGGTGATGATATGCACATCCGCCTCCAGCCGGACGCCGGACATCCCCAACGGATCCTTGATCCCCTCCTGGCCGTCCAAGATGAACTCCTGGGGAATCACGTGGAGGATTTCCCGATCCATTGGAATGGCCACCGCCTTGGCCGCGTCGATCACCCGCTGCACATCATGGCGGGTCACCTCATCATCGCGCACGGCGATCACGCCACGGCTGTTGAATCCCTTGATGTGGCCGCCGGCGATGCCTGTATAGACCGTGTGGATTTCGACACCAGCCATCAGTTCGGCTTCCTCAATCGCCTGTTTGACCGATTCCACCGTGCTCTCGATATTGACCACGACCCCCTTGCGAAGCCCGCGGGAGGGGTGCGTACCGAGGCCGATCACCTCGATCGGCCCCTCGTCGCGCCGCACGGCGACAATGGCGCAGATCTTCGTCGTGCCGATATCCAGGCCCACGATGATTTCTTCAGCGTGCTTCACCGTTCTCCTCGCCTCCTTTTGAAGTCTATTGAAGTCAGGGGGAGATGCTCAGCTCCCCCTGACAACCCCCATCGCCCATACACAACGCTCATGGAGCGTAACTCCGATGGGGGGCCGGGGGGAGAACCGGAATCTTCCCCCGATCTAATCGATGCTCCTCTCCCCTTGGCAATCCTCATCGCCATACGTTATGTTCCCGTAATCCGCTTTTTCCGCATTCATCCGCGCAGCATCCCGCACCAGTTTTTTCCCTCATGACCGCACCACGACGGAATTGGCAAACCGCAAATCCACCTCTTTGGGATGACGCGCATCGGCGGGAATCCGCGCGGCGACCTGCCAGAACCTCCGCCATTGTTCCTCCACGCGGCCCGTCCGAAACCGAAGCCGCCAGCCGTCGAACGACGCCACGGCGGCGCCGTCGCCCCCGACCGTCACCTGCGCCGTGTGCACACCGTCCCGCCGCATCAACTCCAGCAGCGCGACACCCTCTTGCACCCGGCGCCGCTCCTCGACAGAACCGGCCCGGAGTTGCGCCACCGACACGCCACCCAGTTCCACGCCGATCGGACCCGGTTTGGCCCCGGCCGGTCCCAACAAGATGCCATCTCGATCGACATACCAGGGCACACCACCTTCCCGAACAACTGCCATGGGCTGCCGCTCCTGCACCTGCACGATCAGCGTATCGGGCATCACCCATGACAGCGTGGCCGAGGCAATCCATGGATGGGCCGACAGCCGGCGCGCCGCCGCCTGCAGTTCACTCATCGAACAGCGGTCTCCCTCGTGAAGAGGCAACACGGCGCGAACTTCCTCGCGCGACAGCCGTGACACTCCCCGCAACTGGACCGTCCGGATCACGGGCCACGGCGCCTCCCAGTGCGGCCACCAGATGCTGACCCCTCTGACCACCAACACACCGGCCACACCCACCAGCCCGAGGAGCGCAACCCCGCCGATGACCGCAGGCCAGCGCGACCGGCGATGACGTGACGCACGGGAGACACCTCGCAACGAGGAGATCCATGGGCGGAACCACCCGCGTCTTGTCATTCGCTTTCCGGAACCACGTCGCATCGCCATCTCCCTCAAATCCCCTTTTGAACCACCCGCCCCTGCGCCGACGCCAGGATGCGGAGGACGACCGCGTCATACCCGAGCCCCGCGGCGGAAGCGGCCTTCGGAAGCAGACTCGTTTCGGTCATCCCGGGCACGGTATTGATCTCCAACACCCACGGCCGGCCGGCCCGATCGACGCGAAAATCAACCCGCGTCGCGCCGGCGCAGCCCAGCAACCGGTCGAGCCGTGAGGCGAGCACCTGTGCCTGCCGCCAGGTCGCTTCGGCCACATGGGTCGGCGGCAACAGGTAGTCGCACCGTCCCGGCGTGTACTTGGCTTCGTAGTTGTAGAACGCCTCGCGGGGCACGACTTCGATCGGGGGCAGCGGTTCCCCGTCCAGCACCCCAACGGTCAGCTCATGCCCTTCAACATAGTCTTCGATCAACACATCGCCGTCATACCGGCCCGCCTGCTCCACCGCGGCGGCCAGATCGGCCGGTGTGGTCACAATCGACACGCCCATGGTCGACCCTTCTGAGGTCGGCTTGACGACCACGGGAAACCGCTCCACCACCGGCAGCCCTGCCGACGCGGTGCGCCGCCAGCGGAGCCACCGGGGCGTGGGAATGGCATCGGCCTGCATCACCTGTTTGCTCACCGCCTTGTTCATGCCCACCGAGCTGGCCAGCACGCCGGAACCGGTATAGGGAATCCCAGCCCACTCGAGCACGCTTTGTATCTGCCCGTCTTCACCACCCCGGCCGTGCAGCACGATAAACGCCACGTCGATCCGGCGGCCCGGTTCAACCTCGCCTGAAATGTGAGCCAGCAGGGTGCGATCCGGTTCCAGTTCCAGCACCTCATACCCCTGCCGTTTCAACGCCGCCGCCACCGCTGCGCCGCTGCGCAGCGAGACCTCTCGTTCCGTCGACCGTCCGCCCCGGAGCACGCCGATCCGTTTTCCCGCGCACGGCCGGTTCATGACGCCCCCAGGGCCTGCGTGGTGCGCGTCCCGGCATGGGGACCGGACCCCCGACGAGATCCCAGACCGCCAGATCCCTGACCATATGATCGCGGCGCGCCCTTCGGCCGCGCCGTGCGGCCGACGATTTTGACTTCCAGTTCCAACGTCACGCCAAATTGCCGTTCCACCTGCCGGCCGATATGCCGGATCAGCGCGAGAATATCATTCGTCCGCGCGTGACCGCGGTTGATAATAAAGTTGGCATGGCGCTCGGAGACCTGCGCATCGCCGATCCGATGGCCTTTCAGGCCCGCGGCCTCGATCAACCGCCCTGCGGAATCCCCCGGAGGGTTTTTAAACACACACCCCGCGCTGGGCGAGTGCAACGGTTGCGTCGCGTTCCGTACACCGAGCATCCGTGTCATGGTCGCGTCGATCTCTCCTGGAGGCGCCGGCTGCAGCGAAAACTGCGCGCTGACCACGCACCCGTGGGGGAGATCCGCGTGTCGATAGCGGAACCGCAACGTCTCACGTCCCAGGGTGATCAGCTCGCCGTCCCAGCGCATCAGCGTCACCGATTCGATCCGCGGCGCCAGTTCCCCCTCCCGCGTCCCGGCGTTCATCACCACCGAACCGCCGACCGTCCCTGGAATGCCGATGGCGAATTCCAGTCCCGACAACCCGGCCCGGGCCGCCGCACGGGCCAGACGGGGCAGCAGCACACCGGCCTCGGCCTCGATGCGGTCCGATCCAAGAACGCGAATGTGATTGAGCCGGCTCAATTTCACCACCACGCCCGCAATGCCGCCGTCCTGAACAATGATGTTGCTGCCCCCCAGGACGATCACCGGCAGGCCGGCCCGATGGGCGGCCAGCACGATGCGCCGGAGTTCCTCGATATCCTGCGGCACCACCAACAGATCCGCCTCGCCGCCCGCTTTCATCGTCGTGTGCCGGCTCATCGGCTCATGTTGTCTGACGTCACCCAACGAGCGCGCAGCGCCCCCGTCGCGCAGCGCGGTGAGAAATCTCTGGACTTTGTCCTTCAACGTCATCGCGCCGCCTTCGCGCCGGCCCTCGGGGTGTGGGGGCATCGGAGGGCGCACGCTGCGACGAAGAAGGAGCAGCAAGATTGTGCGCGCCGCCGAGTCGGTGAGGCGGCTGGATTCCACAATTTCACCACACGGGCCCCCACATTTAATGACCGCCCAGCCGTTCGAGCAGCTGCCGGCCGATTTTCCAGATATCGCCGGCGCCCAGCGTCAGGACCAGATCGCCCTCCCGAAGCAGCGGAAACACCGTCTCCGCCATCCGGCCGCGATCCGGCTGATAGAGCACCTGCTTGTGGCCGTGCTCCCGGAGCATGGCCGCCAGTCGCTCGGCCGTCACTCCTTCGATCGGCAGCTCGCCCGCCGGGTAGATTTCCGTCAGCGCCAACAGATCGGCGTCGTAAAAGGCCGTCGCAAATTCTTCCATCAGATCCCGCGTCCGGCTGTAGCGGTGCGGCTGAAACAGCACGATACGACGCCTGGGCCAGCCGCTTTTGGCCGCG
>JBGPIL010000149.1:0-5741 GCA_041484905.1 Nitrospiria bacterium
CAGAGGAAGCCGGAAAAGCGCGAAAAAGAAACCCGCGAAGAAAGCCGCGAAGAAAAAAACGACCAGGAAGAAACCGGTCCGTAAAAAGGCCGTCAAGAAAAAGACGGTTCAAAGGAAAGTCGCCAAGAAAAAGCCAGTCAAGAAGAAGCCCGCCCGGCGCCCAGTGGCCAAGACAAAACCGGCCAAGAAGAAGCCGGCCAAGCGGACCAAGCCGAAACAGCTACCCGTGTCTGTGGTGCCTCCGGGGACGCAGCCGATCGGCCGGGTCATCCATTATTACTCCCATCTTACCGTGGCGGTCATTTCACTGGACAAGGGGCCGCTGCAGGTTGGGGACGTGATCCATATCAAGGGGCACACCACCGATTTTCGCCAGCCCGTGCAATCGATGCAGATCGAGCATGAGTCGGTGACGAAAGCGGTGCCGGGTGACGACTTCGGCCTGAAGGTGATCGAGCACGCGCGGGAACACGATATTGTGTATCGGGTACTTAACCCGTAATCCCGAACGCGTATAACGCCAGGTAGGGGCGACCCGCCGGGTCGCCCTTACTGTGCGTCAGATGGTGTTATCCGACACGCACGCGCGACGCCATCCCTGTACCGCAACCATAATTTCAGCGATTTCTCGATGGCCGCGAACACGGCGCGTTGCTGCGACGGCGAGGCCGCCGCGCGCAGGACCATCTGCCAGGCGGCGAGCCGGTGGCCGTGTTCAACCTGCTGGTGGGCCCGGATCAGATCCATTGCCTTGGGATCGACGCCATGAAACCGGACGAGCGGATGGTTTCGAATGACCGTCTCGATCTCTTCGGGACTTTTCGGGTGATGGCCCGCCGCTTCCTCCTCCAGTTCCTGCCGCTCCTTGACGCTGCCCTCGACGAAAATCGTCATTACCGCCAGCCCCTCGATCCATGACCGGCGGGTGGTGGCGGTGTCCAGCCATTGGCGATAGGCTCGGCTGGCCGGCAGGAGCCGGACGCGCTCAAAATCGGCGGGAGTGAATCCCAGCCCTTTCATCATTTCAACGAAGAGCGCGGGATGCGAACGGCCGACACTCAACCCCCCGGTTTCTTCTTCGTAGAGGTTGGCGGCTAGTTCCCGCCGGATCTCGTCCGGCGGATTCTGGGCGTAGAGGCGGCCGAGGAGGAGGGGAAAATCCCTCACGTAGACGGCGAACTCCTGCTGAAAGTGGATTTTTAACTGATCGAGCGTGATCCGGTTGCCGCTGAAGACGGGCCAGGCCCAGTGGTGTTTACGATCCATGACCGCCAGCAACCGCTCTTGAAACGAGCGTGGCGGCCGCGTGGTGCTTGGTCCCATCGCGGTCAGGCGCCCGGCTGGGTCATGCGCCAGGGGTCGAGCAGCTCGTCGAGCTTCTTGCCGGGCAGGAGGTTGCGGGTTTGGGCGATCTCCCTGACGGTTTTGCCGGTGCGGTAGGCTTCCTTGGCGATGGCGGCGGCCTTGTCGTACCCGATCACCGGAGCCAGCGCCGTGCACATGGCTAGGCTCTGCTCGATCATGGCCTGGCAGCGCACCTCATCGGCCGTGAGCCCCGCGATGCAGCGGCGGGTGAAATTGTCCGTGGACGAGGCCAGCAGGTGAATGGCCTGCAGCAGATCATATGCCATGACCGGCATCATCACGTTTAATTCGAAGTTTCCGTATAATCCGCACAGCGCGATCGTCACGTCGTAGCCGATGACCTGCGCGGCGGCCTGGCAGACCGATTCGACAATGACGGGATTGACCTTGCCGGGCATGATCGATGAGCCGGGCTGTGTTTCCGGCAACTGCAGCTCGCCCAGCCCGCAGCGCGGGCCGGAGCCGAGCCAGCGGATGTCGTTGGCGATCTTCATGAGCGCGACGGCGAGCCCTTTCAGCGCGCCGCTCGTTTCGACGATCGCGTCTTTGGCGGCTTGCGCTTCAAAATGATTGGCGGCTTCGCGGAACTGGAGGCCGGTCTCCTTGTTGAGCAATAGAATCACGCGGCCCGCAAATTTCGGCGGCATGTTGATCCCGGTGCCGACGGCCGTCCCGCCCATGGCCAGTTCTTCCAACGACGGACGGCAGCGCTCGATCCGTCCGATTGCCAGCTCGATCTGGCGGGCGTAGCCCGAGAACTCCTGGCCCAAGCGGATGGGCGTGGCGTCCTGCAAATGGGTCCGGCCGATTTTGACGATCCGGTCGAATTGTTTGGTTTTGACGGCCAGCGCGCGGTGCAACGCCCGCAGCGCGGGGAGCAGCGTCCGTTCGATCTGCTCCAGTGCGGCCATGTGCATGGCGGTCGGGATGACGTCGTTGCTCGACTGACCCTTGTTGACGTGGTCGTTTGGATGAATGGGGGGGCGCACGGTTTTCTGGCCGGGTGCTTTGCCCAGCAACTCCGCCGCCCGGTTGGCGATAACCTCGTTGGCGTTCATGTTGGTCGAGGTGCCCGAGCCGGTCTGGAAAATATCGACCACGAACTGGGCGTCGAGCACGCCGTCGGCCACTTCCCTCGCCGCCTGCTGAATCGCCTTGGCGAGCATGGCATCAAGCGCGCCCGTCTCCTGATTGACCCGCGCGGCGGCCCATTTGATCAGTCCCAGCGCGCGGATAAAGGCGCGCGGGAAGCGCAGATCACTGATTGGAAAGTTTTCAACGGCGCGTTGGGTCTGCGCGCCGTAGTAGGCGTCGGCGGGCACCTTCATGGCGCCCATCGAATCCTGCTCCGTGCGGAATGACGCGGAACGATGGCCATCGGACGGAAAGCCAGATGGTTGTGCCGTTCGTGTGGGTTTTGATTTGGCCATGGTGAAGAAAATAAGTCGGCCCATCATTCCAGAAATGTCGTCAAAATGCAAGCGAAGGCGGGTGAGGCCGGATGAAGTCTGTCGCTGCTGTGCGTGCAGAATTTAAGGCCGGCGCCCTGTGCGTGCGCATGTGCGCGCGCTCGCGTTGTCCGGGGCCGTTTATTTTTCAGCGACACCGAGTTCGTTGAGCCGTCGCTCCGCGTCATCAATCTGCCGCTGATCGTGCGGCCTGTTCTTCGCGGATGCCAGAAACTCTTTCAGCTCGATGACCGCCGCCGACACCTGACCCTGCTCCAGCAGCGCCCGCCCGATATTATAGTGGACGGCGGCGCGATTCGGATTCAGGCGAAGGGCAGTCCGGTACTCCGCGATCGCCCCGGAAAGATCCTTTTCCCCGTGAAGCGCGAGCCCGAGATTCAGGTGGGCGTCCGCCAGGTTGGGGTCCAGCCGAATGGCGGTGCGGCACTCCGCGATCGCCTCATCATACGCCCCGGCGGTGATGAACGTAAAGCCGAGGCTGTTGTGGGCGTCGGCATCGTCAGGGTTCAGTCGAATGGCGGTGCGATTTTCCTCGATGGCCTGCTCATACGCGCCGATGCTGATGAGGACCAGCGCAAAATTGGTGTGGGTTTTGGCGTCGTTCGGGCTGAGCCGAATGGCGGTGCGCTCCTCCACGATGGCCTCATCATACTCACCGAGGTCGAGCAGTCCGCGCCCGAGGCCGATGTGGGCTTTGGCGTCATCGGGGTTCAGGAGGATGGCGTCACGATATTCCTGGACGGTCCCGTCAAACTCGCCCTTGCCGAGGAGCCTGTCGTCCAGGCGCGGATAGTTCGTCGCGCCGTGAAACAGCCCGGCGCATCCCTGTATCACACAGGCGAGCGTGATTCCTACACACAGCCGCGTCAGCGGTTTCATTCGTTTGTGCCGTCTTTCATGAAGAGGGCGAATGATCTGTAGCCGATCGATGACGATGGTATGTGTTATCGCTGGGAAAATCAATGCCGATCGCTTCGGTATTGACCGGCTTTATCCGCTTTCGCTAGGATGATCGCACGCCACAGGAGGTTTCGCGATGGATTTACGAACAGACGTTCCACGAAGCCCGAAGGAGCAGATCGGCGGTTATGTGCACGTCGCCAGGATCATCGACAAGGCGCGGGCGCACAACGCCGGCACGCTGGGAGAGTATATCTACAACTGCCCCATGGATCAGTCGTGGTTTCAGTTGACGGGCGTGACGGCGGAGGCGTTCGCCAAGGCGGTCAAGACGCGGGATGACCGGCAGATGGCCGAGTGGATTCGGCGGCAAGCCACGCCCCATTCTCCACAGGAGATCGAGGTGTGGAATCAAGCACTCCTGAGCCGGACGCCGTCGTCGCCGGAAAGCCGGCAACGGTTTTTGGCCACGCGCCAGAAGCTTGCGCCGGAACGGACCGATATTACGACCTGGCCTGATCTGATCGATTTGGAAGAAGGGCGGCCGGTTCCACGGAGATGACCTGTCAAAGCGTATGGCGGTGGGGATTATCAAGGGGAGCGGCGCCGCTCCCCTTGATTTAAATGCCAGAGCGGTGCCGAGAAGAAAATGGACGATTTTCGATTGACGATTTTCGATTTTCGAATGAAAAACGAAGGCAAAGATAGGGACTAAGTGACTGCGTACCCGTCGTATTCCTGCTATATTTATGAATGGTAGGATGGGGTTAGGATGATGTTTAGATCGAAAGAGCTATGGAGTGCTGACATCCCGCGCCGGCGCGGGCAGGCCGGCTATACCTATCTGTTCGTCATGTTCCTTGTGATAGTGACCGGTCTCGCCGCGACCGTTGCGACCCGGCAATGGAAGACCGAAATCCGCCGGGAACGGGAAGCGGAGTTGCTCTTTCGGGGCGATCAGATCCGGCAGGCCATCGGGCTCTATTATCTGACGGCCCGGGCCGGATTCAACGCCTACCCCAGATCGCTCGATGACCTTGTCAAGGATCCGAACAGTTCGGCAACCCGGCGCTATCTGCGCAAGCTCTACAAGGATCCGATCACCGGAGAAAATTTTGAGTTGGTGAAAGAAGGCGACTATGTCAAAGGTGTGCGGAGCAAAAGTACCGCCACACCGCTCAAAACGGGCAACTTTCCACCGGACTATCAGGACTTTTCAACCAAGAACTCCTACCACGATTGGGTCTTCGAATATAAAGCGCAAGGGTTTTCAGGCGTCATCAAAAAATAGCCGTCAGGAACCGTCGGTCGCCGGCGATCGACCGACGGCATAGAGAAAGACGCCGTTCTGCACCGTCAGCAGCGTCAATCGTTCACGGCGCAGCTGCTCGAATCGCTCCCGGCTGGCCTGGTTGGGCCACCGGAGTGCGGGATAGCCTGCCTGCTCCAGCCGGCGGGCCTCAACTTGGTTGTAGAGCAGGTGGGTGACGCCCTCCCTCCGGAGCCAACCTTCCAGCTCCTGCGCATTGGCCGAGACCCCGGCCCAGAACACCAGCGGTGAGACGTCGTATTTGGTGCTGATGATCCGGTCGCGCTGCAGATAGTACCCGCGGTATTCGCCGACAAAAAGCACGGTGGCCTCATCGGGCAGGAGGCGATTGGCCGCGTCGATCGCCGCATAGGGAGGCACCGACCAGGCCAGCCATTGTTGTCGCGCCGGGCCGTCGGGAATCAACTCCAGGATGGAGGAGGCCATCGCCGCGGTCGACGCGCCGACTCGACCAGGCTCCAGCGCGCGCAGGCCGGTCAATGCCGTGAAGGGCGCGATGTAATTGTCCCGAATGAGGGTGGCGGCGCCGATCGATTGTCCCAGCAGGCCCGCGATGATGGCGATGCCGACCGTGACGCGCAAGGCCCGACCGGCGATGCTCCCTGCGGTCCGGTTGGCCATGCTCCATTCGACCAGACCGGCCAAGCCAATCGCCCCGAGCAGGCTGAGCAGGGCCG
>JBGPIL010000150.1:0-5721 GCA_041484905.1 Nitrospiria bacterium
CACGGCCCGGGTAAACTGTTCCACCGCCTGATCGAGTTGTTGCTGTTTGTTGAAATCGACTCCCTGCTGAAACGCGGCCTCGGCGGCGGCTTTCAATGAATCATCGCTCCGGCTCCAGAGGGTCAGCGCGCCCGCACCGGCTAGCAGCATGAGGCCGGCCAGCCCCGCCACTGTCCACTTGAGCCATCCGATTTTCTGATTCTTTATGCGTCTCATGGGAAAACTCTGCTGTTACGGTAGCAAGCACGCTCGGCAAAAGGCAACTGGCGGCAGAAAAGTGGGGCGGATGTCTTGTCTCGACCCGGCCGTGCCCCGCCGGGCCCTGACCCGCACGATTATTTCACCGATTGTGCGCAGCGAAAGCCCACATCGGCGACCTGGGCGTTGGGATAATCATACGACCGGAAGGAGGCCCGCGCAATAATCGACACCACCCGGAGGGCTTGATCCGCCGGGATGTGTCCGATGCTCATAAACGAAAGGCCTCGGTTGACCCGATAGGTGGTCCCAAAATTTTCATTCACGGCGCGGTTGCCGGAATAGGGTTGATACCAGCTGTCCGTCCATTCCCAGACATTCCCGATCATGTCATAGACGCCATACGGGCTTGTCCCGGCGTCATACTGACCGGCGGCCCGCGTCGACCCGGCGAGGCTCGGCCCGGTCGCAATATTCGCGCGAGCCGGATCGAACACATCGCCCCATGGATACTTCAGCCCCTTCGGCCCGCGCGCGGCCTTTTCCCACTCGGCCTCGGTGGGCAGACGCATCTGCCTCCAGCGGCAATAGTCCATGGCCTCATACCAGCTGACATAGACCACAGGCAATGCGGCCCGTCCGGCAGGAAACGCGCCGTTGACCCAATCCGGGGGGGGATGATAACCGGCCTTCACGAATTCCTGATACTCGGTGTTGGTGACTTCGTATTGGCCGATATAAAAGGCGGGAAGATCGATCGTCCGAAGCGGATGCTCATCTTCATACCAGGGATGGGGGAAGCCGACGCTCAGCGCCTCCTGATCGGTATCCACCTCATCGGTGCCCATAAGGAACGGGCCGGCCGGAATCAACACCATCCCGGGAGGCGGGGGCTTTTGACAGCTCGAGGGCACGAGCACCGCAAGGCCGAGGAGGATGAGCCTCCCGGCACCCAGGATGGCCTGACGGGCCGTTTCCCCCGCGGTAAAACCAAAGACATGATCACCGATAAACATGCACACCTTTAGGTTCGACAGTTGAAACCGTCCCATCTACCCCTGCGACTCCATCGCAGAGTCGAAACCGCACGGGCCGCGCTCTCCGATTCAAACCCGCCACAGCATACGCCCGGCCGGGCAGCGGCTGCAAGGGGGCCGAGAGGAATCTGAACCCTCCGGATTTCTTGACCAAATGCATCGAACCGCTATACTTGCCCTTATATGCTCGCGACGCGCAGTTGGCATCCGATGACCGGGATGTGTGGCTCATGATCACGCTGCTCTTGAACCCCACCAACTATGATTTGAGCGTCTACGTCATCCCCCCTTTCCTGACGGCGATCGCTATCATTTCGCTGGGCGTGTGGGTCGTGCTGCGGGAAGAGCGCTCGCGGGTCAGCCTGCTCTTGTTAAGCGTGTCGCTGACAACCGGAATCTGGCTCTTCTGCACCGCCTTGATGTACGGCGCGACCGATCCGGCCACGGCGCGCTGGTGGGCCAAGCTGACCTACCTTGGGGTTGCCTTTATTCCGGCCGCCGTCTATCACTTTACGGTCGCGGTGCTTCGCCTCGATGAGCGGTGCAAACCATGGGTGCCGGTCAACTGGGCGCTCTCTACGCTCTTTCTCCTGGTCATCCTCGCCACCGATGCGTTTGTCGATCGCATGCACCATTACTGGTGGGGGTATTACCCGCTCTACGGTTGGCTCGCCGCACCCTTCCTCGGTTTCTTCTTCACATTGATGGTCGCCAGCTTACGCCACTACTGGATCGAATATCAGCACGCAACGGGTGCGCACAAACGCCGGATCAAGGCCTTCATGACGGCGTTCGCGGTGGCCTATCTCGGTTCATGGGATTACCTGGCCGGTTACGGCATCGCCGCCTACCCCTTCGGCTATCTTCCCATTTTCGGCTATCTGGTCATGTCCGCCCGAGCCAGCTGGCGTTACCGTCTGGTCGATATCCGATCGGCGTTCACGGCCAGTCAGATTTTGGACACCATGCAGGGGGCCGTCCTGGTTGTCGGCCTGGATGGTCGAATCCGTGCCATCAATCCTCCCGCCTGCACGATGCTCGGCTACCAGGAATCCGAACTCCGCGGCCGGCCGCTGGCCGATTTCATCACGCTGCCGACGAGCGTCACAGCCGATTCCGCCGAGGAGGCCATGACGCCCACGCTCCGGGATTACGAAATGGTCTGGAGGTCCAGGAGCGGCCGGCGCTTGGACGTCGTCGTGTCCGCTTCAACGATTCCGGATCGGGATGGCGCTCCGATCGGCACGGTCTATGTCGCGCAGGACGTCACCGAGCGGAAACAAGCGGAAGAAGCGTTACGCCTCCTGGTCGAAGTGACCGCCGCGGCCAATGAGTCGACCGAGTTCTACCCGATGGTGTCACGTTGCTTGGAACACATCTGCACCCTCAAACGATGGCAAGTCGGCCAAGCCTGGTTTATCGACGAATCACGCCATGCGCTGGTCTGTCCGACCGAGGCCTACCATGCGGAAGTCGACGCCACCGCATTTCATCTCGCCAGCGTCGGTCTCCAATTGTCGAAGGGCGCCGGGCTGCCGGGGCAGGTCTGGACGAGCGGGACGCCGGTCTGGATCACCGATCTCACCGTGGAGGAAACGTTCCCCCGTGCGCGTGAGGCGCGCGCGGCCGGACTCAAGGCGGCGTGTGCCTTCCCCATCACGGTCGATGATGAATTATTCGCCATCTTCGAGTTCTTTTCTCAGGAAGCCCGCAACCCCGATCCCCATTTTCTCAGCGCGGCACAAAAACTCGGGACGCATCTGGGCATCGTCTTCGGACGCAGACGGGCGCAAGAAGCCCTGGCTGAACAGGCCATTCGCGATACGCTCACCGGTCTCTATAATCGCCGCTATTTCAACCATCGAATCGAGGCGGAACTCGCCAGGGCCGATCGCCATCGCACCCCCCTGGCCTTTCTCCTCTGCGATCTGGACCACTTTAAAATGGTCAATGATACGCGCGGCCATCATGCCGGGGATGAGATTTTGAAAGCCGTCGCCAAGCAGATCCAAGAAGCCACGAGGGAGACGGACCTGGTGTTCCGATGGGGGGGAGACGAAATCGTGGTCGTCCTCACGGAGGCCACTCGGGACCATATCCTCATTGCCGCGGACCGGATCAGAACGGTTACTCGGGCCATCGGCGAGCAGGAATACGTGGCCATCGACCTGAGTATCGGAGTGGCCATTTACCCCGAGCACGGGAACAACGTCGACCAACTCATCCGATTCGCAGACCGAGCCCTCTATATCGCGAAGAAGGGGGGCGACAAGGTGCACATCGGAGAGGAGGAATATCATCTCGACGCCAATGTCGTGACGGTGGTGTTTCAACCCGTGGTGGATCTCGACGCCAACCGAATCATCGGGTACGAAGCGCTCAGTCGAGACACCCGCGGCAAGCTCACCATTCAGGAACTGTTCGCCCGGTACCAGGCGATCGGGCAATTGCACGAGCTCAAGCGCATCTGTCTCGAATCACAACTGCACGCGGCGGAAGCGACAGGGTTGAAGCGGGTCTTTATCAACGTCGATTTCGACCTGCTCCATCAACTGGATCCCATCCCGCTGCCGCCTCACACCGACGTCATCCTTGAAATTTCGGAACGGGAGGCGCTTCACGACATCGAAAATCATTTAAAAATCACCGAAAAATGGCGCCGGCGCGGGTTTCGATTCGCCATCGACGACTTCGGCGCAGGGTTTATTTCACTGCCGTTCATCGCTCAACTCACGCCCGACTACATCAAGGTGGATCGATCGACCATTCTCCATGCCGTCTCTTCAAGGCAGTTCAGGGAGTTTTCGAAAGACCTGGTCCGGGCCCTGCGCAATTATGCCTCCGCCGGCATTATTGCCGAAGGCATTGAAACCGAAAAAGAGCTGCAGGTGGTCAAGGAGATCGGGATTGTTCTGGTCCAGGGGTTTTTACTGGATCAACTGCCGGTGAGCGACGAAGCAAACGCCTGATGTTCGTTTAACGGCCCGTTTAGCGGGATGACTCGGCGGAAAAAATCATCCGGCTCAACTGATCGAGACGACGCGGGATGATCACCATCTGCTGCTGGGCGGTTTGCATCCGAAGATCGTGCAGCAGTGCCACGTAATAGTCCTGCGGGAAATAGGATCGGCTCAGGGCCAGGGAAAACACGAGATAGAGGCTGAACATCAGGGTCAGCTCCAGGCGGGAGAGCACGCCGCGCCACCCGTTCATCCGCATCCGATTCACGGCGGCCTCAACCCGCTCCCGAATCGGCTGTTTCTTGAGCGGATCGACGCAGACTTTCACCGCGTCATAGACACTGCCGCCCCAGACGAGCAGGCTGGGCGGGATCAACAGCCAGGCGACAAAGAGCGCCCCTTCGGCAAAGCGCCGGTCCATCTCGGTATTTAAGGTCGGCCATAAAAATGGCACGGCCAGCGTGACGGCCACGGCAAACAGGCCGGCCATCGCCATCATCAGAAAACAGACGCCCTTTTTCGTCTGACCGTTTAAAAACTGCCCCCAGCCTGGAATCAGCAACGAACAGACCGCCGGCAGCAGCAAATTCCTGACGCCCTCAAACGGAACAGCCTCCTCCAGCGCCGCTCCATAGTAGGCCTGAACGGCGTTGATCACCCACATCATCAGACCAGTGATACAAAAGATTCCCAGAACGGCCAGAATCTCGGACGCCGTGACATCCAGCGTGGCCAGGTCCGTTTCAATCGGTGTCCAGTAGTGAATCATCACGCTGGGAAAGAGGTAAAAGTTGATCATGAACAGGAAATACAGAAGCCCCAACTGCCACTGCCGATTATAGAACTGACCACCTCCCCAGACCCAGAGCGAGAGACTAAACGCCACAGCGGGGTTGTTCCCCGGTCCGTGGTGGATGACAGGCTGGGGGGAATGTTGCCGGGAAGCCGACGACTCGTTCGGGTCGTTGAGTAACCAGATAGTCTCCCCCCGAATGTGGGCTTTATTCGCCATGGTCATGAAACACTATAGCAGAAAATTTCAGACTGTCCAGGAACGATAGGCTTGTGTAATGACTTGATCTATATCATGATTTATCGCGTATTCTCCTTGAGGGTCGCGACACCGCCCGATCGGGCGAAAAAAGTGGCGGCGGTGGCCAGGGCCATCACAGCGCCGAACAATAAGACCCCAGCAAGTTGCAGCCAGCCGGCCAAGGTCTGGGGTGAGAGGAACGCGGACAAGGACGCCATCACATCGAAACCCTGTTCAGGTGCTTTGTGGAATTGTTTCATGGCGCCCAGCAACACAACGGCCAGCGCTCCAACGAGGCTCCCGATCGCGCCTCCGATGGCCGAGCGGACAATCAGCACTCCCCGTCTTAACGGCCGGGCCACCCTGACCGTTTCAACGGCAAACTCGGGATCGCGGGCGCCAAAAGGCGAGAATCGTTGCAGCAGGATCATCCCGGGCAGTCCCGCCGCAATCGTGCAGAGAAAGAAATTGCGCCAGCCGATCGCGTCGACCA
>JBGPIL010000151.1:0-5697 GCA_041484905.1 Nitrospiria bacterium
CGCGCCCGAACAGCATCCCGACCAGCGTGGCGACGACACAGGCGGCGATGTACAGCAGGATGGGACGATTGAGGGGGGTCCGGAACACCACGCCCAGTTCTTTGTAGACCGCCATTTTGACCAGCCAACTCACGCCGATGACCAGCAGCAGGATGTCATCGAAGCGGAGGGTCACGCCCCGTCCGGCCGTCATGCTCTTGCCGGCCATCTGCCCGATGACCAACTCGGGCGACAACAACATGGAGAAGATCAGCAGATACAATGCCACCGGGGTGGAGAGCAACGCCACGATGCACAGCGCGGCCAGCACGAAGGCCATGACCGCATGGGTCGGGGTCATCTGGACGATGGCGAAGGCAACGGCCAGCGCCATGACGGACAGGAAGAGAAACGGCAGCGGCTGCGGTTCAACCCGATCTATCGTGCGCATGCCCGTCCGCTCCGTGTCATGAGAATCGGTGCCGGAGTCAATCGCCTCCGGTTATTTTTTGACCGACCCGACGTTGGCATGCGCCGGGTGAACCGGCTCCGTCGCCGTGCCGGCGGCAAAGTAGGGATAGTGATAATCGAAATGGTACTGGTCCATGGCGATCTCGGCCCGCATGTTGTTCAGTACAATCCCCAGCACCTTCACCTGCGCCTGCTCCAGCACCAACTTGGCGCGACGAAGGGCGACGCGCGGAATATCGCCGACTTCGTAGACCAGCAGCGTGCCGTCGGCCTTTCGGCCGAGGATGATGGAATCCGCCACGGGAAGAATGGGCGGCGTATCGATCAAGATCAGATCGTACTGTTGCCTGAACTCCCTCATCAGTTCGTCCAGTCTGCCGGAGTTCAAACATTCCGACGGATTGGGCGGGAGAAAACCGCTGGTCACAATGTTCAATTTATCGATCCCGGCAAACGCCATAATCTCCTCGACCTGAAATCGTCCCATCAGAAGATCGGGCAGACTGCGGCAGACCTGCTGAACGGTCTTGGTGCCGAGCAACAGCTCCGTCAGGCCGGGCGATTTGTCGATGCCGAACACCTGATGGATCGCCGGACGCCTCAAATCGGCGTCGATCACCAGCACCCGCTTGCCGGCCTGAGCCATGCTGATCGCCAAATTCACGATCACACTGGTCTTGCCTTCGCCGATCGCCACGCTGGTCAACTGCACCACCTGCAACGGCTTGCCCAGGGAGGTAAACAGCAGGTTGGTCCGCAGCGAACGATAGCTTTCTGCCAGCGCCGACTTGGGCGCATACAGCAACGACAGATCGGCCGGCGACCGGCCGCGGGCCGCCCGTTTGGCAAATTTCGATTGACGCCGCCCTCTGAACCATCCCATGAGCCACGGTGCGGAGGAGGCCCGCCCCCCTCCCGTTGTCCCCATCGCCGGCGCCTGATTGGTGACATCCTCACCGGCGTGCGGCAACACCCCCAGCACCGGCAGGCCTAAAAATGATTCCACATCCTCGATCGTGCCCAGGGATGTATCGAACGACTCCTGGACAAACCCGATAATCAAGCCCATTAAGCCCCCGATAATCGCGCCGATGAGCATGTTCAGCAGCGTGTTGGGCACGTTCACGGGCAGCGCACTGGCAAACGCCGGCTGCAATTGCGTCACTTCAATGATTTTCTCGGCCCCGCGGATTAACGCCTCCTGGTGCTTGGTCTCCAATAACGCGTAAATGTCAGAGCTGACTTTCACTTCCCGCTCGAGCCGGGCGAGACGCAACGCTTTTTCCGGGACACTGTAATACTGCCGTTTCAATGTCGCAAGCCGGTCGGCCAGTTGTTCGCGCCGGGACCCATAGGTCTCCCGTTTGGCCACCAGCTCCCGGAGCATTTCCCCCCGTACGACCTGGATCTTGTTGTTCAGCTCGATGACACTGGGATGTTCGGGATAATAGCTGATGAGAAGCGTGTCCCGCTCCTGCTGCAGATCCATCAGGCGCGTATTCAACATAAACACCTGGGCGGCCGCCTCTTCCGTAAAGATGCGCGCCGAGCCGGTCGTGTGACCGAGGTTGTCGCCACGCTGCAACTGGCTGGCCTGCTCATCGATCTCCTGCAACGTCCGCCCGACTTTATCCTGTTCCGCCTCAATCCGGGTCAATTCGGTCAGTGCCGCCCTGGCTTCATCACTGATCTCCACCACACCTTCCGTCTTTTTGAACTGTTCCAGCGCCTGCTCCGATTGGTCCAGTTGCGCCTTGACCAGGGTGAGTTGGGCTTCAATGAACGCTTTTCCCTCCTCCACCTGCCGGTTACGGTTTTTGGAATTCTCTTCCCGGTAGGCTTCCATGACGCTATTGGCCAGCTGCTCGGCCTGTTTGGCCTCCCCTGCAGTCACGCTGATTCGAATAATATTGGTATTCCCCTCCCGTTCGGCCTTGACCCGGCGCTGCAACCCCAGCACCGCTTTGAGCAGGTCTGGATTTTTGCGGATGTCTTCGCTGCTGGCGTTGGCCGGAATCAATCCGGCCGATTTCGCGGCCGCTTGGACCACCGGGTAGCTGCGCACCACCTCCGTCTGGCTCGCGATATCATCCGTATACGAATAGGTCATCGCCTCGACAAACAGGCCGGCCAGGCTTCTGGAGCGGTCATATTTCACGCTGGCCGTCGCTTCATAGAGCGGCGAAGGCCTGAGCAGTTCCGAGAGCGCCAACGACGAGAACGCGACCAGGACGACCATCAAGAAGACCGTCCGCCGCTGTTTTTTCACAACGTGCCAGTAGTCTCGAAGGTTCAGCTCATATTGGGCCATGCGCGCTCCCTCACGTTCATTTGGTCAATCCACGGTACATGATGCTCGACTGTAGCGGTAACAGAATGATCTCAAGCGTCGGCCGGATCTGCTCGATGAAGCGGTTCCAATCACCAATCCGAGTGCGCGGCACGAAGACAATGTCCTGATTCTTCAGAACCAGATTCTGGGCGATATCGCCCTTGTAGAGCAGATGATCGACATCCACCGGCAGGACTTCCGGTTGCGCCAATCCACCGCGCAGAACGCGCACGCTGGGCAGATAGGCGGTTTTGGTATAGCCATCGGCTTTGCCAAGCGCGTCGGCAATCGTCATGCCCGATTCCAAAGGATACACACCAGGCTTGTTCACCTCCCCAAACACATAAAAACGGTCCAGAATCACCTTCTGTTTGAAGAGCACCTGCACGCGTGGTTCTTTCACAAAGGGGGCGAGCGCCTCCGCCAGTTTCTGCTCCGCCTCGGTTGCCGTTAACTCCTTGACCGGGACGTCGACGAACGATACAGAGAGGACGCCACTCTCCCGCACCGTGGAGGTAAACCGGTCCTCCCCGGCCCCGCGGCGCACGATCACCTCCAGGACATCGCCAGGGGTGATGGTCATCACTCTGGCCCGGACTGCGGCCTCCGGCTCGACGTTCGGCCGCGGGGTTTGAATCGCACACCCGCTCCCTATCACGAGCATCAGCAACCCAAGACCCACGACCAATCCGTGCCGTCGCCATTGCATCATCATGATCATCGCAGTCTCCGTCGCTCCGTCCATGATCCGCACAACGCCCATCGCTCCTCCATCAAATCACCCACCCTGTACTAAAACTGTAGCTGAGGTTGGCAAAGCTGTCAAATTCGTCCATAAGATCAACCAGATGACGGCAGAGTCCGACATCCCTCAAACAAGTGGCAGGAGAACGGCGCTCGCAGATGGGCAGGAGAACGTTTAGAAAGAAACGCGGACTGGACTGATTGATCCCGCAGGTTGTTGCATGTTGACTTCATGGGGCGTCGGGCGGGACGGCAGTCCCGCCGCCCGTTCCTTGGCGGCTGCAATTTCACAAGCCCATGACGAGCCGCCGAAAAAATCGCCGTCATCCATCAACGCCCACATGCAGCAGCGGTTGCAGTAAGAGAACTTTTCGCAGCCGGAACACACCCCCAGGTTTTTGACTTGCAGATTGCGGAGCTTTTTAAAAAGCGGCGCCTCCCTCCAAATAACCTGGAACGGCTGTTCCCTCACATTCCCCGCCGCCCAGGGAAACCCCAGCGTGGGATAGATATCCCCAAATGGCGAGATGGCGCAGCCGGTCTTGCCGAGATTACACACTTCATCATCAGGCTCCCTAGGGTGCTGTCGGGAAGACAGGGTTCGGATCTCCTCCGCGACCGGAAGGGTTGGATCGGCGTACAGCACGGCCAACTGGTCAGACGTCAATCGCAGGGCGCAGGTCGAGAGATCGCCGTCGTTTTTCGGCGTCACGGTCGGATCAAGCAAATAGGCCGCTCCGAGCGACTGGGCCAAGCTGACAAGACCGGCATACTCAGAAAAAATCTCGCGCATCAGCGGCGTCTTGATCACCACCGGAACCCGGCGCGCCACCAGCTCCCGAAGCGCCCAAAGGGTCTTGCCGTGAGACCCAGGCACCCGCGTGATGGCATCATGCAGCTCCGCCTTGTCGGCCGAATAGAGAGAACACTCGACGGAAAGCGGGTACAACGCCTCAATCTCTTGGATGAGTTCCGGTGTCAGCAGCAGCCCCGCGGTAAACAACCGGATCGCCAGGCCGCGACTCCGGGCGTACCGCGCCACCTCCAGCGTCTCCCGGCGCAAAAAAATCTCTCCACCGCTGAGGGTGAGAAACAGACACCCGGCAGCCACCAGCTCATCGATCAGATGGCAGAGTTCCTCATATGTGAGTTCCCGTGGTTTGGCCCCGTGCGCGTGATTGTCCTCCAGATAGCAATGGACGCAATCGAGATGGCAGCGGTGCGTCAGTTCGATCAAGACGTTCAGGGGCACATAGGAATGCGACGCCCGCTGCACGAATCGTCCGTAGTGCGAGGGGGTCGTGACCGCCCGGTGGGCGTCCGACTCAACAGAGATGAGCATCCACCCATCCCTTCATCGACGTGGTGGTGGAAAAACGCAAGTCCCAACAACTGGTCGACCGCACCAGCGATCCTGCCAGGGTAAACAACCGGCGATGGCAATCGGAATCATGGGAAAAATTCCCCGTGCAGGACAGGAGTCGCCGAAGCGCCTGGGTCGGTGTCATGGCGGTGATGGCGTCGGACCGATGTTCGGCACTCAAGGCATAGACCCCCCTGACGTCCGCCGAGATATTCCGGCCACCCCAGAATGGCGTGCCATGCACCGTAAAGGCCTCCCCTTCCCGACGCACGATCACCAATTCGTCAGCCAGCACGCCTCCACCGGCCCGTGTGGCCAAATCGGCCAGGGTCGATTTCCCGCTTCCCGAAGGGCCAAAGAACAGATGGCCCTCGCGGCCCCGGACAACGGCACACCCATGCACGAAGAAGGCGTCTTGCTGCAACAGATAATGGGCGTACACCACCTTCAACAGCAGGTCAAGAGCCGTCAAATTCAATGGCAGCACGATGGCACCTGTCCGGGCCGTCAGATCATATTCCGCTGTACAGTGGTCGCCGGAGAAGGAAAACCGATGGTCGTGCCGCTCGATTGCGATGGGACCGGAACTAATTTCCAGCGGATTGTCCTGCGCCGCGGAGGGATCGACCGTCGCCCTCAGCGTAAAGGTGGGTGCTCGATCGACAAGAAAGCCCTGATACCGTTGAATCAACAACTCCGTCAGCGCCCGTTCCCGCGCCGTCACGGCACAGGCAAACCCCGCCATCTCGATCGTGACGGGGAATGGCATCACAAACTCATCACTTCAATTTCGTGGCGCAGCGGTACA
>JBGPIL010000152.1:0-5596 GCA_041484905.1 Nitrospiria bacterium
AGGTGGATGACGCGGCGCGGTTATTGTGCTCGGGGTTTGAGCGGTTGCTCGCCGACCGGCGTCCTGATTGGGAACGGACGGCATTGGAGAAGGGGGAGGATGGGGGGGAGGAGACTGTTGCCGCCATGCTGGAGCTTGACATGCGAAGCTGGCTGCCCGATGATTTGCTGGTGAAGGTCGATCGGATGGCGATGGCGGTGTCATTGGAAGCGCGCGTGCCCTATCTTGATCATCACCTGGTGGAGTGGTCGTCGGCGCTGCCGGTTGGCATGAAGGTGCGGGGAGGGACGGGCAAGTATCTGTTGAAGCGAGCCGCGTTAGACCGGTTGCCCGCATCCACGGTGCACCGTCCGAAGCAGGGGTTTGAGCCTCCGCTCGCACAGTGGCTGCGAGGATCGATGGGACGCCGGGCGCAGGAGCAGATCAACGATTCGGCCGCCGGGCGATTGCGGTTGTGGAACGGACGCACGATTGATCAATGGTTCAGCGCGCATCAACGGGGTGAGGATGACTACAGCCTGCTCTTGTGGGGGATCTGGCTGTTCGCCCTGTGGTACGATCAGGCGCTGGCATTTGGCCGCACGTTGCACGGAGAGGATTGAAGAGGGAGATATGATGGAAGGGGGGCGGGATGCCGCTGGTTCTTAACGGGATGGCGTTTTTTCTGGCGTTGGTCCTCTCATTATATGGCACGCCTTTAGCCCGCCAGGCCGCCCTCCGCTTCAACATCGTCGATCGGCCGGACGGCCGGCTGAAACGGCAGGTGGAACCGGTCCCCTATCTGGGTGGTCTGGCGATTTATCTGTCGTTCTTGATTACGCTGGCCATGACGTTTGAGTTCAGCCGGGCGGTGTTGGGGCTGCTGCTGGCCGGCACGATTATCGTCATGCTGGGATTGATCGATGACTTCGGTGTTTTGACGCCGGGCGCTAAATTTGCCGGTCAGTTGGTGGCTGTCTTTGTGCTGATCAAGAGCGACATCCGCATTGAATTGTCATTTTTACCCTACTGGGCGCAGGTGGCCCTGACGGTCGTGTGGATGGTCGGGCTGACTAATGCCTTTAACATTATTGATGTCATGGACGGTCTGGCCGGCGGCGTGGCGGTGGTGTCGTCGGTCGTGCTCTTCCTCGTGGCTGTTGCGACGGCGGATGCGGACGCTCCGGTGCAGATGGCCGCGCTGGCGGGCGCCCTGATCGGGTTTCTGTACTACAACCGCTATCCAGCCAGGATCTATATGGGTGATGCCGGCAGCATGTTTGTCGGTTTTCTGCTCGGAGCCGTTGCCATGACCCTGCAGTATACCCACCGCAGCGTACTCGGCCTCTTTGCGCCGGTGCTCATTTTAGGCGTGCCGATTTTCGATACGTTCTTTGTCATGGCGATCCGATATCTTCGGAAAATTCCGGTCTTTTTGGGCAGCCCTGATCATTTTGCGCTGCGGCTCCGCCGGTGGGCGCTGACGGTCCCGCAGGTCGTCGGGTGCAGCTGTGCGGCGTCGCTGGTGCTGGGTCTGGCCGGCCTCGGCGTGATGTGGTTGCCGTTCGGTCAGGCGCTGACGATTGTGACGGTTGCGGCGATGGGGTTGCTGGTTGCGGCTGTCTGGCTGAAACGCATGGACCTGGCGCAACAGGAGGCGGGTCATGAATCACCAGGTGTGGCGACAGGTTCGGCAACAGGCCGGCGACAAGCAGACCGGCAAAAAACAGGCCAGCAAAAAACAGGAATGACGCATGGGCGTTGAGCGCGACGAAGCGGTGGTAATTCTCGGAGCCGGCCTGGCCGGGTTGAGCGCAGCCTATCATCTGCAACAGGGCGGCGTCTCATTCGGACTCTACGAGCGGGAGGATGGGGTCGGCGGTCTGTGCCGGAGCATGCGGCGTGACGGGTTTACGTTCGATTGCACCGGTCATTTGATGCATTTTCGACGGCCGGAGATCAAGACACTGGTCGAGCGCCTGATGGGTGAATCAGGGAGCGACCTGGTGGCCCACCAACGGCGGGCCGCGATTTATTCTCACAACGTCTATACGGATTACCCGTTTCAGGCCAATACGTTCGGGTTGCCGATTGACGTGGTCAAAGCGTGCCTGATGGGGTTTATCGAGGCGTGGGGCCGGCGGAATCATGCCGCATCGGCCCGTCGCGCCTCCCCCCGCCACTTTGGGGAATGGGTGACACGCACCTTTGGAGATGGGATCGCGAAACATTTCATGACACCTTTTAATGAGAAGCTCTGGCAGCGGCCGCTCGACGAGCTGGGTTGCGACTGGGGCGGCGGGTGGCTGATCCCGGTGCCTTCGCTGGAAGAGGTGGTGCAGGGGGCCTTGGGGCTGGCCAACCGGAATATGGGGTACAATCCCTCCTTCTTTTATCCCAAGGAGGGCGGTATCCAGCGCTATCCGGAAGCGTTTGCCCGGCACATCATGAAGGGATTGCACCTCAAACACGAGGTCACCGCGCTCGATCTCCGCCGCCGGGTCGTGGAGTTCCAAAATGGTCAACGCGTCCATTACCGCCATCTGATTTCCACTCTTCCCTTGCCGGAGCTGGTCCGGCGGGCGGACGGTGTGCCGGCCGCCGTTCGACGCCAGGTGACCGGACTGGTTCATGTTTCGGTGACCAATGTGAATCTTGGCGTGGACCGTCCGACGATCGTGCCCTATCATTGGATTTATTTCCCCGAGCCCCGTTTTCCGTTTTATCGCGTCGGGTTTCCCTCCAATCTGACGCCGTCGGTCGCCCCGCCGGGGCAGAGTTTGATTTCCATTGAGTGTTCGCATCGCCCGGGGCGGCCTGTGAGCCGGGACACGGCGATCGAGCGGGCGGTTGCGGGACTCCGAGAGGCGGGGTTGCTGCGGGCCGACGACCGGATCACCATGCGAGAGGTGGTTGAGATTCCGTATGCCTATGTGATCTTTGATCACGCGCGTCAGCGGATTTTGGCGCGTCTCACACGCGCGTTGCGTGGCGCCGGCGTGCGGTCGATCGGCCGGTACGGCGCGTGGGAACACTCATCGATGGAGGACGCTGTCCTGCAGGGGAAAGAGGCGGCGGAATCGATCCTCAAAGGCGGGCGGCGTCCTGCAATAGCCGGCAGGAGAGCCAAGACAGGAACAGCCCCCGCGCGGTCGCGCCGGAACGCATCATGACGCTGGAGGTCGCGGCTCGGCCTGCGACGGCCCGGCCCACATCGCGGCCCGCCGGCACGCCCGTGCCGGTCGTGCACATTATTACCAAACTGGAACTTGGCGGCGCGCAGCAGAACACCCTCTTCACACTCTCGCATCTTGACCGCAGCCGGTTCTCCCCCCGCTTGATCGCCGGTTGCGACGGGCTGCTTGACGAGGAGGCGCGCCGGCTGGATGGCGTGCCCGTTATCTGGGTGCCGTCGTTGGTTCGGCCGCTTCGTCCGTGGCGCGACCTGTCGGCCTTGCTGGCGCTGCGGCGGCAGTTGGCGCGGATCCGTGAAGAGGCCGGGCCGGTGATGATCGTCCACACGCACAGTTCAAAGGCAGGGATTCTTGGCCGATGGGCGGCACGACTCGCCGGCGCGACGGTGATCGTCCATACCTATCATGGGTTTGGTTTCCACGATGAACAGCCCCGATTGGTGCGGTGGTTCTTTATCTGGCTCGAACGGTTGACGGCGAAGGTGACGGACGGCGCGATCGTCGTGTCCAGGGCCAATCAGCGGCTGGGCGAGGCGCTCGGGCTGTTTCGGCCCCAGTCCGCCGGACCATCCGCCGGAGAATTTGATAAACGGCCGCCATCGGTGATGATCCGAAGCGGGGTTGATTTTGCCACTCTTCAACGGAGAGACGGATCTGATCCCGCCCACGTGGAGGAGAGGCAACGGCAACGGGCGGCGGTACGCGCGACGCTGGGGCTTGCTCCGGACACGCCGATCGTGGTGACGGTGGCCTGTTTGAAGCCGCAAAAAGCGCCGGGCGACATTGTCGCCGTGGCCGGTCGCGTGCTCCGCAGGCAACCGAATGCCGTGTTTCTCATCGCCGGTGATGGGGAATTGCGTCCGGATGTGGAGGCGACGATCCGGGCTGAAGGACTGGAGGGGCGGGTGATCCTGTTGGGGTGGCGTCGGGATATTCCCCTGTTGTTGCGGGCGGCCGATCTGTTCCTGCTGACGTCCCGGTGGGAGGGGCTTCCGCGGTCGATTCTTGAAGCGTTGCTCTGCGGTTTGCCGGTCGTTGCGACCGCCGCTGACGGTGTTGCGGATGTGGTGCACGACGGAGTCAACGGCTACGTGGCGCCGATCGGCGATACCGAACGGCTGGCCGATCGGATCGTGGAACTCCTGCAGACACCGGCCGTCCGGCAACGGATGGGCGCTGCGGCCGCGGCGCTGCCGGCCGAATTCGAGATCGTGACCATGGTGCGTCAGCAAGAGACGCTGTATGCCGATCTGTTGAAGATGAAAGGAGTGGCCCTGCCATGAACGTGCCGCTGATCGATTTAAAAGCCGAGTATCAGTTGTTGGCGCCGGCCGTCCGGGCCGCTGTGGACCGGGTGCTGGCGCAACAACAATTCATTCTGGGGCCGACGGTCGAGGCCTGCGAGCAGGCCGTGGCCAAGTGGATTCTGGCCCGGTCGACCGTGGCCGCGCCGTTGGAGGGTGTCGGGGTCGCGTCGGGCACCGATGCCTTGATCTTGGCGCTGCGGGCATTGGGGATCGGTCCCGGCGACAGTGTGCTTACCAGCCCCTATACGTTTTTCGCCACGGCCAGCTCAATCGTGCTGGTCGGGGCGACGCCGGTGTTTGCCGATATTGATCCCGAGACGCTCACGCTTGATCCGAAGCAGGTGGAAGCGGCTCTGCATCATAACCGGACGCAGGAGGGCCGGCCCCGGCTGCGCGCCCTGTTGCCTGTGCATCTCTTCGGCCATTGCGCCGATATGGGCGCATTGCTGCGGATCGCCCGGCGCGAGGGGGTGGAGGTTATCGAAGATGCGGCGCAGGCGATCGGCGCCGTGTGCGAGCAGGGGGCGGCGGGAGCCATCGGGAAGATCGGCTGTCTGAGTTTTTTCCCGACCAAAAATCTTGGCGGGTATGGCGACGGGGGGATGGTGCTCACGGGCGATCCGGAGGTGGCGGCCCGGCTTCGCCGGCTCCGCAATCACGGGATGGCGGACCGGTATCACCATCACGAGGTCGGGATCAACAGCCGGTTGGATGCGTTGCAGGCGGCCGTGTTGCTGATCAAGCTCGAGTACCTGGAACAATGGACGGCGGCTCGACGGACGCACGCCAAGCGGTATGCCGGTTTGCTCGTATCGCGCCAGTTGTCAGAGTGGATTACGCTGCCGGTCGAGCGGCCGGGCTATACAATGGTCTATCATCATTATGTGGTGCGCGCCAAACGACGGGACGCACTGGCGGCCTTCCTGCGTCAGCAGGGGGTCGGCTGCGAGGTTTATTATCCCCTGCCGCTGCATTTGCAGCCCTGTTTTGAACGATTCGGGTGGGTGCGGGGGGCGTTTCCGGTGGCCGAACGGGCGGCGGAGGAGACGTTGGCGTTGCCCGTCTTTCCATTGATGACGGAAGCGCAGCAGGCGTATGTGGTCGATCAGATCGCCC
>JBGPIL010000153.1:0-5583 GCA_041484905.1 Nitrospiria bacterium
TCCGTTGAAGTAAAGAGCGTAGACAGTAGACGGTAGGCAGTAGGCAGGAGAAATATAGTAGCCAGTAGGCAGGGTACAGTAGTCAGGAGAACCGGTATGTTTTCCTGTCTACTGTCTACCGCCTACGGGCTACTGAGGGAGAGATGAGTACAGCAGCAACAGAGCCAAAGAGCTCCCAATTGGTCTCGGTGGAGATCATGGGCAAGCCCCACCGCGTGCCGCAGGGCATCACCGTGCTGCAGGCGATGTGGTACTCCGGCCACGAGTTGATCCGTGGCGTCGGCTGTTTGGGCGGCACCTGCGGCGCCTGCGGCATCGTCTACCGGACCAAGGACAGCTTCGAGCTGCAGAACGGCCTGGGTTGCCAGACGCTGGTGCAGGAAGGGTTGTCCTTCTCCATGGTTCCCCATTTTGCCGCCGCGCGGGCCAGCTACAACATGGCCGAGCTGGCTGATCCGAAAGAGGCGCTGTTCGAGCTCTACCCGGAGGCGGCGCGGTGCGTCAACTGCAACGCCTGCAACCGGGTCTGTCCGCAGGGGATCGACGTCCGCAGCAGTGTCTGGTGCGCGGTGTTCGGCAACTTCGACCAGGTGGCCGAGCTGACGATGAGCTGCAACAATTGCGGCCTCTGCGTCGTCCGCTGCCCGGCCGACATGGCCCCCAATCTGATCGCCCTCTATGCCCGTCGGGCCCACGGCGTCCACGAGTTAAAGCCGCCGGCACGGCTGACCGACCGGATCGGAGAGATCAACGCCGGCTCGTACGGCTTCGAATGGACTAAACTCCAGTCGATGGGCGATCAGGAGTTGGCCAAGTTTTGCACGAACTACCCCAAGCCGTCGGCCGAAAAGTAAGCGTTATCCAAATGAACACCTATATGTACGGCGATGGGGGAGCTAGGGGTGTGGGGGTGTCGGAGGACGCTGTATCGGTTCCGCACGGGCCCCCACATCAAATGGTTGGGACGAGGAATGGAGCTTTGCAGGCTTGGCCTGCGAAGGCGGAATCTCAGCCGGCTACATGGCTGTTAGCCATGGCCGAGTCGAAGCGCATCTCCCCCTAATTTCAATGGACATTCAGCAGGCCAGGACAGCGATGGAAGCCAAGCGGGCCGGGCGGCTTAAACAGACGCCGGGCTTGCTGGCTGATGACGCCAAGAAAACACTACTCTCCCAACATCATCCCGATTACCGGGCCGACGCCTATCAAACATTAAAGATTGGACCCAATACGGGGGATCGGACCGTCAAGGAACTGGCCGAGTTGCTCGAAGCCGGCAGCGCCCTGTCGGAGTCGCTGAATGCCAAGCCCGCTGACGCTCCCCTGACACCTCAAGAAAAGGTCGATGTCCTGATTATCGGGGGTGGAGGGGCGGGCTCGGCGGCCGCGTTGGAGGCCAAGGCGGCCGGCGCGAATGTATTGCTGGCGACCAAATTGCGATTGGGCGATGCCAATACCGTCATGGCGGAGGGCGGGATGCAGGCCGCCGTGAATCCCGATGATTCACCAATCCGCCACTTTGCCGATACCCTCAAAGGCGGCCATTTCAAAAACGACCGCACGTTGCTCAAAATTCTGGTTGAAGAAGGACCGTCCGCCGTTTTGTGGCTGATGCAATTGGGCGTGCTGTTCGATCGGGACGAGGAGGGCAACCTCAAGCTGCGCAGCGGTGGCGGCACCAGCGTGGCCCGGCTGCTGGCCTGCCGCGATTATACCGGGCTTGAGATGATGCGGGTGCTGAAGGACGTGGTGATCAACGAAAAGATCCGCACGC
Source organism: Nitrospiria bacterium (assembly GCA_041484905.1). GTDB lineage: Bacteria > Nitrospirota > Nitrospiria > JACQCE01 > JACQCE01 > JACQCE01. Next base: position 1,775 of record JBGPIL010000153.1, read on the forward strand.
TGGAATTCTCCCCCGCCATTGAACTGCTCAGCGCGCCGGACGGCGCCTGCACCGGCGCCGTCCTCAAAGACTTCGACAACGACAGGCAGATTGTCGTCCAGGCGAAGATCGTCATTCTGGCCACCGGCGGTAGCGGACGGCTGCATATCCAGCGGTTTCCGACCAGTAACCATTTTGGCGCCACCGGCGACGGACTGCCCCTGGCCTACCGGCTCGGGGCCAAGCTGCTCTATATCGATACGTTTCAATATCATCCGACCGGTTCCGTCTATCCGGAGCCGATGGCCGGTCTCCTGGTGACCGAGGCGCTCCGCTCCGCCGGCGCCCAACTGGTCAATGGGCTCGGCGACCGGTTCGTGAGCGAGCTTGAGACGCGCGACGTGGTGGCGTCGGCCGTCATTCGGGAATGTCAGGAGGGGCGGGGCGTGGCCACGCCGGGCGGCCGCACCGGCGTCTGGCTCGACATTCCCGTCGTCGACGAGCTGCATGGCGAAGGCACGATCGAGAAGCGCTTCCCCAACATGATGCGGCTCTTCTCCCGATACAGCATCGATATCCGCAAGGAGCCGGTGCTCGTCTATCCGACGCTGCACTACCAGAACGGCGGGGTGCAGGTCGATGCACAGGGACAGGCGACCGTCAAAAACCTGCTGGTCGCCGGCGAGGCCTCCGGCGGGTTGCACGGGCGGAATCGATTGATGGGCAACTCACTGCTCGATATTATCGTCTTCGGCCGGCGTGCCGGCCAGACCGCGGCCAAGCTGGCCAAATCGATTGACTGGGGTGCGCCCACACTCGGCCACCTGAAAGCGTTCGAGGCGGCGCGCGCCAAAGCCGGCATTAAATCGGATTTGATCTCGCCCATGTTGTTTCCCGATTACGTCAGAAAAGTTGAGAAGACGCCGGTATGAACGTCCACGAATTTCAGGCCAAGCAGCTCTTTGCCCATTACGGTGTTGCCGTGCCCAAGGGACGGTTCGCGCAGTCGGCCGACGAGGCGGTGGCCGCGGCCACGGAATTGGTCGCTGAAGTCGGCGGCTGGCCCGTGGTCGTCAAAGCACAAATTCACGCCGGGGGTCGCGGCAAGGCCGGCGGAGTCAAATTGGCCAAGACGACAGATGAGGTCGGCGCCATCGCCCGGTCGCTGCTGGGGCGGCCGTTGGTGACGCATCAAACCGGCCCGCAGGGGCGCGTGGTGAAGAAGCTGCTGGTGGAGCAGGGGGTCTCGATCGGACGGGAACTCTACCTCAGCCTGCTGATCGATCGCACGGTCGGACGTCCCGTGGTGGTGGCCAGCCGCGAAGGCGGCATGGAGATCGAAGAGGTCGCGGCTAAACACCCGGAGAAGATCTTCAGCTGCCGTATCGATCCCGCGGCCGGCCTGCAGGCCTATTACGCCCGGTCGCTGGGGTTCAAGCTGGGGCTCACGCCGGAGCAGATTGGACCGTTCCATCGGTTGCTGACCGGCCTCTATCGGCTGATGACCGACGAAGGCGCCTCCCAGGTGGAGATCAATCCGCTGATTGTGACCACCACCGGCGAGTTGATGGCCCTGGATGCCAAGCTGGCGTTTGACGACAACGCCGTGCCCTTTCGGACGCAGATTCAGGCCTTAAGAGATCTTGATGAAGAATCGCCGCTTGAGGTCGAAGCGTCGAAGTATAACTTGAACTATGTCAAGTTGGACGGCACGATCGGTTGCATGGTCAACGGGGCTGGTCTGGCCATGGCCACGATGGACGTGATCAAGCTGGCGGGCGGCGAGCCGGCCAACTTTCTGGATGTGGGCGGCGGCGCCACGAAGGAGACGGTCAAGGAGGCATTCAGAATTCTCCTGTCCGACAAGAACGTGAAAGGGGTCTTCGTCAACATCTTCGGCGGCATCGTCCGGTGTGAACGAATCGGCGGCGGCATCGTGGCGGCGGCCAAGGAGATCGCAGTCAACGTGCCCCTGGTCGTGCGTCTGGAAGGGACCAATGCGGCCGAAGGGCGGCAGTTGCTGGCGGAATCGGGCCTGAAATTGGAAGTGGCCAGCACCATGTGGGAAGGCGCGCAGAAGATCGTCAAACTGGTGGGGCAGCGATGAACAGCAATGAGTATGAGGTGTCCGGCGATGGGGATGAAAAAGGGGACAGGCTACTTTTTTCCTATACATCTTGTCAGACCCACTTAAAAAGTAGCCTGTCCCCTTTTTCCAACCTGGTGGCGCCGCGATGAACGGCAATGGGCATGAAATGTACGGCGATGGGGCCCGGCAAGCGAAGGGACACGTTGTTCGAGTACAACAACCAATGGGGGTTGTCAGGAGGAGATAGCGTCTCCCCCTGACTTCAATAAACAGCGCGAGCGGAATGAGCATTCTGGTCAATAAACGAACCCGTCTGGTGGTGCAGGGGATCACGGGCAAGGAAGGTTCCTTCCATGCCACCGCCTGCCGCGACTACGGCACGCAGGTCGTTGCCGGGGTCACGCCGGGCAAGGGCGGCACGCTGACCGAGGGGATTCCGGTCTTCGACACGATGCAGGAGGCCGTGGAGAAGACGGGCGCCGACACGTCGATGATCTTTGTCCCGCCTCGCTTTGCCGCGGACGCGATTTTGGAAGCCGCCGACGCCGGCGTCGGGCTGATCGTCTGCATCACCGAGGGGATTCCGGTCTTTGACATGATCCGCGTCAAGCGCACGATCGAGGGGCGGCCGACGCGATTGATCGGTCCCAACTGTCCTGGGATTATCACGCCGGAGGAATGCAAGATCGGCATCATGCCGGGGTTTATTCACCGCAAAGGACCGGTCGGAATCGTGTCGCGGAGCGGCACGCTGACGTATGAGGCGGTCTGGCAGGTGACCCAGTTGGGGTTGGGGGAGAGCACCTGCCTTGGCATCGGCGGCGATCCGGTGCACGGGCTGAGCTTCGTGGAGGTGTTGGAACTGTTCGAACGTGACGGCAAGACTGAAGCCGTCGTGCTGATCGGCGAGATCGGCGGTGAGGATGAAGAGCTGGCGGCCGAGTACGTGAAGTCGTCGATGTCCAAGCCGGTTGTCGGTTTTATCGCCGGAATTACCGCGCCGCCGGGACGCCGGATGGGCCATGCCGGCGCCATCGTGGCGGGCGGCCGGGGAACGGCGGCGGCCAAAATGAAAGCGCTCACCGAGGGCGGCGTGACGGTCGTGAAGAATCCGACCCGGATCGGCGAGACGGTGGCCCGTCTGTTGAAACCGGCGCGCAAGAATACGGTTGGGCGGACAAAGGGAGCAGTCAAGAAAAAGCGGAGATAGGGTTAACACAGGTTGTTTTTATGTGTATGGCGATGGGGATTGTTAAGGGGAGAGGAGCATCTCCCCTTAACTTAAATACCAGAGCACAAGAACCAATGGGGGTTGTCAGGGGGAGCTAGCGGCTCCCCCTGACTCTAATCAACACGAGTACAACAATTAACAAGGAGGAAACGGACATGACGACCGCAGTGGCATCGGAAATCAAAGTGGGCGAGAAAGCCCCTGAATTTACGCTCAAGGATCAGGACCAGAAGGAAGTCAAACTGGGTGATTTTCGTGGCAAGAAGAACGTCGTGCTGGCCTTCTATCCGTTGGATTGGAGTCCCGTCTGCACGAACGAAAACAAGTGCATGACGCAGGATTTTCAGAAGTTCCAGGCGGCCGGGGCGGAAGTGCTCGGGATCAGCATCGACAGCGTCTACTCGCACAAGGCGTGGAAGGATGCGTTGGACCTGAAGCACACGTTGCTCAGCGATATGGGCGGCACAGTCGCCTCGAAGTACGGCATGTATCTGGCGGACAAGTTCATCA
>JBGPIL010000154.1:0-5528 GCA_041484905.1 Nitrospiria bacterium
CCAACACCCCACAACATCCCAGGTTCTGAGCAGGCCGATTATGATGACCACAGTGAAACGGATTGCCATCGGGTTGGTGGTTGTCACCGTTTCGATGGTTGCGTCCGGCTGTGAATCGGGAAGGGAGACGGGGCTGCCCGAAGGCCTGATCGGGACGTGGAAGACGGCCGCTCCGGCCTACGCCGGCCGCTCGCTCCGAGTGTCGCGAACGACCGTGGCCTTCGGCACCGGTGACGGTGTCGAGTCCGCCCACCCGATCCGGCACGTCACCAATGTGCGTGAACACGACGCCCTCCTCTACACGATCACCTACGCGGATCCTGTCGACCAGGAGGTGTCGTTCTATTACGATCCGGCCGCCGGGGGGACCATCACGTTGAAGAACCAGCGGCAGTTTCAATGGAAGAAGGAGGGATAAGCGATGCCGTCGCCGAAATCGCAACGCAGGCGCTTGCTGGTGGACGAGTTTCAATACCGTCTCCTGGCATTCAATCTCCTCTATTTTTTCATCCTCCTGGTGGTTATGGCGGCCTTTCTGTTCGTTCCGTTGATGATCAAGCTTGACAGCAGTACGCTGCCGCTGGCCGACCGGGAGGAGGTGGCGAATCTCATCCTCTCCCTGCATGCCACGCTGTGGCCGGCCATTGCGGTCGTCTTTGTCTTGTTGGCGGGCCACTCGGTGCTCGTCTCACACCGCATCGCCGGGGCGCTCTACCGATTCCGCGCCGTGTTTCGTGACGTCGCACAGGGCAACTTCGCCGTGCGCGCGACCTTGCGAAAGCGGGACTACCTGCTCAAGGAGGCGGCGGAGTTGAACGTCATGATTGCCGCCGTGGGAAACCGCTTCACCGCCGCGGCCGCCGACTGCGCCCTCATGCGGGAACGCGTGGACGGTCTGAAGGCTTCGCTGCAACGGGGCGAACTGGAGAGCTGCCGGAGGGAACTGGTCGCGGTTGACGAACACCTTGGGCGATTGTGCGCATCGCTGGCCCTATTCACGACGGCCGGGGGGCAGTCGCAGGGCGATGCGACAACGGGCGCGTCGCCATCCATGGTGAAACGCCCCAATGAGCCAAATGAGACAGATAAGATGAAGGGTCAAGGCCCATGAGTGGCGAGCGAGGGTTCACCATGATGGAGTTGATGCTGGTGGTCCTGATCGTGGGGATTCTGTCCACGGTCGCGGTCCCCCTCTACACCAAGTTCATCAACAAGGCGCGGAGCGTGCAGGCGGTCGGCGAAATCAATACGTTGCAGAAAGAAATCATGATGTACATGTTTGGGGATTCGAACCAACGCCTGCCCGCGACCCTGGCCCAGTTGACCGGCGCCAACGTGATCGACCCGTGGGGCCGGGCCTATCAGTATGTGCCATTCAACTCGTTGCCGCCGGCCCTGCGGCGGCAGGATCGGTTCGCCGTCGCCGTGAATACCGATTACGACCTCTACAGTCTGGGCGAGGACGGGGAGAGCACCGCCTCCCTGACCGCGATCACCAGTCAAGACGATGTCGTGCGGGCCGACAACGGCAGCTATATTGGGTTGGCCTCGGAATACTGACGCCCGGCGCCCGCCGGCTTCGCCCCGCCCGTTCTCATTCCCGTTATCGGTCTACTGCAGCGGCGGTTGTCAGCGTGGTTTCAAGCGGCACGGCGTGGTGGAGTTCCGCATGCACTGAGGCCCTAAGTCCAGTGTATTAACAGCCAGTTAACCGTTGAAGAAATAGAGGAACAACCTCCTTTACAAGCATGAAAATGGCGCTATACTTTGCGGTGAAAGTGTAGATTTCTCAAGGAGGCAAACGGGGTCATCCGGATCAACAAGGCGTTGAAACGCCACCACCGATAAGAGCACACCTGAGCGAAAGCCAGGGTCGCAAAGTCCTGAGCCTAAGAGCTGGGGGAGACCTCAGAAGAGGGCGAGATGGGCTGCCGAAGTGGGAACTCAATATTTGTTGGGCCCACCTCCTTATCAAGAGGCGGGCCTTTTTATTAGGCGGAGCGTGGTGGAAACCATCAACGTATCCGGCCGTGAAGAATGAACATGAAGAGACGGGTGTTTTCAGCGATCAAACGTCTGTGGTTCTCCTTGCCGAAGGGAGGAGGTCTGCCCAACGAGATTTGGCAAGGCCGCCATCGGTTCATGGTGGGGTTGACGTGGTTGCATGCGTTGTTCATTGTCCTTGTCGGTCCGGTACTAGGGTATAGCTGGGAGTGGAGCTTGTGGGCGCCGTTTCACAATGGCACGGTTCTCCATACCATTGCCGCGGGATCAGTGGTCGCCTTTTTTGCGCTCGTCGCAACCCATAGCAGACTGAGCCGCACATGGCGTGCCACGGCGATTGGTTTCGGGCTCATGAGTTCGTCTGCTATTCTCGTACACCTCTCGGGGGGGCATATCGAGCTGCATTTCCACTTCTTCGTGGTGCTGATTTTCATGGCGCTCTATCAAGATTGGACCCCTTATCTCCTGGCCGTGTTGTATGTGGCCGTCCATCACGGCGTCGTGGGTGTGCTCTGGCCTCAGGACGTCTACAATCATTCCACAGCCTTGCACGCGCCCTGGACGTGGGCCGGCATCCATGTGTTTTTTATCCTGTGGGCCTCCATCGGAAGCATCATTTCGTGGCGGTTTAATGAAAGAGCCTTCAGTGAAGTCAGACTGATCTTGGACTCGGCGGCCGAAGGCATCTTCGGCGTCAGCCGCGAAGGTGCGATCACGTTCATGAATACCGCCGCTGCCACACTGCTCGGCGTAGATAGGGCCAAGGTCATCGGCAGGCCGATGGCCCATGTGCTGCGGGAGGCAACGAGCGACGGCGGCTTCTCTCCGGCCGACGACTCGCCGATCTTGGAACCGCTGAAAACGGGGGCTTGCCGCCACGTGACGGACACCGTGTTTTACCGCGAAGACGGAACGAGTTTTGCCGTTGATTACCGAAGTTCTCCCAAGATCGAGCACGGAGGGCTGACCGGCCTCGTCGTGACCTTCAATGACGCCACCGACCGCAAGCGGGCCAAAGAGGAGCTGGAAGCATCACTGTCGCTGCTCAGCGCGACGCTCGAATCCACCGCCGACGGCATCCTCGTGGTCGACAGGCAGGGGAAAATCGTGAGCCTCAATGAAAAATTTGCCAAGATGTGGCGCCTCCCCCAGTCCGTCATCACGTCGGGAGATGACGACCGGATGCTGGCCTTTGTTCAGGACCAATTGAAGGACCCCGAAGGGTTTTTGAAAAAGGTGAACGAGCTGTATGCGCGGCCGGACGCCGCGAGCCACGACATTCTGGAGTTCAAGGATGGGAGGATCTTTGAGCGGTATTCCCAGCCCCAACGCGTGGGGGGGGCGAGCGTCGGGCGGGTGTGGAGTTTTCGCGATGTGAGTGATCAGCGGGCGGCGGAGGAGCGGATCAGATATCTGGCCTATTATGACGACGTGACCGACCTGCCCAACCGCACGCTGTTTCTCGATCGCCTCGGGCAGGCGATCGTCAGCGCGAACCGGTCAAACAAGCCGGTGACGGTTATTCAATTGGGGTTGGACCGGTTCAAGGAGATCAACGACACCTTCGGCCATCCGCGCGGCGACTGGGTCTTGCAGCAGGTGACCCAGCGCCTGCGGGGCGTCTTGCGGGAGGCGGATACGATTGCCCGGTTCGAAGGTGACATTTTTTCAATCCTGCTCACTGGCACGGGGATCGACGGCTATTTGCCGGTGGCCAGAAAAATTCTGGCAACCCTGGAAGCGCCCTTGCTCGTCGAGGAATTGTCTCTGGCGGTGGAGGCGAGTCTCGGCATCGCCATCTACCCCGACCATGGCGATGACGCCACCACCCTGATTCGGAGAGCCGACGTCGCGATGTACATCGCCAAGGAGACCGGCAGCGGCCATTTTCTCTATGCCTCCGAGTCAGAGCAACACAACCGGATGCGCCTGACACTGATGGGGCAGTTGCGCAGGGCGATCGAGCAGGATGCCCTGGTCCTGTATTATCAGCCCAAGGTTGATCTGCAATGCCGTCGCGTCACCGGCGCGGAAGCGCTGGTGCGCTGGCAACACCCGGAATTCGGCCTGGTGCTGCCGGACCAGTTCATTGCCTCCGCCGAGAAGAGCGGCCTGATCCGGCCGTTGACCTTCTGGGTGCTGACCCACACGTTGGCGCAGGCGAACACGTTTCGCCAGGCGGGCATCTCCCTGGGGATTGCCATGAATCTGTCGCAGCGGGTTCTGCATGACCCGGAACTGCCCGGCCGGGTGGCGGAGGCGCTTTCGCTGGCGCAGTTTCCGCCGGATCGATTGACCCTGGAAATTACCGAGAGCGCCATTATGACCGATCCGGTCCGGGCGGCCGAAGTCCTGTCCCGGCTGCACGGCATGGGCGTCCATCTCTCGATCGACGATTTCGGCACGGGTTACTCGTCCCTGGCTTCTCTCAAGCGCCTGCCGGTCGATGAGATCAAGATCGACCGTGCATTTATCAAGGACATGGCGACGAATGGAGATGACGAGATCATCGTTCGCTCCACCATCGAACTGGCCCACAACATGGGACTGAAAGTGGTGGCCGAAGGCGTCGAAGATCAGGAGACGCTGGACCGGTTGACGGCGCTCGGCTGCGACGCCGCGCAGGGCTACCTGATCAGCCATCCCGTGACGTCCGACGAACTGGCCGCCTGGCTGCAGACTTCATCATGGGAAGTGGACATGCTCCCCGGTGCCCATCGCGCGCCGCGCGGCGTCTGACCGCCGGGCGACGGCTGTCCCGTTTGTCCCACACCGGTCTCCATCGGCCCGCTGATCGACCTGCTCTGCTACGAACGCGACCGGCTGCGGGTGGACGTCTGCCGGAGCATCGATGACAAGGCCCCCTATTTCAACGAGATCAAGCGGCAATGGGCGACTGAATTGCGCGAAACATTCGCCACCATTCCTGGCCCTGAGCCGAGCCGGGACGCACGGCTCGATCCTGCTTGAAAAGACGTCGGTATGGAAAGGATTCCATGATATTGCCTAAAGTAAATCTTTAGAAGTAATCATTGGGTCAAACACCGGCCGGTTTCCGCGTCTCCCCCCTGCGCCGTGGCGTGCGCGTGCGCCCTGCCGTCCGGCGAGAACGGCGGAAGCACGTGACCGTGTGATCGTTGACCATCCCCACCGCCTGCATGTGGGCGTAGATCACCGTGGGGCCGAGAAACTTGAACCCGCGTTGTTTTAAATCCTTCGCCCAGGCGACGGCTTCGTCGATATAGGGCGGATAGTCCTTGAGTGTCCGGAAGTGGTGGACGATCGGCTTGCCCCCGACCCACGACCACATATAGCTGGCGAAGGTGCCGTGTTCGCGCCGGATGTCCAGCACGCGCTGCGCGTTGTTGATCGCCGCTTCGATCTTGAGACGGTTGCGAATAATGCCGGGATTGTTCAGTAAGGGCTTCACATCGCGGGCGGTGTAGCGTGCTACTTTTTGTGGATCAAAGTCATGGAAGGCTGCTCGAAAATTTTGTCGCTTGTTAAGAATCGTCGACCACGAC
>JBGPIL010000155.1:0-5525 GCA_041484905.1 Nitrospiria bacterium
CCTGGATGCCGTCGATTGTGATGGCGGTTCAGTCGAACTCCTATTCATTATGGCGAAACCAAGCTGGCGACCATGTGGTACTGGAAGGACGTTGGGTACCAGTCTCAGGACGGGGAACAGTGGAGATCCCAACCACTAACACCGCTCACGTCGAATGTGACCGTCAATCTGCGATCTGCACTGAGTCTGTTGCAAAATTGATCACGCCATCAGACGACCCCTCAGCTTCCCCAGAAGGGCATCTTTTTGTCTTCGTTCAGAAGTTTAAAATTCAATTGTGGCGCGATGGTCTTATAATCGCAAAGGCGGAGCCACGCGCTGCCGATATTGAGTTGCGCATTTCTCTCAAAGGAAAGGGCATGGCACAGAGATCCTCGACCGAAACGAGTGCAAGAGGAGCGGAGAATCCACGTCCAAGCACCGACAAGTGGAATCTGCAATAGGCCGTCTAACAAGGCGGTCCAGCCGGCGCTTCCACCGCCATTAGGCTGTTCCAGTGCGGCCGACTATGATTCGTTAGCCAAATTAGTCATGACTAGTCACGTGGGTTGCTGCGGTCTTTGCCTTACAACAAGAGAACTCCGAGACAGCCATCTGCTACCTGCAGCAAGCTATAAACTATCGCGAATTAACTCTCGGCGTGATCCCAATCCAGTTGTTGTCACAAAAGGGCGATCGTTTACTACGTCGTGTCAAGTCTCTGCATACTTTCTGTGTGGCGAATGCGAGGATAAATTCTCTCGGAATGGTGAGCGGTATGTTTTCAATCAATGTGCCCGACCCGGCGGGGAGTTTAAGCTCCGTGAACTACTAGAAAAGGAGTTGGCTGTTTGTGTTGATTCAAGATTTAAAGTCTTCGACGTGACGAAGTTGCTCGGGGGGCGGCTTGAGCAGTATCTCTACTTCGCAGCGAGTGTTTTCTGGCGCGCATCAGCTCATAAATGGACGATGGAGGGTAGAGCGCTCGATTTAATATCTCTCGGTTCCAAGTATCAAGAAGAGTTTCGACTCTATCTGCTTGGTGAAGCAGCTTTCCCAGTGAACGCCCGGATCTTTGTTCATGTTTGGAGTGACAACCGGACCGACTTCACTACAACCTCTCCGAGCACATTCCGCGTGGAAGGCGTGCGGAGGCACAAATTCTGTATCCCGGGCATTACATTTATTTTGTTCCTGGGTAGCGAGGTACCAAAGAAACATGATCTAGCGGCCCTTAACAGCACCACGGGACAGTTTATATGGTTGTGTCAGTGGAAGGACGACTCTTTGTTCGAAGGCTTTATTGATGCCATCAAAAACTCACAACCGTCAGCATCGTTGCGCCTAAAAGTATCGAGACGTGGCCAACCATAGACTTGAGACTTGACCCGACGTAGCTGGTCAGCCTAAACGTTAGACAGATCAACACCACCGACTCTCCATGTCATCAGGCGCGCATCGTGCAAAGGCGCTCACTCGGCACCGGAGGTTTGTCCTGTAGATCATCCCACAGAAGTCCAGGGTCCAGTAGACAGTAGGCGGTAGCCAGGGAAGATGGATATGTGTTGCTGGGCCTGTTTCCTGCCTACTGGCTACTGTCTACCGGCCCCTCGTGTTCAATCATCCCACAAATGCAATTGTGACCTTGGCTCCAAGTGTTGCGCTTTATAGCCGAGCGTGCGCAGATGAACGGCAAAGTCGGGCGGCCCGTGCAGCGTATAGATTTGTGACGGGTTGGCCTGGCGGACGTAGCTGACCAACTCATCGAAATCGGCGTGGTCGGAAAACGGAATGACCTCGTCTGCGCCGTAGCGATGACGCGCCTCGGCATCCATCCCCCAGCCGCTGAGCATGGCCGTCCGGCGGCGGGTCAGCCGCCTCAGCACCGGGCTTCGGCTCAGATAGGGCGGCAGGAGCAGCACCTTGCCGTAGTAATTGTCCCCGTTCATGGCCTCGCACCGGCGAAAGGAAACGCCCAGTTCCCGGTACCGTTCCACCACGGTGTGAATCTGCGAGGCCAGCGCGACGGTATACCCGAGATCGTCCAATAGTTTGGTGATCTCCGGCCCCTTGCCCATCTGATAGGCGAAGAGCACGGGGACGGCCCGATTCTCGGTGGTCTGATCGATGAACTGCACCAACCGGCTGGTGAGTGTCTCCAGATCGGGAAAACGGTAGTGCGGTTTTCCAAACGTGCATTCCATGATCAGGACGTCGCACGGAATGACTTCGGCCGGCTCGGCAGTCCGGCTGGCGCGCAACTTGAAGTCGCCCGTGTAGACGATCCGGCGGCCGTGATAGTCGATGACCAGTTGGGATGAGCCGAGCATGTGACCGGCGGCGCGTAATTCGAGCTGAAGATCATGCAGCTCAAATGGCTCCCGGTAGGCGTGCGTCTCCAGCGAGGCGCGGCTGACCTTGTGGCTGATCAGGCGGGCCGTGGCGGGAGAACAGATGATTTTCCGGTGGCGGGCAAAGTGGTCGCCGTGGGCGTGGGAGACGAACGAGAGGGCTTGGGGGCGGGTGGCGTCCATCCAGAGGGGATGGCCGGACAACCGGAGACCGTGATGCAATTCGATGGGAAGGACGGCCGCCACGCCGCGCAGCATAGCACGGGAGGAATTTGTTGACAATTCCCTGTTCTCTGTTATCTTACAGAGAGATGGCCCAAGCGCTGGGAACGCTTCCGTAACCGCCAGCGAGAGGAGACGTGCAGATGGACAGACGGTCGATCCGGATCGAATTGATCAGCGTCGCAAACACGGTGTGTTGCGGACTGTTGGTGCTGGGAATGGCGCCGGCCGAGGCCGCGCAATCGGTTCGAGACACGGTTGAACAGCGGATGGACGCGGGCGCGGCGGCGATCGACTCGGCTGCGGCGAAGGCCGATGAATCGTCTCAGTCCCAGCCGACCCCTCCGGCGCCGTCAGCTGAACCGCCCGCCGTTCAGATGCAGTCGGTGCCGGCCGAACACGCTTCCGATACGGGAGCCACCGAAGTCCAGCCAGCGCCCTCTTCGCCCGAACCGTCTGCCGCCCAAGAATCGACCGGCGTTGCGCAGACCGAAACGCCTGCAGCGCCTCCCTCGTCATCGGCTTCGGCTCCGACCGACGTCGCCCAGGCCGAGAAGCCGTCAGCTCCAACCACCTACACAGTCAAACCCGGCGATACGCTTTGGTCCATTTCGTCGCAGGCCTTGTCCGATCCCTTTAATTGGCCGAAGTTGTGGAACGTCAACCCGACCGTGAATAATCCAGACCTGATCTATCCCGGTAATGTGTTGATGCTGCCGAACGGCCGGCCGGCTGAAACCGTCCAAGCCGAACCGACGCCGCCAGTGGCCGAAGCGCCGCCTGCCGAAACGGCGCCTCAAGAGACGGCAGCGGTTGAAGAGACGCCGCCACCGGCCGCTCCCGCGGAGCAGGAAGCGCCCCCGCCTGCGCCCGAGCAGCAACAGGTGATTGCCGAGGAAGGGCTCAAAGGGCAGGAGACGCCGGCCTTTGAGGTGTTGCCTCCACCGCCCACCCAATCCAAGGAAGTCCTGGCGCTGTCGAGCGGCTACATCGCCAAAAATTTGCCGGTCGCGGCCCGTGTGGTCGGCACCCACGAAAATCGTCTGCTGCTGGGCGACCATGACATGATCTATCTGTTGCCGAACCAGGGCACGATCCTGGAGGCCCAGGGGCGGTACACGATTTATCGTCGGATGAAACAAGTGGTCCATCCTGTCAGCGGGCGCGTGGTGGGCGACCTGATCCAGGTGCTTGGTGAGGTTGAAGTGCGGGAGGTCGGCTCGGTGTCGACGGGATTGGTGATCAAATCATTCAGCTCAATCGAGCCCGGTGATTCTGTGATGCCGAGCCAGACGGTCGAAGCGGCTCCGACGATGCCGGTGGTGGAAGGCGCGGGCGGGTCGCTGTCCGGCCTGGTGCTGGAGGTACTCGAAGGGCGTTATTTGAACGCACAATTTAATATCGTCTTCATCGACCGGGGGGAATTGTCCGGGGTGGTGGTGGGGGATCGCTTCCGCGTCTTCAGGCGGGGGGAGCGTGCGCCCGCCTATGCGGCGATTGCCAATGTCCGACTGCCAGACCGCCTGATCGGTGAGCTTGAAGTCATCAGCGTCCAAGGGGAAACCGCCACTGCGCTGTTGACCCGCAGCACGGATACGGTTGCCCTCGGCGATCGCATCGAACGCTGACCCCGCCGCCACGCGTTGTTGCCTCTGGTCTGTCAGAGAGCCGGCCCAGGTTGTTCCGCAGGCAACTCTTTCCAACACGCTGAAACCTAAGGGGTTTTAAGATTGACTTGCCGCAAGAGACTGTGCTATCGTGGCGTAATTCCCCATAGTCTGACGTACGGAAGAACGTCACAGAACGAGAGACGAGACTAACGATGCTGACCGGCGCAGAGATTTTTCTTGAATCGCTCAAACGCGAAGGGGTCAAGACCGTGTTTGGTCTCCCCGGCGGGGTTGTGCTGAAAATCTTCGATGTGCTCTATAGCGAGAAGGAGCTGGAGTTCGTCCTGGTCCGCCACGAGCAGGCGGCCATTCACATGGCCGAAGGCTACGCCAGGGCCACCGGTCGGGCCGGCGTCGCGTTGGTGACCTCCGGCCCCGGCGCAACGAACACGGTCACCGGACTGGTCAATGCCTGGATGGATTCCTGCCCGATCGTGGTTTTCACGGGACAAGTCTCCACCTCCATGATCGGCAACGACGCGTTCCAGGAAGCGGATATCGTCGGCATCAGCCGCTCCTGCACCAAATATAATTTTCTGGTGAAGGATGTCGCCGATCTGGCCCGCACCATCAAGGAGGCGTTCTACATCGCCACCACGGGGCGGCCGGGCCCGGTGCTGGTGGATCTGCCCAAGGACGTCAGCATGGCGAAGGCGGACTTCGTCTATCCGGAGAGCGTGTACATCCGCGGGTACAATCCCACGTACAAAGGCAACCGCTGGCAGATCAAGCAGGCCGCCGAGGCCATTCTGAAGGCCAAAAAGCCCATTCTCTATATCGGCGGCGGCGTGATCAATTCCGATGCGGCTCAGGAGGTGCGCGAGCTGGCGGAGATGACCCAGGTGCCCGTGACGATGACCCTGATGGGGCTGGGCGGATTTCCCGGGACCCACCCCCTGTCGCTGGGGATGCTGGGCATGCACGGCGCCTACGCGACCAACATGGCCGTGCACCATTGCGATCTGCTGATCGCCGTCGGGTCGCGGTTTGACGACCGAGTCACCGGCAAGATCGACGCTTTCGTGCCCCACGCCAAGATCATCCATGTCGACATCGATCCGACGTCGATCCGGAAGAACATCCACGTCGACATCCCGATCGTGGGCGACGTCAAACACGTCGTTCGGGAGCTCAACGAATTGTTGCGCGCGCGCGGCAACGGTGATTTGAAGGATGGGCGAAAGCCCTGGCTGGATCAGATCGACGCGTGGCGCCGGGAGCATCCGCTGGCCTACCAGCCGTCCGACAGCATGATCAAGCCGCAGCAGGTGATCGAGAAGATCAGCGAGCTGACCCGCGGCGA
>JBGPIL010000156.1:0-5485 GCA_041484905.1 Nitrospiria bacterium
CTATAGCTCGCCGAGCAGGTCGCCCCGCAATTGATCCCGGCCGGAGAGGAGGTCACCGTGCCAGCCGCTGACGCCGTCCCCGCTTTGGTGACCGTGAGTGTGTAGGAGGTCGCCGCTGTGGTCGTGGCATACGCGATGGCGGAGTAGGTACTCGGGTTATTCGCCGCATCCCGCGCCAGCAACCGGTAGCCATAGGTGGTACTGGCGGTTAGCCCCGTGTTGTTATAGGTCGTGGCCGGCGGCGCCCCAGTGACCGTGGTCACCGCGACAAACCCGGTGGTGCAGCTCGCGCCGGCACATCGCTCCACCTGATAGCTCGTGACACCTACATTATCCGTTGAGGCGGCCCAGGACAAATTGATCTGCGTGCTGCTGATCACGCTCAGGCTGGGCTGGCCCGGCGTCGTTGGCGCGGTGGTATCTAAGATAATCGTATCGCTCATGGCGGTGGAGACATTCCCCGCGGCATCTTTGAGCCACACATAGACGGTCTTCGTCCCGTTGGTCGCACTCAGGGTAAAGTTCACAGTGGCCACATACGACGTGGTGGAGGTCACCGCCACCCAACCGGTGGCGCCCGCCGCAGGGGCAGTAGAACTCTCGGACGCATAGTAGCCGATCACGCCCACAGCGTCCGTACCCTTAATTGCCAGCGTCACGGACGTCGTGACCGCATAGACTGCGCCGGCGCTGATAAAGTTCGCCGCCGTCGTATTGGCCGGCGCGGTGGTATCCGCGGCCGCGGTGGTCGTGGCATACGCGATGGCGGAGTAAGCACTGGAGTTGTTGGCTGCATCCTTCGCCAGCAACCGGTAGCCATAGGTGGTACTAGCGGTCAGTCCCGTGTTGTTATAAGTCGTCGCCGGCGGCGCCCCGGTGACCGTGGTCACCGCGACAAACCCGGTGGTGCAGCTCGCGCCACTGCACCGCTCTACCTGATAGCTCGTGACACCTACATTATCCGTTGAGGCGGCCCAGGACAAATTGATCTGCGTGCTGCTGATCACGCTCAGGCTGGGCGTACCGGGTGCGCTCGGCGCGGTGGTATCTAAAATCGCGGCGATCTCGGTGGCCGAAAGCGCTCGACTATAGACCCTCACCTCATCGATTGAGCCGGCATAGTGCTCATTCCATTGATCGTTGCCCATCACGGTGGCCGTAAACCCGGGCGCCCCGGTCGTCGTCCCGTTCGCCACCCCATCCAGATAGAAGGTGACCGCCCCGGCATTGTTGACCAGCGCGATATGGTGCCACGCGTTGCGGCCAATCGCCGTATTGTTCACATGATCAGCGGTGTTAAACCAAAACGTCAGTTTGTTCACATCGCCTTTATATTGCAGCCCGATGTTGCCATCCTGCGAGAAAAGATTGCCAAAGTTGTCCGACCCGGTGGTATAGAGCCACATGGCCACGGTGAACGTATTGGTCAAGCCAATCGAGGGGAAACTGATATATGCACTCGTCCCGTTAAACGAGAAGGCGTTGCCGATCCGGCCAACAGCGCTCACCGCCCCGGCATTGGTCGCCGTCCGACTGCTGCCAGACGAGTCGGCAATGTTGGTGATCGTACCCGTCTCTTCCATTTGATACCAGGCCAGCAGCCCGCTGTTCACGCCCTGAGCCGGCGTGGTGGTCACCTGGACATCATCAAAATGGGTATGAGAACGATCACTGGAGAGCCCGATTTTCCCCGTTGTGGCACCGCTTGTTAACGTCCACATGGTCATTAACACACCATTTAAATAGAGCTGCGCCTGGCCACCGCTCACCACGGCTTTCAGGGTGTACCAGACCCCCGCGGTGGGCGTAAACGCCACCTGACTGAAGGTGCGCGTCCCGTTGACTCGTTGCTCAATCCCCAGGGCATTGTAGTATCGGGAGAAAAAGACGGAACACCAGTTATTGGCATCGACATACCGAAAGACGACCCGTTCGATATCATCATTGGTCGTGGGGGTATCCGTCATGAGCATCACCCGGGCCTGAATGGTGACATCCCCCCAGCTACTGCCCGCCGTGGTCATCGCATTGTACAGGGTCGCAGCGCTCTGGCTATATTCCCCCGTTTCGACCGCCCATGTCCCGCTGGCAACCGTCCAGCCCGTGGCCACACCGCTGTTGAAGTTATCGGAAAAAAGCGTGGTTTGGGCGCTTGCAGAGGCAAGAAAACCGGACAGGGAGAAGACAACGAACGAGGTAAGCGCGAGCCAAATCGCTCGGCGGGAACTTCGATTTCTGACAACCTGAGAACTCATGGCGCCCTCACGCGCATGATGAACGTGCTTCCGGAACCGGTCCACCTGCACCCGGCCCCTGACAACGGGCGCACTCTAGTGTATTAGTCTGGAAATGTCAATACCTTAAATGAGGGGATCATTAAAAAAGTTTACGCGCAATCTGTCGCTGGTGGAGCACCCCCCAGCCCTAGGGGGGCATGACTCGAGCCATACCACATTTACGGAACCTGGTCAGTATCGGTCTTCACGCTCCCCTGAGCAATGATCCACCAACCTTGCCGGCCAACAGAACACACTTATTCGTTCTCTGCTCATCCCCCCAAAGAGGGAAGGGTTCAAGAACTATATAAATGATACATGGGGCCGGCCTCTCATCACGGCTGCGCACGCTCCTCTCGCCGCCTCACGGCGGGGCCGGCGCGCGCAAACCGAGGCATGACGAAGGCAGGGGGGCCGCCTGTGGCCGACCCTGACTCTTGATGATACGGGGAGCTCGGCTTGCGAACACCTGATCCGTATGATATGAATAGTCGTTTCATTTACATCAAGGGGAGATGCTCAGTCTCCCCTTGATAATCCCCATCGCCATACGCATCCATGATCAAGTACGACCACACACAAATCGAGCCGGCCTGGCAGGCGCGCTGGCTGGCCCAGCAGACGCCGGTCACCGAAGAGGGGGATCGGGACCGGAAATATTACTGCCTCGTCATGTTCCCCTACCCCTCCGGCCGGATTCACATGGGTCATGTCAGGAACTACACGATCGGCGACGTCATCGCCCGCTCTCAGCGGCTGCGCGGCCGCCACGTGCTCCATCCGATGGGCTGGGACGCCTTCGGCCTGCCGGCTGAGAACGCCGCGATCGAGCAGGGGGTCCACCCCGCCAGTTGGACGATGCACAACATCTCCTATATGAAGCAGCAGCTGCAGCGCTTGGGCATCTCCTACGACTGGAAGCGGGAGATCACCACCTGCCGGCCCGATTATTACCACTGGAATCAGTGGTTCTTTCTGAAAATGTACGAACGGGACCTGGCCTATCGAAAACGGTCGTCGCTGAACTGGTGCCCGAAGTGCCTGACGGTGCTGGCCAACGAACAGGTGATCGACGGCGCCTGCTGGCGGTGCGATTCGGCCGTCACGCAGAAGGAGCTGGAACAGTGGTTTCTCCGGATCACGGCCTACGCCGAGGAATTGCTCGCCGGCTGCGACCGGCTCACCGGCTGGCCCGAACGGGTCCTGACGATGCAGCGCAACTGGATCGGCAAAAGCGAAGGGGCCGAGGTGAAGTTTCCTCTCCAGGACAGGTCGGGCACGATCACGATCTTTACCACACGACCCGACACGCTCTACGGCGCCACATTCATGAGTCTCGCGCCGGAGCATCCGTTGGTCGAGCGACTGATCCAGGGCAAACCGGAGGCCGCCGCTGTGCGGGCGTTTGTCCAAGAGGCCGGCCGGCTGGACCGGACGGCCCGGCTGACGGGCAATTTTGAAAAAGCGGGTGTGTTTACCGGCACCCATGCGATCAATCCGCTCACCGGTCAGCCGATCCCGATCTGGGTCGCCAACTTCGTCCTGATGGACTATGGCACCGGCGCGATCATGGCTGTGCCGGCTCACGATCAGCGCGATTTTGAATTTGCAAAAAAATACGGCATCCCCGTACGCCTGGTCGTGCAGAACGGCGACCGGTCGCTCCGAGCGGAGACAATGCCAGACGCCTACCCCGAGGAGGCCGGCTGGATGGTGGACTCCGGCCCCTTCACGGGCCTCTCCCAGGCCGAGGGCAAAGCGAAGATCATCGGCCACCTCGCCGAACACACCCTCGGCAAGCGAACGGTCAATTATCGCCTGCGCGATTGGGGCATTTCCCGGCAGCGCTATTGGGGCACGCCGATTCCGATCCTCTATTGCGACGCCTGCGGCGTTGTGCCAGTGCCGGAGGAGCAACTTCCTGTCCTTCTGCCGCGCGACGTGCCGTTTACCGGCAAGGGAGGCTCGCCGCTGGCCGAAAGCGCGGAGTTTGTGCAGACCACCTGCCCGCGCTGCGGCGGCAAAGCCCGGCGGGAGACGGACACGATGGACACGTTCTTCGATTCGTCCTGGTATTTTCTCCGCTACACCGCCCCGAGGGAGACCGACCGGCCGTTCCGCCGGGAAGCCGCCGACTATTGGATGCCGGTCGACCAATATATCGGCGGCATTGAACATGCGGTGCTGCATCTTCTGTACTCGCGCTTTTTCACCAAGGTGATCCGCGATCTTGGCCTGACCTCGGCCGACGAACCGTTTACCAATCTGCTGACCCAGGGCATGGTCATCAAAGACGGCGCCAAGATGTCCAAATCGAAGGGCAACGTCGTCGATCCGAACGTGCTGATCGAACGGTACGGGGCCGATACGGCCCGGCTCTTCTCGCTTTTCGCCGCGCCGCCGGAAAAAGATCTCGAATGGGACGATCAGGCGGTCGAGGGCGCCTCGCGCTTTTTACACCGGGTCTGGCGGCTGGTCATTGATCATGCCGGGCAGGTGGTGCGGGCGTCGGGCGCTGTGTCGCCTCCCGATTCCGACCAGGCCTCGCCCCGCGCCCAGACCCTGCGGCGCGCCACCCACCAGACGATCCACAAGGTGACCGCCGATCTGGACCGCCATTTTCAATTCAACACCGCCATCGCCGCGTTGATGGAGTTTTACAACCTGATCGCGCAATGGCAGGCACCCGTGTCCGGCAACTCGGGCGACGGCGTCAAGGCGGCCGGCGGCGCCAAAGCGACTGACGGTGATGCCACGGCGTTGGCCGAGGCTTTACGCACGCTGCTGGTCCTGTTAAGCCCTTTCGCACCGCATCTGACCGAGGAACTCTGGCAACGGCTCGGCCACCGCGGATCCATCTTCGCCGAACACTGGCCCGAAGCCGAACCGCGCTGGCTCAAGGACGAACTGGTCACGATCATTCTCCAGATCAACGGCAAATTGCGCAGCCAGCTGCAGGTGCCTCCCGAATTGGACGAACTGGAAATTGAAACGCGTGCGCTGGCCGACCCCAAATTGCAGCCCTGGATTGAGGGCAAAACCATTCGAAAACGGATCTATGTGCCGGGCCGGCTGCTTAACTTGGTGGTGTGATGAAGGGGCCAGGGTCCAGTAGCCAGGGTCCAGTAATAACAAAGAGCACCGGGACTTATTTGTCTTTCCCGGACCCCGGACCCTGGACCCTGATCCTCTTTGCTCTTCTCCTTTCC
>JBGPIL010000157.1:0-5424 GCA_041484905.1 Nitrospiria bacterium
GCCTACACGGCGGTGTTTCACGCGGTCGCGGCGTTCAACAACGCGGGGTTTTCACTCTTCTCCGACAACCTGATGCGGTATCGGTTCGACTGGTCGATCAACCTCATCATCGCGGGGACGGTCGTCCTGGGCGGCATCGGCTACATCGTGCTGTATGAGCTGCATCGCTACGCGCGTCGCGAGATTTTTCGAATTTCCTCGCATGCCAAGCTGGTTGCAACGGTCACCGTCGCGTTGATACTCATCGGCGGTTTGGGCCTCTGGGTGCTGGAGGCGACCAATCCGGCGACCTTATCGGGACTCAGCTGGTCCAATCAGGCGATCGTCGCCTTCTTTCACAGCGTGTCTGCCAGGACGGCCGGCTTCAATACGATCGATCTGTCGCAGTTGAGGGGCGCGTCGCTCTATCTGTTGATCCTGTTGATGGTCATCGGCGGCTCGCCGGCGAGCACGGCGGGCGGGATCAAGACCACGACAGCGGGAATCATCTTTGCCACGCTCTGGGACACGGCGAAGGGACGGCAGGAGGTGACGGTGTTCCACCGGCGGCTGCCGTTTGAAACGGTGGCAAACGCTTTTTTGCTTGCGTTTCTGGCGTTTGCATTGGTCACGGGTGCGACCCTGCTGCTCCTGGCTCTTGAACAACTCAACTTCGAGCATTTCCTGCCGGTGTTGTTCGAGGTGTCGTCCGCGTTCGGCACGGTCGGCCTGTCCACGGGCAATGGCGGCGTGCTCAGCTATGCGGCCACGTTCGACGACATTGGGAAAATCATCATCGTGCTCATGATGTTCATCGGCCGGCTCGGTCCCATTACAATCGGCATGCTGGTGGTGGCGAAGAGCGAATCCCTCGTGCGCTACCCTGAGGAAAAGGTGCTGATCGGCTGAGAAAGCGATATACTGGGGCAAGAGGGTCAAGGGGCAAGGGTCCTGGGTCCAGGAACCCAAATCGCATCGCCACGTTTCCCTGGACCCTGGCCCCTTTTGATGTAAAAGGAGACGAATATGCGGCAGATTGCGGTGATCGGGTTGGGGCGGTTCGGGTTTCACGTCGCCGAAACCCTGACCAAACTGGGTCATGAGGTGCTGGCGATTGACCGCGACGA
This sequence comes from Nitrospiria bacterium, assembly GCA_041484905.1. Taxonomy (GTDB): domain Bacteria; phylum Nitrospirota; class Nitrospiria; order JACQCE01; family JACQCE01; genus JACQCE01. Next base: position 1,107 of record JBGPIL010000157.1, read on the forward strand.
GACTCAGGTCGCACGCGCCGGCGAGTTTGCGACCTATGCCGTGCAATGTGATGCCACCGATGAGAAAGCCCTCCGGGCCGTCAGCGCCCAGAACGTCGACATGGCGGTGGTGAGCATCGGCGAGAATATTGAGGCGAGCCTGCTCGTGGTCATGACGCTCAAGGAGCTTGGAGTCAAGCGGGTGCTCGCCAAGGCGGTGACCGCGTTGCACGGTAAGATTTTGGAAAACATGGGTGTGTCGGAAGTGATCTATCCGGAACGCGACGCGGGTATTCGCCTGGCCCATCGTCTGACCGCGCCCAACGTCCTGGAATATTTGCAGCTCTCGCCCGGCTACAGCATCGAGGAGGTGGAGGTGCCCGATCCGCTGATCGGCAAGCCGATCGGCGACAGCCAGATCCGGGCCGGTTTCCGCGTCAACATCATCGCGGTGAAGAAAAAAGTGCAAACGATGATCAAGGGGGCATTGCAAAGCCGGGAATTTGTCAGCTTCACCCCCGCGCCCACCGATGTGATGGAGCGGGGCGATGTGCTGGTGGTCATCGGCCGGGAGGAAGATCTTGAAAAGTTCTGCCGGCTCGGAGAGAAATAGCCCGCCGAATTCGTGTGGTCAGCGTACCAGGGCTGCCCGGCGAAACGCGCCGGCCGCCGCGTCCACTGTCTGATCGATGTCCCGCTTGGTGTGGGCGCCGGAGAGAAAGAGCGCTTCAAACTGCGACGGCGCTACATAAATGCCCGCCTTCAGCATGGCCCAGAAATAGGCGGCAAATTTCCGGGTATCGGCCGATTTTGCCGAGGCATAATCGGTGACCGGATGATGAGTAAAGAAGAAGCCGAGCACCGATCCGACTCTTGCCGGCTGAATGGAAATGCCTGCCGTTCGGGCCGCTTCGACCAGACCGTCATGCAATTGTGCCGCCCGTCGTTCCAGCGTGGCGTAAAAACCGGCTGAACGAAGCCGGCGCAGCGTGGCCAATCCGGCGCTCATGGCCAGCGGATTGCCCGACAAGGTGCCGGCCTGGTAGACCGGCCCGGCTGGCGCAATCAATTCCATGATGTCCCCCCGGCCGCCGTAGGCGCCGACCGGGAGCCCGCCGCCGATGATTTTACCCAGACAGGTCAGATCCGGGCGGATTCGGTAGAGCGCTTGTGCGCCGCCGAAGGCAACGCGAAAGCCGGTAATAACCTCATCGAAGATCAGCAATGCACCATACCGTTGGGTCACCGCACGAAGGCCGGCCAGGAACCCGTCGGCTGGAAGAACCACGCCCATGTTGGCGGCGATCGGTTCGACGATCACGGCGGCGATGTGGTCACCGTGCTGCGCAAAGAGGGCGTTGACGTGGGCCAGATCGTTATAGGGGGCTTGCAGAGTGAGTTTCGCGGTGGCGGACGGGACGCCGGGACTGTCGGGCACGCCCAGCGTGGTGGCGCCGGAGCCGGCCTTGATCAGCAGACCGTCGGCGTGGCCGTGATAGCAGCCGTCGAATTTAAGAATCAGATCCCGTTTGGTATACGCGCGGGCGAGCCGGAGCGCGCTCATGGTCGCCTCTGTGCCGGAATTGACGAATCGCACCCGCTCCATCGACGGCATGGCGCGCTGGACGAACGCGGCCAGTTCCAGCTCCGCTTCCGTTGGCGCGCCGTAACTGGTGCCCTTCCTGGCCGCCGCGGTGACGGCCTTGACGACGTCGGGATGCGCGTGCCCCAGAATCAACGGGCCCCAGGAGAGGACATAATCGAGATAGCGGTTGCCATCGGCGTCCCAGATGCGGCTGCCCTTGCCACGCGCGATAAAGAGCGGATGGCCGCTGCCGGGACGGGAGGGACCACCGGAACCACCTGGTGATCCGACCGAGCGGAAGGCGCGGACGGGACTGCTGACCCCGCCGGGTAGGAGTCGGCAGGCCTGGGCAAACAATCGACGTGATTTCGAATAACGACGCATGGGGAAACGGTGCGCTATTTTAATGAGCCATTTTTTTTTAGTCAAGGTGAAAAAGAGTAAGAGGTGTTGAAACCCGCGTATGGCGATGGGGATTCTCAAGGGGAGCTGAGCATCTCCCCTTGAGTTGAGCGAGTGCAAAACACGAGCGGGTCGCTTGCAAAGCCCTCCATCATGCCCTATATTGTGTAACCATGCATCGTGACGATTGCACGTGGGCAGAACTGTTTCTCTTCGATCTGGACGGCACGCTGGCTGACACGAAAAACGATCTGGCGATGGCGGTCAATCTGACGTTTGTGGATCTGGGGCTGCCTCCGCTACCCGAATCGGTGATCGCCGGTTATGTCGGCGACGGGGTCAGAAAACTGATTGCCCAGACGCTCGGGGCAAGCGGTGCGCCGCGCTATCCCGAAGCGCTCCAGCTGTTTCACGGCCACTATCTGACCCACCTCCTTGATTCGACCCGATTCTACCCGGGGGTGACGGCCTTGCTGGACCGATTGTCCGGGAAGAAACGGGTGGTGGTGACCAACAAGCCGATGGAATATACGGCGAAGATTCTGGACGGATTGGGCGCGCGGGGCTATTTTGATCTGGTGGTCGGGAGCGATCCCTCGACGCCGCTCAAGCCCGACCCCCATATGATCCGTCGGGCGCTCGAACACTGTGACATCCCCGCGGCGCACGCGGTGATGGTCGGCGACGGCGTCAACGACATTCTTGCGGCGCGGGCCGTCACCGTCCGCTCCTGCGCAGTCGGGTACGGGTTGGCACCACCCGAGCTGTTGCAATCGGCCGATCCAGACTATTTCTGCGCAACGATCGATGAGCTGACCGTCTGTTTGTGCGGAAAGCGGTAAGCGGCGGAAGGGGAAAGGCTCCCCGGCTTAATCGACCAGCGGCAATTGCTCTTCGGTCGGTTTGTCGCGAATGCCCAATTCCCTGATTTTTCGGTGCAGGTGGCTCCGCTCAATGCCCAGAGCCTCGGCGGTCCGGCTGATGTTCCATCGATGGGCGTCCAGGGCCCGGAGGATATGGTCACGCTCGAACTGCGCGCGGGCCAGTTTTAGCGGCTGGACGGGGCCGTCGGGGAGGACCGGGGTTGGGGTGGTGGGGGTGATGAGGTTGCCGAGCGGCGGCAGCCGCGAAGCGTCCACGACACGGTCCGGCACCATGATCACCAGCCGTTCGATGTAATGTTTTAACTCCCGCACGTTGCCCGGCCAGGTGTAGGACGTCAGCATGGCGGCGGCGTCCTCGGTCAACCGCTTGGGTTCGACGCTCTGCTCGCTGCTGAACCGTTCCATGAAATGGCGGGCCAGCAACGGGATGTCCTCCTTCCGTTCGCGCAGGGGCGGGACGGTCAGGGGAATCACGTTGAGGCGATAGAAGAGGTCCTCCCGAAACCGGCCCCGCCGGATTTCCTCAGGTAACACCTTGTTGGACGCGGCGATGATCCGGGCGTCCATCCGGTGTGTTTTGGTGCCGCCGACCCGCTGGAATTCCCGTTCCTCCAGCACGCGCAACATTTTGGCCTGGGTCGACAGGCTCATGTCACCGATCTCGTCCAAAAAGAGGGTGCCGCCGTTGGCGAGTTCCAACCGGCCCTTTTTCTGCTCTGCGGCGCCGGTGAAGGCGCCTTTTTCATAGCCGAAGAGTTCGCTTTCGATCAAGCTTTCCGGAATGGCTGCGCAGTTGATTTCAATAAACGGCCGGTCGTGTCGGGGACTCCGCTGGTGGATGGCGCGGGCCGCCAGCTCCTTGCCCGTGCCGTTTTCGCCTGAGATCAAGACCCGGCTGAGCGACGGCCCGGCTACCGCAATCTGGTCGAGCAGCCCTTGGATGGCGGGACTCGTCCCGAGGATTTCGAACCGTTCATCGATCGCGGCCCTGAGGTGCTGGTTCTCTGCGGCCAGCTGCTGCTCGGTGATGGCGTGGCCAAGCACCAGCAGAACTTTCTCCGAGGAGAGCGGTTTTTCAATGTAATCATAGGCGCCGAGCTTGGTGGCGCGCACGGCTGTTTCGATTGACCCGTGGCCGGACATGATGACCACCGTTTGCTGCGGGCGCAGGCGCTTGATGCGCTGAAGCGTTTCCAGGCCGTCCAGATCGGGCATCCAGATGTCGAGCAGGACGACGGCCGGCGACTCGCGCTGCAGGAGGTCCAGCGCCGGGCCGCCGCCGTTGGCTGTGATGACCAGATAGCCTTCATCGGTCAGCACGCCGGAGAGCGTGTTGAGAATTGCCGGCTCGTCATCCACGATCAGAATCGTGTCGGTCATGGCGCGCTTGGAACCGGGAGGGTGATCGTGATGGTGGTGCCCTTGGGGCGGTTGGGCTGCGCGTCGATCTGGCCGTTGTGATCGGTGA
>JBGPIL010000158.1:0-5285 GCA_041484905.1 Nitrospiria bacterium
CAGGCGCCTCGTCTTCGTTCAAGTCGGACATTCGCGCTGGGATGGTCGGCCATCGTCGCAACTGAACTTTTCTGCTTCCTGGCCTCGACGGCCTCCTCCTCTCCCATGCAACTTTTTTGGATGCGGACCGCTCTGCTTGCCGAGGGGCTTTGGCCGGCCTGCTGGTTTCTCTTCAGCCTGGACTATGCACGGGCCAGCGCGCCCACACTATCCATGCGTTCAAAGGGCGCCATGGCCGCCATGGTGATTCTGCCCTTGTCCATCGGACTGCTGAATTGGAGCGCGCTGCTGACATTCCCGCTGGACAGCTATGAGCCAGGCCGCTACTTCACGCTGGGTCCGTGGGGCCGCCTGCTCATCGGCCTCACGTTGGCGGCTCTTGTGCTGCCCCTGATCAATCTCGAAGGGACGCTCCGCGCTTCCACAGGGCTGGGACGCTGGCACGTAAAATTCATGATCCTGGGCGTGGGACTCTTGTTGGGTTTCGAAATCTATCTGCACAGCTATCGGCTGCTCTTTTCCACTCTCGATCGCTTGATGATCGGACCACAGGCCGTGGTCGCCATCCTGGCCGCCGGACTGATGAGCGTGTCGTTGATCAGAAACCGGCGCGGCGCCATCGAGCTCTCCGTCTCGCAATCCGCGGTATTCGGATCCGTCGTCCTCCTGTTGATCGGCGGCTACCTGGTCGTGGTCGGCGTGTTGGCGCAACTGTGGGCGCTGGTCAACCACGATACCGCCGAACTGTGGCAGGGGCTTCTCTTCCTTCTGGCCCTGATCGGCCTGATCAGTCTGATCTTGTCCGCCCGCCTGAAAGCCAGGGTCAGGCAGTGGCTCTCACGGCATCTCTATCCTCAGCGCTACGACTACAGACTCGAATGGCTGCAACTGACCGAGCGAACAAGCCGCCAGTTCGGACTGGATGCGTCGCTGCGCGCGGTCGTCGATCGACTGGCCGAACTCTTCAACGCACCGCGGGTCTCAGCCTGGCTGTTTGATGACACAGGCCGGCAGCTCCGCCTCGCGTCCACGGTCCAGGTCACGTCGACCGAAGAGACCGCATGGCGCGTGCATCCCATGGCCGCGTCCTCGCTGGCTGCAGACCTGCTGTCCTGGAACGGCCCCAGGGTCGTCACCGCCTTGCCGACCGATGCGACGGATCCGATGACCGCCGAATTGAGAACGTTCGTCCAACAAACGCGGGCCCACGTCGCGGCACCGCTCGTGCTCGGCGGGCGGGCCCTCGGATTGCTGGCGGTTGGCGACCGGGTCACCGGACAACCGTACGGGCCCGAGGAATTGCTCCTCATCGGCGCCATCGCTCAACAAAGCGCCGCCTCCATCCTGACGGCGCGGCTCGCGCAGGAAGTCATGCGCACACGTGAAGCGGAATTGTCACAGCTCTATTCAACCTTCCTCGTTCACGATCTGAAAAATCTCGGCACGACCCTCTCGCTGGTGACCCAGAATCTCCCCCTGCGTTACGCCGACGCCAGATTTCGTGAGGATGCCCAACGCGTCATCAACGAAACCATCGAGAAGATCAAGGAGATGACCGAACGGGTGACAACGCTGCGTCAAGACTATGACGTGGTGTTGGAATCCACCGATCTGAACCGCCTGGCGGAAGAGAGTCTCCAGTCGCTCAACGGGGCGACGGCGCCTGCGGTCGTGTTTGAGCCGACGGCGCTGCCGCCGATCCGGCTGGACCGCCGCCAGTTTCGCTCCGTGCTCACCAATCTTCTCCTCAACGCGCAGGAGGCCAGCCGCCATGCCAACGGCCGGATCCGGATCTGCACCGGGCACCGAAACGGGTGGGCGTCGCTCTCCGTCATTGACGACGGCTGCGGCATGTCCGCAGACTTCATGGAGCGGCACCTCTTCCAGCCGTTCCGCAGCACCAAGCCGGGCGGTCTGGGCATCGGTCTGTACCAGTGCCGGAAGATCGTGGACGCCCACGGCGGCCGTATCACGGTGGACAGTCAGGAAGGCAACGGCACCACCGTCACCATTTTGCTCCCAACTCAAACGGAATAACCGCAATGCTGAGACCGCTGCTCCTGACCGAAGACGATGAACTGATTCGCAACCAGATGCAATGGGGGCTCTCCTCTGACTACGACGTGCATATCGCCGGCAACCGCGAAGGCGCGCTCGCCCTCGCCAAACAGCTTCAGCCTCCGGTCGTGCTGCTGGATCTCGGGCTGCCGCCCACGCCGAGAGAAGCCACCGAGGGCTTGCAAGCGCTCCAAGAAGTGCTGCAGACCGCGCCGCGCACCAAAGTCATCGTCGTCACCGGCCATAGCGAGCGGGCGATCGCCCTCAAGGCGGTTGAACTGGGGGCGTACGACTACTTCACGAAACCGATCGATCTCACTGAACTGAAACTCATGCTGAAGCGGGCCTATCAACTGTATGACCTCGAAGCGGAAAATGCAGCCCGGCAGCGCGAGGCCGCGGGCCAGGGATTCGGCTCCATCATCGGCAATTCGCCCGCCATGCACTCGCTCTATACAATCATTCGGAAAGTGGCCGGTTCGGACGCCGCCATCCTGATGACCGGCGAAAGCGGGACCGGCAAGGAGTTGGTGGCCCGGACGATTCATGCCGAAAGTCCGCGCGCCAGCCAGCCCTTTGTGGCTATCAACTGCGGGGCCATCCCTGAAAATTTACTGGAAAGCGAACTGTTCGGTCATGAGAAAGGCGCCTTCACCGGCGCCACCTCCCAACGGCGGGGCCGGATCGAATTTGCCGGAGGCGGCACGCTCTTTTTGGACGAAATCGGCGAGCTGCCGCTTGCGCTTCAGGTGAAACTTCTCAGATTCTTACAGGATCGCACGATCGAACGGGTTGGAGGACGGGAGGCGCTCCAGGTCGACGTACGCGTGATCGCTGCCACGAACAGAGATCTGAGCGAAGCGATTGCCGCAGGAACGTTCAGGGATGACCTTTACTACCGGCTCCGCGTGGTCATGATCACCGTCCCGCCGCTCAAAGAACGCGGCCACGATGCCATGCTGCTGGCCCAGGCGTTTCTGGAACGGGCTGTTGCGGAGGAGAAAAAGCCCGTCAAGGGTTTTACCCCTGAAGCGTGGGATGCTGTAAACTCCTATAGCTGGCCAGGCAATGTTCGGGAACTCGAGAACCGGGTCAAGCGGGCCGTGATCATGGCGGAAGAACGGTTGGTGTCCGCAGCCGATCTGGAATTATCCCCTCCGACCCAGCCGACATCATCGCTCCGGGCCGCCAAGGAGAAAACCGAGCGGGAGGTGGTCCTGGCCGCTCTAATCAAGCATCACGGCAACATCACCAGGGCAGCCACGGAGCTTGGCCTCAGCCGTCAAGCCCTCCATGAAATTATCGTCAAACGGGACATTCGGCTGCCAAGTGACTGACCGACGGAAAAGTTGACAGATCGCCAATGGATGTCACTTCACAACAGATTGATTTATCATGCCTTATTATCTGGTAATGGCCGGCTTGATTCAGGGGCTTTTCCCGCAGCAGGCAAACTTGACAGTTTTGCCGCTCACTGTTATTTCTTCACTGGCAGCCGTAATAACTAGCCAAAAATATAGACAAAATTTACATGCCTTTTCAATCAGATAGAAACTTCCGTTTTGATGACTCAATCAAGACGCTTCTCTGGCATGATCATTGCTTCCATATACTAAATACTAAGCAGCAACTACTCTTTCACGATGGAGGCACTCAAGATGGCAAAGCGGTTTCAGGTACTATTCGTGGCGTTTGTGTCACTGATCGGAGTCTTCTTCACGGTTGATCACGCGTTTGCCGTGCCATTTGATATTACCGACCCGAATACTTGGGCCACCGCCACCCTGACGAGCACGTCGGGTGGCCCGGGAGCGGATACCTATACCCAAACCTGGACGCTTCAATGGAGCGGAGAGTCCGGGGCCTCTACCGGACTGGCCGACTATCGCATCGTCGGCTTTGAGTGGCAACCGGATGGCAACGGCACCACGGCAGACAGCGCCGTCGAGCCCACCGGCTGGACCTTTCTGGGCGATCCGGACCTCAATGGGGGCTTTATTGGAACCTATGCCAACGGGACCGGCGCAAACAACGCCGATGCCACCTCTTATGGCTTGGGATTGCCATACCAAGCTCCAGACTATGGGCCATACACCTTTGTCTTTACCACGACTAGCGATCTCAATGCGATGAACTATCACATTCAGTTTGCCCACCCGGAAGAAACCGGGAACGGAACGCACTACGTGTGGAATCAGAACAGCTTGGATGCTGGGTCACCGCCTCCGACTAGCGCTCCCGAGCCGGCGTCATTGCTGTTACTGGGCTCCGGTCTTGTGGGACTGGGCTTGTGGCGATGGAAGATGGAAAAGGTAACCAGCTAACGCTCGAATAAAAAGCTCGATGCATTTCAAAAGCGCTCATCGGGAGTACCGGTGAGCGCTTTTGCTTTTCCATGCCAGACTTAGAGTTGCGAGAGTGTTTTTCTGGCTTCGTCAGCACCGGGAAACGCCGGGTTGATCTGAATGGCCGAGTTTAATTCCTGTTTGGCCTCGGCCATGTTGCCATTCTTCCAATAGGCCATTCCCAGGTGGTAATGAACAATGGGGTTCTCCGCGAGTTTTTCCACGCTTTCCTTCAGCGTTGAAACAGCCCTCAGGTAGGCGTTCTTTTTATAATAAATCCAGCCCAGTGTATCCGCAATCCGTGGATCATCGGGAAGTTGCTCTTTTGCCTTTTGCGCCAGTGAGAGCGCCACATCCAGGTTGCCGCCATATTCGGCGTAATTCCACGCAAGATTGTTGGCGGCCAGCGCCAGTTGGGGATCAACCTGCAATGCTTTGGCGTATTGCGCCGTTGCCCGATCGTGCTGCTCTTGCGCGTCATACACGATCCCCAACAGAAGATATGAAGGCGCAAACGTCGGCCTGGCCGCAATGGCCGCCGAATATTCTTTGATCGCCCGGTCAAAGGACTGTTGCTTGGCGTAAAGATCACCCAACTGAAAATAGGCCGGCAGGAGGTTGGGATCGGTTTCGATGGCCAGTTTAAACTGCGCCTCGGCTTTCTCGTGCTGCTGCTGGCTTCGATAGAGCTGTCCCAACAGCGTATGAATCATGGCCTGGTTTTGTGGCCGGTCCTGGGTCGTGGTCAACTGGGCAATGCAGCGCTCGATCGCCTTGTCCGGTTTCCCCTCTGCCAGATAGAGGCTGACAATCTGCGTCAGGCTGTCAATGAGATTCGGATTCAGGTGAAGCGCTTCTTCTTGCTCCTTCAGCGCTTCCCGG
>JBGPIL010000159.1:0-5225 GCA_041484905.1 Nitrospiria bacterium
CAATCGCTCCAGAAAACTACGTTCCGTCAGCGTCCGAAACAGCCGGCGCAGGGAATGGTGTTGCGGAACCGGTTGTGCCATCGGTTCACCCTCCGCACAATCCTGATAGAAAAAGTATAGCCGCCTTTGACCATCCAGGCAAATGGGGTCATTAGAGTCAGGGGGGAGACGCTATCTCCCCCCTGACACCCCCCCCATTGACTGTTGGACTCGGGAGGTACGATGGACTGATACGCAGGATAGGAGGGGGGGAGCGTACATCCGATGGGGGATTGGGGGGAGAAACCGGCCTCTCCCCCCATATGAGCGAGCGGCCGAAGCTGCGAAGCGGATTCATGGGGGAGCCGCTATCTTCTTCTGATTGGAGTTCGCGCAAGGAACAAGCGGATCGCTTACTGAAACGCAAGGCGGGTCAGCTCCACCGGATTGATCCGGGCCCCGTTGAGCCGTGCGCCCCAATGCAGGTGGGGCCCGGTGGCCCGTCCGCTCGACCCGACCAGACCGATCACCTCCCCTTTTCGAACGCGTTGGCCCGGTGTCACCACCACCTTGGACAAGTGGAAGTACATGGTGTACAACCCGTCACCGTGATCGATAAAGATGCTGTGACCGCTGAAAAAATGATCCCCGATCAGACGGACCACGCCGTCGTTGGCGGCCACCACCTGGCTGCCTTCGGGGGCGGAAAAATCCTCTCCGGAGTGCGGATTTCTCGGCTCGCCGTTGATGATCCGGCGCTTGCCAAAACTGTTCATCTGGGGCCCGTCCGTCGGCACCACAAACGGCCCGGACCACCATCGCTCGGCCGTCACAGGCGCCATGGCGTTGAGCGCGGCCTGCTGCTCCTGCTTGACGCGGGTCAGCGTCGCATCATCTAAATGCACCATCTCGTCCGGCACGGTCAACGTTTGGATCGGAAAGTGCTGCGCCGTGATTCGCACCGGCACCGTCGCCACCGTCCGATCGCCGACGGTCACGGTCAATATTTGCTTGCCGGTCGGCGCGTCGAGGTCAATGCCCACCAATGCGCCGAACCGACCGGTATCATCCAGGCGGAAAAAGGGGACCTCGTGGTCGGCCAACCGGCCGGAGGGGGCAACGCCCGCATCCGGCAGCGTCAGCGTCAGCGTGATCACATCTCCCTGCCGTCCCTTTAACGTGGCCGGGTCCAGAATGATCTTGGGCGTGCGCGTGGTCGAGACGGGCAATGACGCGTCGGCCGCCAGCAATGGAGCCGGCCCGCCCCCTGCTCCGGAGCAGACGGCGAGCGCCGCTGCGACGGCCCATGCCGCAGGCCAGCCGGGCCAGCCGGAATGAGACATCCGTCGTTTTATCGAACGTCTCATTGGGGGGCGTCTCATCGGGAAGCCGAAATCAATTCGTCCACCCGTTTGTTGGTGGACGCGAAGGGATCCATGCACAAGATGGTCTCCTCCCAATAACCGTTGAGTTTCAGGTAGGTCCAATCGACGGTATACGACCGGTTGCGCTCCTTGGCAAATTTGATGAAATCGCCCCGGACTTTCGCCCGGGTCGTCTGGGGCGGCGTGCTCATGGCCCGTTCGATCTCGGCATCGGTGGTCACCCGATCGACCTGCCGGTCCCGCTCCAACAAATAATAGAGTCCCCGCTTCCGGTCGACGTCATGATACTGCAAATCGGCCAGGGCAATCCGGGGATCGTCCCACGAGCAGCCTTTCTTCGCCATGTAACCGGTCATGAGCCGGTATTTGATGATCCAATCCACCGTGCGCCCCAGCCCCATCGGGTCCCGTTCCAGCTGATCGAGCACCGACGCCCACTGCGCGACCAGCGCATCCGCCTCCGGATCTGACAACCGTCCGACGTAACGGGCTACCTGATCCAGATAAAGCCGCTGGATCTCGATGGCGGTGAGTTCCCGCCCATCTTCCAGTTTCACTTTTTTCTTCAACGTCAGATCCCGTGAAATATCGCGGATCGACCGCACCGCGTCCTCCAGCTCGACGCCGGCAATCCCCTGCCCCTCCTCGACCAGGCCGAGCACCAACGCCGTCGTGCCGACCTTCAGGTAGGTGGACAATTCGGACATGTTCGAATCCCCGACGATGATATGCAGCCGCCGGTACTTTTCGGCGTCGGCGTGCGGCTCGTCACGGGTGTTGATAATGCTGCGCGACGACGTGGTGGACGAGGAGGTTTTTTCGTGGATATGCTGGGCCCGTTGGGAGATGAAAAAATGGGCCTTTCCCGCCACCTTGTTCACTTTCCCCGAGCCGGTGTAGATCTGCCGCGTGACAAAAAACGGGATCAGCTGTTCGGTCACACGCCAGAAGTCGAGTTCCCGGCGCATGAGATAATTCTCGTGACAACCGTAGGTGTTGCCCATCGAATCGGTGTTGTTCTTGAAAATATAGATGGTTCCGCTCAGCCCTTCGTCCTTGAGCCGTCGCTCCGCCACCGGCAGGCAGGCCTCCAGCAGCCGCTCGCCCGCCTTGTCGTGGGTCACCAGATCGCGCAGGTTGTCGCACTCCGGCGTCGAGTATTCGGGATGGCAGCCGGTGTCTTGATAGAAGCGCGCCCCGTTCGTCAGGAACGCGTTGGAGGGCCAACTGTTGGGGATCAGACCTTCAAAGATATAGCCGAGGATTTTCTCCATCGGGAGATAGACCCGGCCATTGGGGAAAAAAATCAGGCCGTATTCGTTTTCCAGTCCGAAAATGCGCGCCCGCATCGGCTGGCTCCTTGCCCAAGCCCCGTCATGACGGCGATCGGGCCGGCAGGAGGCGTTCCACATCCGGTTTGAGCAACCGCCGGAATCGCCGGCCGACCCGGTGACGATCCAGCACCGCCACCTCCAGCGTCTCCATGGGAATCCGTTGGTTGCCTCCCTGCTCCAGCGCGTCCAGCGACCACACCAGCGCCTCCTCCAGCGTCGAGCCTTGACGATAGCGCGACTTGACGGCCAGCTGAATCGCCTCGGCCCGTCCGCCGATCACGGAGAAGCCGGTGTCGTCGTAAATGCTGCCGTCGAAGCTGATCCGGTAGAGCTGGTTCGGCTGCTCCTCCACCCCCACCTCCACCACCATGATTTCCACCTCGAGCGGCTTGACCTCCTGGCTGAAGATTGTACCGAGCACCTGGGAATAGGCGTTCGCCAGCGATTTGGCCGTCACATCCTCGCGGCTGTACATGTAGCCTTTCAAATCGGCGTGGCGGATCCCCGCCTTGCGGAGATTTTCAAACTCGCTGTACTTGCCCGCACCCGCAAACGCGATGCGGTCGTAGACCTCGGCAATCTTATAGATGGAGAGACTGGGATTGTCCGCGAGCATGACGATGCCGTCGCGGTACTCCATGGCAATCGTTGATCGTCCCTTGGCGACACCGGCTTTGGCATACTCCGCCTTGTCCTGCATCATCTGTTGGGGGGGCACGTAGAAGGGCAGCGCCATGGTCAACCTCGCCGACGTTGGTCGATCAACCGGGTCATCAGGGGACGGATTTGGTCGTCGTTCACATCCGTCAGGCCCAAGCGGTCGATCACTTTCACCGTGGGAAAAATGTTGCGGATCAGATCAGGGCCGGCGGTCGCCACATCCTCCTCGGCCGCGTCGTAGAGCGCCTCCAGCACGACGGCGATCGCGTCGGCCTTGGACAGCCCGGGCCGGTAGAGTTTTTTCATCGTTGTGCGGGCGTCCTTGCCGCCCGATCCGGTCGCATGATACTCCGCCTCCTCGTACCGTCCGCCGGCGACGTCGTACTTGAAGATCCGGCCCCGTTCGACCTTGACGTCAAACCCGGCGAAGAGGGGCAGCACGATCAGGCCCTGCATGGCCAGCGGCAGATTGGCCCGGACCATTTGAGCCAGCTTATTGGCTTTCCCCTCCAGGGAGAGCTGCGCCCCCTCCAGCTTTTCATAATGCTCCAGTTCCACCTGGAAGAGACGGGCCAGCTCGATGCAGGGGCCGGCGGTGCCGGCGATGGCAATGGCCGAAGAATCATCAGCCCGAAACACTTTTTCAATCCGGCGGTCGGCAACCTGATAACCTTCAGTCGCCATCCGATCGCCCGCCACCATGGCGCCATCGGCGTAGCAGAGGGCCAGCACGGTGGTGCCGCGAGGCAGCGGCATCCAGGTCGCGTGTCCGGGATCGGCCGATGCTGCGGGCAGCGGGGTGCCCGGCAACGAACCGGACGCAGAGGGAAACTGCTGCCGGTAAGCGGACAGAAAATCCGAAAAGCTGGAGCCGGGATCATTCCACGGAAAGGACATGCTCACTCGCCCCCCTTTTGCACATAATTTTTCACAAACTCCTCCGCGTTTTCCTCCAGCACGTCATCGATCTCGTCCAGCAGCTCGTCCATGTCCTTCTTCAGGGCTTTCCCCTTTTCGACCACTTCAGGATTGGGGGCCGCCGTTTCCTCCTTGCGGTCCGATTCGCGCCGTTTCCCCTGCTTTTTCTCCTGCTGCGCCATGTCGATCACCCCCCCTGGCCCGTGAGCCGCTCCAACAGCTGATCGACGGAATCCGATTCCTTCACCACCTGTTCCGTGAGCGCCCGGGTGCCCCGCAACGGCTCCATCAACGGCACGCGCTTGACCACGCCGCCGCCGGCTTCAAAGAGCACCGAACTCCAGCTCGCGGCGTAGACCTCCTTGGGAAATTTTTTCAAACAGGCCGCGCGGAAATACGCGCGGCTATCCATCGGGGGATACTCCGCCGCCGAGACGATCTCCTCCTCGCCCAGAAGCCGATCAACGAACCCTTCGCGCTCAAGCTTGTAGTAGAGCCCCCGATCCAACCGCAGGTCGTGAAATTGCAGATCCATGAGGGCGATGCGCGGATCGTTCCAGTTAATCGATTTTTTGGTCATGTAAGATTCGATCAGTTCCCGTTTCATCACCCAGTCCAAGCGACGAGCCAGCTGTCTGGGCTCCGTGGCCAACTGGCCCAGCACGGCGGCCCACTGGTTCACCACATCAGCCGCCCAGGGCGGCGCGTCCCGCAATCGGGCCGCGGCATCGCAATAGCGTTGCTGGATCTCGATGGCCGTCGCCGTGCCGCCGTCTTTCAGTCGCACCCGGCACGTGAGCGACGGATCGTGTGAAATCGCCTTGATCGCCCGGACCGGATCCTCAAGCTGCACGCCCGCCACGGTCTCGCCGGTTTCCGCCAGTTTCAACACCAACGCGGTCGCCCCCACCTTCAGATAGGTGGCGTATTCCGACATCGTCACATCACC
>JBGPIL010000160.1:0-5195 GCA_041484905.1 Nitrospiria bacterium
CGCCGCCTGCCGGATCGCGGCCAAGCTGGCGGCGCTGATTTTGGAATACGGTCTGCCGGACGATACGCTGCTCAATGTCAACGTGCCCGATCTGCCGGACTCAAAAATACTCGGCGCCAAGATTACGGCGCTCGGCCGGCGCGTCTTCAATGAAGACTCAATCGTTGAAAAGACCGACCCCCGGGGCAAAAGTTATTACTGGATCGGCGGCAACCGGGACGCCTGGAAGCAGCGGAGCGACACCGACCATCAGGCGGTTGAGCGGGGGGTGGTGTCGATCACGCCGTTGCATCTCGATCTGACCAACTACCAGGTTTTGAACGAGCTGAAAGCGTGGGAGGGGTTGTTGAAGTAAGATAGGGGCCAGTAGCCGGTAGGCAGTAGCTAGGGAAGGCAGTAGGCTGGGGACAGCGATAGTAGACAGTAGACAGTAGACAGTAGACAGGGAAAACAACAGAACAGAGATGTTGAGACTCTATAACACGCTCACGAGAAAGAAACAGCCCTTCAAGCCGCTCTCCGGCAAGCTGGTGCGGATGTACGTCTGCGGGGTGACGGTGTACGACCGCTGCCATCTCGGCCACGCCCGCAGCGCGATCGTCTTTGATTGCCTTCGTCGCTATTTGCAATCCAAAGGGTATCGAGTCCGGTACGTGAAAAATTTCACGGATGTGGACGACAAGATCATCAATCGGGCCCAGAAGGAGCAGCGCCCGTGGCAGGTGGTGGCGGAGAGCTTTACGGCGGCCTACTGGGAGGATATGGCCCGGTTGGGTGTCCCGCCGGCCGATCTGGAGCCGAAGGCGACCGAACATATCAATGGGATGATTGTGCTGATCGGAAAATTGCTCACGAAAGGGCTGGCCTATCCGGTCGATGGGGATGTCTATTACCGGGTCAGCCGGTTCAAGGGCTACGGCAAGCTTTCCCACCGGAAGCTGGACGAGCTGCAGGCCGGCGCCCGGGTGGAAGTCGATGCGCGCAAGGAGAATCCGCTCGATTTTGCCCTCTGGAAGGCGTCCAAGCCCGGTGAGCCATCCTGGCCGAGTCCCTGGGGCGAGGGACGGCCCGGCTGGCACATTGAATGATCGGTGATGAGCATGGCCTGTTTGAAACAGTCCACGATCGACATCCACGGCGGCGGGCAGGATTTGATTTTTCCCCATCATGAGAATGAGATTGCCCAGTCGGAGGGGGCGACGGGCAAGCCCTTTTCCCGTTTTTGGGTGCACAACGGTTTTGTGACGATCGATCAGGAGAAGATGTCGAAATCGCTGGGCAATTTCTTTACGATCCAGGAGGTCTTCGAGAAGATGCCGGCCCATCTGGGCCCGGCGGCCCGGCGCGAGATTCTGCGCTATTTTCTCCTCTCCGTCCATTATCGGGGCCCGATCGATTTTTCGGACCACCACCTGGCCCAGACCAAAGCCGCGCTGGACAATTATTACGCGATGCTTGCCCGGTTTTCCGAGGTGGAGTGGGAGCAACGCAAGGGGCGTCCCACCGCGCATACCCGTCGCATCCTGGCCGTCCTGAAGGCCTTTCCCGTTGAATTCCGAACGGCGCTGGATGATGATCTGAACGTGCCGGCCGCGCTGGCCCTGTTCCAGCAATTGATCACGTCGGCCAATCGCTACGTCTCGGTGGAGGGTTATGCGGTCATCCTGGGCCGGATTCGACAGCTGTTCGCACACCTTGGCGGCGATTTGTTGGGGCTGTTTGCCGTGGAACCGTCCAAGTGGAGTTTTCAGCCCTGGTCATTTGTCCCGGTCGTGGCGGCTGTCGTCGATGTGGCCGCCTTGGTCAAAGAACGGGAGCAGGCGAGACGGGACAAGGATTTTTCCCGTTCGGATCAGCTCCGCCGGCAGTTGGCCGCGGCCGGCGTGATTATCGAAGATCTGCCCGACGGCTCCACGCGGGTCAAACGCTAGGCCGGTTGTTCATCCCTCGTGGCGGCCACTCGATTGATCTACGGCATTCACCCGGTGCAGGAGCATCTGCGCGCCGGCCGGTCGATTGAGCGGCTCTATCTGTTGAAGGGGCGGCGGGATCAGCGCGTGGAAGAGTTGGGAACGGCCGCCACCGAGGCCGGCGCAGCCGTCCGGTATGAAGACCGCCTGCAGCTTGATCGGATGGCGGGGACGAGCCATCACCAGGGTGTGGTCGCGATGGTGGGGGAGCAGGGCTACGCCGCGCTGGAGACGCTTCTGGAACGGGCCAATGCCGGCCCGCGGCCGCCGTTGTTGGTGCTCCTGGACGAGGTGGAGGACCCGCACAATGTGGGCGCGATCATCCGGACAGCCGAAGCGGCGGGGGCGCACGGCGTCTTAATTCCCGCCCGGCGCTCGGCCGGGTTGACGCCGACGGTGGTCAAAGCGTCGGCGGGCGCGGTCGCGCATCTGCCGGTCGCCCGGGTGGGCAACGTGGCGCAGACGATTGATTCGCTCAAGGAGGCAAAGTTATGGGTGATCGGGTTGGCGGCCGAAGCGCCGACCGCCTATACCGCCGTCGATTGGACGGCGCCGTCGGTGCTGGTCGCCGGCAGCGAGGGGAAGGGGCTCCGCCATCTGGTCAAGGAACGGTGCGATCAACTGGTGTCGATTCCGCTGCTGGGCCGGGTCGATTCGCTGAACGTCTCGGTGGCGGTGGGAGTGGTGTTGTATGAAGTGGTCAGGCAGCGGATCGAACGACGCAATACCGGTGCTGCCGGGAGATAGGCCTGTTCACCGGCACGATGGGTCACAACCGTAAGGACGATGGGGGTGATCAGGGGGGAGAGGAGTATCTCCCACTGATTAGCATTCAATTACTTCAGGGAAATGTCAAACTGCACGTTTGTGACCGAGAGCGCGGTGTCGTCAAATTCCCACCGGTAGGACTGCATCAGCGACGTCCGTTTGATGGCATCGGGGTCGCCGTAGCGATGTTTCAAGGCCTCCACCGCCTCGGTCAGTGATCCCTGGTAGAGCCCGTTCACCTTGAACAGCCCCCCATCCGGCCTGAAGTTCAAGAAGATCAGGCGGAATTCCGGGAAGTTCAGCTGCTTGCCTTCCAGTTGAAAGATGGTGACCTGGCCATCGACCGGATCATGCAGGATCGTATACTGGCCGCGCTCCAATTTGAAGGCCTGCGCGACCCGTTCGGCGGGCATCCCCCAGATAATTTTTGATAACAGCAGGCTGTCGATTGGATGGGGTGTTGCCGCTGGCGCCGGCGCGCCAATCCACACGCTGACCGCCAAGCCGCCCAACAAGGCCCCCAGCAGTCCGCCGCACAGCACCCGCCGCCACCTGTTGTCGCCACGCATGGTCGATTACCCCACCATCTGTCCCAGCACGTCCTCTTCCCTGACGAGGACGAGCTCTTCGCCGTTCAACTCGACTTTCCTGCCGGCATACTTTTCATAGATGATCCGGTCGCCGGGTTTGAGGGTTGTTTTGACGAAGACTTTTTCCTTCGCCGGCCCCTTGCCCTTGCGCGTGCCGTCGCCATCCGGCTCTTCGTACCGCCCTTCGCCGATGGAGAGAATGACGCCTTCCTGAGGTTTTTCCTTCGCGGTGTCGGGGATGATAAGCCCCCCTGCTGTTCGCTCGCTGGCGGTTGTGGGACGAACCAGCGCCCAATCGTGAAGCGGTTTTAAACCCATCGATGCCCCCTTGCGGTCCATGAGAAAAGCCGACGTATCTTAGCGCAGGGCGGAGGAAAATTCAAGACGATCCTGCTTGCCCGTCGTCCCACCCGGCACGGTTCCGGTCTATTTCGGCAATCTGGAGTGAGTGCCGTCGCAGAAGGGGGGGGTGGCCGTGTGCTTGCATCCGCAGAGGGCGACCCGTTTTTTCTCCGTGATGTTCAGCTCTTGCGGGGTCAACTCCGTCCCCTTATGCGACCCATCGCAAAAGGGCTGCTTTTGGGATCGACCGCAACGGCACCAAGAGTAGGTGCCGGGTTCCAGTTCTTTGACATACGGGGCGCGTTGGGCGATCTGTGGTGCGGCCATGTTGTACTCCTTGGTGAGCGTGTTGGGATTACGATGGGTCGGGTGGTCGTCCTGTGGTCGGGCGGGCCGGATCAGCCGTCGACTGGCGAATCAGCCGCCGGTGGCGAAAGTCCTGAACCAGGCTGACAAACGAGGCGATGACGCCGAGCAGCAGGAGCGCCAGTCCCGTGCGGACCGCCACGGGGGACGGGTTGGTGACCCCGATGATGACGGTGATAAAGCCAACTCCCAGGCAGGCTTTGCCGATCAACCGGGCGATGATCAGGCGTTGAAACGACAAGGCCTGTGCCTCCTGCTGGGTTGAGGAGGCGGCGGGTTGATCGGTGCGGGAGGGCCTCGGCGGGGAAGTCATGAGGCGATCACCCAGGTTGTCCAAAGAAGTACGAGGAGAGGCCGAAAAAGATGAAGACAATGCCGATCAGCCGCACGATCATGTTGAGACTCTCCGCCCATGCGGGAGGATGTTTGGCCTTTTTCCAGGCGGCGTCCATCATTTTTGGAATAGCCAGCAGATCGATGAAACCGATCACGATCAGCACGAGTCCGATGAGTTGATGAGTGGCCATGAGGAGACAACAACCCCCGCCGCTTGGAGGCCGGCTGGAGATCCAAAACGCCCACTCTGATTGGGCGGCTGCACGATCAACAGCCGGGATGAAACGTTAGTGTTTTTTTGATTGTTTGTTCGTGGATTTGACCATGTCGGAGACGCTTGACGGGCTTTCAGTGCTGCAACCTGATAATGTGGCCACCACGAGGAACAAGACCGCCATGCTTGCGAGGATAATCCGCATCGAACCGCCCTCCGTGTTGTCTGCCGAATGGCAATGGAACGACC
Source organism: Nitrospiria bacterium (assembly GCA_041484905.1). Taxonomy (GTDB): domain Bacteria; phylum Nitrospirota; class Nitrospiria; order JACQCE01; family JACQCE01; genus JACQCE01. The sequence continues at coordinate 4,836 of JBGPIL010000160.1, forward strand.
CACTGCCGGTCAGCTGCGACTGTACAAGAAGTGTGAACTCAAGTCAACGGGGGAATCCGCTAGGTGGATTCTCCCGTTGACCGGTTTTGTTGAATTTGCGGGCGAATACACTCAGAAAGTGGGTGGCGATCGTGACCGCACCCGTCACTGAAAAGGTCGCAATGAGAAAGTAGACGTCGCTGGCGTTGATCCAGAGATGGAGCGCGCCGCCGGCCCAGAGAATGGCGGCGGCCAGGAGGAGCAGCACGCCCGTTCCGTAGCCGAATTGGCCGAGAAAGGCGCCGAACAGCAATCCCACCAGCCCTATAAATGACCATGACATGTGTCTATTCTCCGGGTCTACGCGTGCGCCTCGCCGCC
>JBGPIL010000161.1:0-5071 GCA_041484905.1 Nitrospiria bacterium
GTGCCCGGCGGCGTGGGGCCAATGACCGTAGCAATGCTCCTGAGCAATACGGTTGTGTCTGCAAAGCGTGCGGCGGGGTTGATCTGATATGGGCGTACGGCGATGGGGATTATCAAGGGGAGCTGAGCATCTCCCCTTGATTATAATGACGGTGGCGATGCTGTTGAGTAATACGGTGCTGTCGGCCAAACGAGCACATGGACTACTTTAATGTGTATGGGCGATGGGGGTTGTCAGGGGGAGAGGAGCATCTCCCCCTGACTTTCAATCGTCAGCGAAGAGAGCGCATGGATTGCTGTAGGCCAAGGAGCGAGGGCGATTCCCTTCGCGGTGAACGCTCAGGGCAAGCGTCGGCACGGTTCACCCTGAACAGGTTCACCGTGAACGGGCGGGCTGCGGTTACGGTCCTCGCCCGCCTCGCTTCCAGGCCACCACGTTGATCATCGCCATGGAGGTGGCGGCCTACAGACGGCACTCCTCACCGCTCCCGCTCCTTGTCCTTGTTAGGGGATGGGCATCTCCACCTAATTTAAGAAGGAGAAAGAATGAAACGATTTCGTGAAGTCATTGAGTCAGGCCAGTTTGCGGTGACGGTGGAGTGCGAGCCGCCCAAGGGGACCGATCTCGGCCCGACGCTGGAGCGGGCCAGGCGCCTGGTCGGCCGGATTCACGGCATGAATGTGACCGATAACCAAACGGCCGTCATGCGGATGGCGCCCTGGGCGGTGTGCGTGAAACTGCTGGAGATCGGGATCGATCCCGTGTTTCAGGTGACGTGCCGGGACCGCAATCGGCTGGCGCTGCAGTCGGATCTGCTCGCGGCCTCGGCGTTGGGGATTCGCAATATTCTGGCGTTGCGCGGTGACAATCCCGACATTGGCGACCACAAGGAGGCCAAGCCGGTGTTCGATCTGGAATCGAGTCAACTGATGGACGTGATTCGGGGCTTGAACGACGGGCATGACATGATGGGGAAAGCGCTGAAGGGGGCGACGGAGTGGTTCATCGGCGCGGCCGCGATGCCGGAAGCCGATCCGATCGAGCCGCAACTGGCCTCGGTGGAGAAAAAGATCAATGCAGGCGCCAGGTTTTTCCAGACACAGGCGGTCTATAGTCCCGAACGCGTCAAAGAGTTCGTCAAGAAGAGCGCGCCGATGGGGGCGAAAATTCTGGCCGGTATTGTCGTGATCAAATCCGCCAAGATGGCCGAGCGGCTCAACACGATTCCCGGGATTAAAATTCCGCCGGCCCTGATGGACGAGATCAAGGCGGCCGGGGATCGGGCGATCGAGGTCGGCGTCGACATTGCCGCCCGGACGATCAAGGCGTTGCGGAATGACTGTGCCGGCGTGCATATTATGGCGGTGGGGATGGAAGAGCGCATTCCGGAGATTCTGGACCGGGCGGGGCTTTAATTTTCCCTCTCCCTGATAGGGGGAGGGCATAGGGTGGGGGTCCCAATCTTCCCTCTCCCCGATGGGGAGAGGGTTGGGGTGAGGGGTGCCAACGACTGAGGGGCATCGTTCAACAATGGAAAAAGTAGTGAAAAAAATTACTGTTCCCATCATCCGCGAGGCGAAGGGGCGGCGGAAGCTCACGATGGTGACGGCCTATGACGCCCCGTCGGCACGGATCGTCGACGAGGCGGGGATCGACATCGCGCTGGTTGGCGACTCCCTGGGCATGGTGATCCAGGGCAAGCCCGATACGTTGAGCGTGACGTTGGAGCAGATGGTCTATCACACCGAGATGGTCGCGCGTGCCACGACCCGGGCGTTGGTGGTGGGCGATATGCCCTTCCTGTCATTTCAGATCAGCGACGAGCGGACGATCGAATCAGCCGGGCGGCTCATCCAGGCGGGGGCGGCGGCCGTGAAGCTCGAAGGCGGCGGGCGGATCGCCGGCCGGATTCGTGCGATGACCGAGATCGGGATTCCAGTGATGGCCCATTTAGGGTTGATGCCGCAGTCCATCCATCAGATGGGCGGCTACAAAGTGCAGGGGCGGGATGCGGAACAAGCCCGGCGGTTGCTCGATGAGGCCAAGCGAGTGGAGGATGCGGGGGCGTTTGCTGTCGTCCTGGAGGGGATGCCCGCGCCTTTAGCCACCCAGATGACGGAGCAACTGTCAATCCCGACGATCGGAATCGGCGCCGGCTCGCACTGCGACGGCCAGGTGCTGGTCTTTCACGACCTGGTCGGCCTCTCCGGCGACCGGACGCCAACGTTTGTGCGTCGCTATGCCGATCTTCGCGTGACCGCGGTGGAAGCGGTGAGAAAATTCAAGGCCGATGTCGAGGCGGGCCGGTTCCCGTCCGAGGGCGAGAGTTACCGCTAAAAAGGGGACAGGCTACTTTTTTCATTCATTGCTGGTGTATTCGATCAAGAAAAAGTAGCCTGTCCCCTTTTTCCAGTGATTGCAATTACGATCAACGATCGTTCCTGCCGGGTCCCTCCCGCCATCACGGCGGTACAGGCGCTCTGGTATGCGGGAGAGCGGCCGATCCGGGGGATCGGCTGCCTCGGCGGCAGTTGTGGGGCCTGCGTTTTCTCCTATCGGATCGGGGCTGATCCCACCATCAAGACCGGTTTGGCCTGCCAAACACTCATAGAGGAGGGGATGGCCTTTACCTTTATGCCACCTCCACCACCCGCAAAGGCTCCTGCATCCTACACGCTTCAGGATTTGCGGCCGACCAAGGAACAACTCGCCAAATTCTATCCCGAAGCCCGTCGTTGCACCAATTGCATGGCCTGCAACTGGGTCTGCCCGCAGGGGATTGATGCCCGTGCCATGGTTCGCCGATCAACGGCGGACGATTTTCAAGACGCCGCCGAACGCTACACGACCTGCATTATGTGCGGTCTCTGCGCGACGGTCTGCGATGCCGGCATCGCCCCGCAGCGTGTCGGGCTTTTCGCCCACAGGGCGGTGGGCCGGTCACAGCCGGTTCCGCCCTTATTGACGGCCCGTCTTGAAGAGATTCGAGGCGGGCACTATGATGCCGAATGGCCTGCTGTGATGGCCGGTTAGGGGGCTGGTTCGGGGCGGGAAATGGGCCGGCCAGCGGCGTGATTTTGCCACGGTTGATCGAATCGTTGAATCCGCGGGTTCCGCCAACCTTTCCAATTGACAAACCGTAAAAGCGTCAGCTATAGTGGCAGATACCTTGACAAAGTACGACAAACGGCCTGATGATCTCAACGCACAATAGAAGGGTCGCAACAGACTGTAAATGTTGATATTTGAGGAGGCCAATCGATGAGCCTAGATTATGTAAAAGTCTCGCCGGGGTTTGAGAAATATATTGCGAAGGAGTACCGGGATTTTGTCGAGCACGGCCCCTTCGGCAAGAAGGTCTCCGTCTCCCAGATGGGGACGTTCAAAGAGGCGCTGGAAGAGCACCCCATGTGCGCCGGCTGCGCGATGACGCTGTTCATCCGGCTGGCCATCATCGCCTTCCCGAATCCTGAAGACACGATCACGGTTGGCACCGCCGGCTGCGGCCGGCTGGCGATTTCGCAGGCGATGATCCCCTTCGTCTATGGCAATTACGGTGATACCAACGCGGTGGCCAGCGGGTTGAAACGGGGCCTGATGCTGCGCTTTCCGGACAAGCCCAAGGATGTGGTGGTGATGGCTGGCGACGGCGGCCTGGCCGATATCGGTTTTTCGATGATGATGCATTCCTGGTTTCGCCGGGAGAAGTTTACCACGATCATGTTGGACAACGAGGTCTATGGCAACACCGGCGGGCAGGAAAGCGGCATGACCACGCGGGGCTCGGTCCTGAAGATGGCGCCGCTGGGCAAGAAATTCGACAAGATCGACATGCCCCAATTGGCCAAGACGGCCGGTTGCGTCTATGTGGCGACGGTGGTGCCGAATAATCCCCGGCGCGTCGAGAGCGTGATCAAAAAGGCGGTGCTCATTGCGCGGGAAGTGGGCCCGACCTACATTCAGGCCTACACCTCCTGCAACATCGAGTACGCCATTCCGACCGACAAGGTGATGGAAGACGCCAACAACGTCGAAAAGGACCGCTATCAGTTCCAGGAGTACATCACCGACGAGGCCAAACAGTATCTGGCCGACAAATGGGGCTATGCGGAATATAAGGCGAAGGCGATTCCCGAACCCGCATCGACCGGCAAGGAGATCAAGGCATGAAATACAACGTCAGAATGGCGGGCGTCGGCGGTCAGGGTGTGGTGACGGCCTCTCACATTCTGTCGACCGCCGTGATCAATGCCGGCGGAGAAAGCACGATCGTGCCCTTCTACGGGTCCGAGAAGCGGATGGCGCCGGTGGAAAGCTATGTGCGGATCTCCGATGATCCGATCTACGAGATCGGGGAGATCATGTTTCCGCACATCATCACCGTCTTCCACCCGCAGGTCATCACCCATGGCAAGTCCTACACCAACCCCTTCCACTACGGCATTAAGGAGAACGGCATTATTCTGGTGAACAGCCGCGATCCGATTCTCCTGCCGCCGGACGAGCAGAAGGAGCTGGACCGGATCGGTGTGAAGACCTACACCTTTCCGGCCACGCTGCTGGCCATTGAGACGGCCGGCACCGATCTGTCCACCAACATGGCGATTGTCGGCGCGATCTCGGCCATTACTCAATTGACCAATCTGGAGGCGCTGGACAAGGCGGTCAAAGAGCGTTTTCTGGGCAAAGGGTTTGTGGTGTCGGGCGGCACGGCCGCGCTGGACTCGGTGGTGGAGCGAAAGTTCAAACACAAGCAGGAACTGATGGAAAAGAACATGGCGACCGTCAAGGCCGGGTGGGATTACGCGATCGAGAAGGGCTGGGTGATGGGAAAGCTCACCTCGCCGGCCAGCGCGCACGTCTAAGGGGGGGCGGATGTATCTTGTTGCGAATATTGATTCGGAAATTTGCGGGAAGACCAAGTGCACGTTGTGCACCCAGTACTGTCCCGAAGCCAACACGATCCAGTACGACAAGATCAGGAACACGGCGTTCGTTTCCGTCGACCGGTGCAAGGGCTGCATGCAATGTGTCTGGGTCTGCGACTCGCTGGCCAAACACCACGCCATCA
>JBGPIL010000162.1:0-5049 GCA_041484905.1 Nitrospiria bacterium
CGAGCAGTTCGACCGCATCATTGAAGACAATCAGCCCCTCTTTACCTATCATTAAAGAACTCATGAGCGGCAACGCAAGCGATCCCGCCATCTCCGGCGCCGGATCCGAGTCCGTTCCCCATCCCCTGCCCAAACTGGACCTGGAAGAACAGCTCCGGACACCGCTGTTCGACGCCATGGTGGCCCTGGCGGAGAGCAAAAAAATCTCGTTTCATACGCCCGGCCACAAGAGCGGCAAGGGGATCAGCACCCGGTTCAGGAAATTCGTCGGCCCCAAGATCTTCTCGATCGACCTGACGACGCTGGACGAGGTCGATTCACTCCACAAGCCGAAGGGCGTGATCAAGGAGGCGCAGGCCCTCGCGGCCAAGGCCTACGGCGCCGACCGGTCGTTCTTCCTCGTCAACGGCACGACCGGCGGCAACCACGCCATGATCCTTTCCACCTGCCGCCCCGGCGACCAGGTGCTCGTCGCCCGCAACGCCCACAAATCAATTATCGCCGGGCTGATCCTTTCCGGCGCGCGGCCGATCTTCTTCGATCCCGCCTTCGATCCGAACCTCAATCTCATGCTGAACGTGACCGTCGACGGCGTCAAAAGGGCGATCGACGCCCATCCGGAAGCCAGGCGGATCGTGCTGACCAGCCCGAACTATTACGGCATCTGCGCCGATCTCGTCCCGATCATCGCCTACGCCCATGAGAAAGGCCTGACCGTCCTGGTCGACGAAGCCCACGGGCCGCACCTCTCCTTCCATCCCGGCCTGCCGACGTCCGCCGTCCAGGCCGGCGCCGACCTGTGCGTGCAGAGTGTGCACAAAATCGTGGGCGGGATGACCCAGGCGTCGATTTTGCACGCGAGGGCCGGCCGGATCGACATGGCGATGCTCGCGCGCGTCCTCCGGATGGTCCAGACGACCAGCCCATCATATATATTGATGGCTTCGCTCGACCTGGCCCGGATGCAGATGGCGACCGAAGGGCACAAGCTGCTGGACAAGGCGATCACGCTGGCCGAGGAGGCCCGCGCCCGGATCAACAAAATCGGCGGCGTCACCTGCTTCAGCCGCGAGGACATCACCGCCTCCCTTTTCGCCCGCATGGGTGATCTGGACGTCACCAAATTGACGATCGGCGTGAGCGGCCTTGGGCTCACCGGCTATCAGGTGTCACAGATTCTGAATACCCGCTTCGGCATCCAGGTGGAGATGGCCGATCCCTTTCACGTCCTTGTCATCATCAGCATCGGCGACCGGAAGGACGACCTGAACCGTTTAGTCGACGCGCTCAAGGAGATCGCCGCCGAACAGGGGCGCAAGGGACAAACGGGGCGGTTCCAACCGATTTCAATCCCAACGTTAAGCGATGAATGGCGGATCAGCCCGCAGGAGGCGTTTCTCGGCGACCACGAACAAGTCGACCTGCACTCCGGCATCGACCGGATCAGCGCCGAGACGGTCACCGTCTATCCGCCCGGCATCCCCGTCCTCACCCCCGGCGAGGTGATCACCAAGGAGGCCGTCCGCTATCTGGAAGAGATGCTGGCGCTCGGCGCGACGGTGGATGGGTTGGATGAAGGGAATCGGCTGATTGGGGTGGTGAAGACCTCAAAGGCAAAACCCGCCTGAGCACGGCCGACCTGTTTTATCCCTTCCCATTGCAATCCTCCTATTTTGCTACACTAGCGACAATGTACTACCTCGTGGGGATTGCAATGCAAAACCAACCCTTTCCACTTCTGAAAAACTACTCCTAGAGATTTTCTCCCTTTTACGCTACACTATCGCCTAATTAACAATTAACCTACGGCGCAATGCACAAAGCACAACCCTATATTTCACAGCGATCAGCATGAGATCGTTCATCGAGAAAGATAGAAATAGCGTAACTTCCCTCAGCAAGACTTTCTCCAAATCCATATGAGTTACGAGAAGAAAACCTTCGAGCAATTAGCCTTACCACCACGAGAGAAAGTCATTCAAGCGCTATTACTAGCCTTATTGAAGCATAATGGGGTCATTAAAGAATTTGGTGCGGAAAATCAGGAATTTTGTAATGAAATCGCTGATGAATTGGAGCTGACAAAAGCGCAACGTACCGCTTCCATGCAAACTATTGTTCGCAAAGAAAACCGGGTCAAGAGATTCCCTGCATGGCACAGATTGTTATATCGGTCAGCAGCAGAAGCGGCGAAACAAATGCTTCTCTCACATCCCACTCAAACAATGAAGCTTACTCAGAAAAGGGAATGGATGTTGACCGAGAATGGAATCGATCGAGCTTTAAAATTAGCAAATATACCAACCGATCAGAAAATTAATCTACCGATTAGAACCTACGAAGTAGAGAAAATTAAAAACAAACTCGAAAAAACCGAGCAAATCGAAAACTACAACCCCATTGATACCAACAAGAGAGCTCATAAAATAACGAGAGAGTCGCTTCTACGAGATCGAGGATTTCGCCAAGCAATTATTGAATCTTACGATTACTGCTGCTCTGCTTGTGGATTAAAAATCAGTTCGCCTAATTCTGTTGGATGGGAAGTGGAAGCCGCACACATTGTGCCGCATCGCCACCACGGCAAAGATGACATTTGGAATGGACTTGCGTTATGCCACCTTCACCACTGGGCGTTAGATGTCGGTTGGTTTACTCTACGGCAAGATTTTAGTATCGAGGTATCAGCAAAAATTCACGCGCTGCCAGCCGATCAAGGTCGTATCGGCGACTTTGATGTGTTGCGGGGTTTCCTGAGAACCGGCTCTAAAATAAGTCTGCCCAAGCAAAATAGTCTGTATCCGCATATCAATGCGATTCTTTGGCATCGTCAAAATATTTTTTGTTCTTGAGCTACCGAGCCCATACCATGAGGCACACTAAAATGAAAAACAAAATAATTTACCAACTATCAATAGAGGATATCCAAACAGTGGCCCAACAGCAGCTAGGCAGAAATTTGTCCTGCAATGAAATTGAAAAAATAAAGGAAGGGATTGCAGAAAAAGTAAATTGGTTTGATGCGATTGCCAATTCAATAAATGAAAACATTGAACCACTGGGGTCAGGTCTTGCAATACGACATTTTCCATCCCGTCACACCTGACTCAGCAAAGAAATCATTGAGCCATTCGCTTCTGAAACGATTGCCATTTCCGCAGCAAGCCATGTCGCCGGAAAATCGTTGTCAGGCTTCGCTTGTTCACCGCCGATGGCGTAGTTGCGATGATGCCCTGGCGCCGAGCCTCCTCGATGCGTTGCAGCGCGGTTTCGATCACGAAGCCATGCCCCACGGCAGAGGGCGATCCTCCCCCTGGGCGCGCCCGATCTCATAATTCAATGTTTGCAGCTCTACGACAATAGCGAGTTTCTGCTCAATCGGCAATTTGGCTTGTCGGCGCCGCCAGGCCCGGCCTGATTTGTCAGCCCGGGCCATGTACCTGCGGTACGCGGGATAGGGGGAACGAGAGGATCGTTTCTTGATGGAAGGACCAGCCATTTGTTCGTCTATTGTGCCATATGGCCGTCGATCACGCAAATTCACACGGGGATATCCTGCAGGGGCGACCCGTCGGGTCGCCCCTACGAGGGCGTGACGTCGCCGATAAGGTCATACCCGACTGTGTCGGTTATTTCGACCCCGACCATCCGGCCGGGCTGAAGATCTGAAGGGCCTTCTTCGATCAGCACCACACCATCGATCTCCGGCGCCTGGCCCTGGTGGCGGCCTTCCCACTTCACACCCTCCAGTTCAGACGGTTCATCGATCAGCACCGTGAGCGTTCGGCCGATGAAGGCCTGTTGCCGTTCTAACGCGATCGTTTCCTGCAATTCCAATAACTGTTTCTGCCGTTCGGTTTTCACCTCCGCCGCCACCGGATCGCCCAACGGCAGGGCTGTTGTGCCGTCTTCCGGCGAATAGGTGAAGATCCCGATCCGGTCGAAGCCGATGTCGGAGACGAAGCTGCGGAGCTCTTCAAACTCCGCATCGCCTTCACCAGGAAACCCCACGATGAACGTCGTCCGCAGCGACAGATCGGGAATGCGCTTGCGTAGTTTCGCGATCAACTGTTCGATCTCTTTCCGCTTGCCCTTCCGGTTCATCGCCTTGAGAATCCGGTCGTTGATATGCTGCAAGGGCAGGTCGACATAGCGGCAGAGCTTCGGAGCTGAAGCCAGCCGGTCGATCAGGCCGTCGGTCAGGTCGGTCGGATAGGTGTAGAAGAGCCGGACCCACTCCACGCCGCCAATGACCGTCAGCCGGTCGATGAGCTGCAGGAGCGGCTTGTCGTCTTTGACCGGTGCCGTCCCATTGGACCGCCAGTCCCAGCCGTAACTCGTCAGGCTCTGGGCGATGAGGTTGATCTCCTTGACCCCTTCGGCCGCGAGCTGCTCGACTTCCTGCGCGACCGAGTCAATCGATCGGCTCTTCAGATCACCACGAAACGACGGAATCGCGCAGAAGGAGCAACGATAATTGCAGCCTTCCGCCACCTTCACATAGGCGGAATGCTTGGGGCCAATCCTATGACGCGGCGTGGCGGCATCGTAGAGAAAGGCCATATGGTCAGTAAGTGAAACCGGGGACAGATTTGAAATCTGTCCCCGACGGCTCGGTTGCAATCGTTCCCGGCACAGTTCAGCGATCCGATGAAAATCGCCGGTACCAACGACGCCGTCCAGCTCGGGAATCTCCTTGATCAGTTCGTCCGGATAGCGCTGCGCGAGGCAGCCGGCCGCGATGAGGAGCTGGCACTTGCCCGTTTTCTTGAATTTGGCTAGGCGGAGGAGTGTATCGACCGATTCTTCCTTCGCCGCATCGATAAAACCGCAGGTGTTGACGACCAGCACTTTGGCCTGAGCCGGCTCGTCCACCAACCGGAAGCCTTCGCGGGTTAAAAGCCCCTGCATGATTTCGGAGTCGACCTGGTTCTTGGGGCAGCCCAGTGTCACCACAGCCACCGGCACGGCGGGGGCCATCGCTTGTTTTGGGCTCATCGGACCACCGTCGAGATGAATTGGCCGATGACGAAGCCGATGGCGGCCGCG